>NZ_JBFANH010000025.1:0-156989 GCF_040674755.1 Nocardia sp. NPDC049737 | reverse complement strand
TGCGTCAGTGATGGGAGTTCGCGACTGTGGCGTATGCGCTTCGAGGGCTTGGACGTGGGACGGGTCGCGAATGTCGTTTGTATGACTCGCTCCGTTGTGGTTGCGTCAGTGATGGGAGTTCGCGACTGTGGCGTATGCGCTTCGAGGGCTTGGACGTGGGACGGGTCGCGAATGTCGTTTGTATGACTCGCTCCGTCGTGGTTGCGTCAGCGAGGGGAGTTCGCGACTGTGGCGTATGCGCTTCGACGGCTCGGACGTGGGACGGGCCGCGAACGGTCGCTCGCAAGTCTCGCTCCGTCGTGGCGGGTAGGGGTAGCGGTCCGAGATCAAGCGGCGCGGGCGGACAACCAGCTGCGCCAGTCGGCGACCAGATCGTCACGGCTGGTGCCGAGCACATCGCGCATGATGCGGTCCTCGCTCGCGGAGTCCTGTTTACCCGCGGCGATGCGGCGGTACAGCTCGACCAGGCGCGGCTGGTCGAACTTATCGGCGACGAACGCGCAGACCGACCACGCCTGCTCATAGGCGACGACGGCACCGCTGCCCGCGAAGTCGGCGGCCGAGGGGAGATCGCGCGGGACATCTCCGGCGCGAATGCGGGTGGCGACCGTGGGTGCGATATCGGCGAAATGCTGTCCGGCGCCGAGGTGGGCCACGAATTCGGCGAAGCCCTCGAGCATCCACTGCGGCGCGCCGTCGACGGTCTGTGCCCGGGTGGCGATATGGGTGAGTTCATGGCGCAGCAGCGTGCGCAGACCGCCGGCGTCGAGGCGGCGTCCGGCATCGGAGCTGAAGACGACGCGCTGCCCGGTCGGCTGGGTGCCCGGTGTAAACGGATCAGCGACCGAGGCCGCGGCGACATCTGCGGGCATGCTCGCACCCGAGCGCACCAGTGCGGCGAACTCCGACGGATTCGATGCGACCACCACCATCGCGGACTGGGCCCAGCCCGGACCCCATACGCCGGTGACGGCTGTGGTCGCGGCCGCGAGTTCACCTGCGAGAGTATCGATTTCGGCCTGCTGGGCCGGATGACCGACGACCAGGGACTGCTGGCCGTTCCCGGTCGGCAGCTGCTCCGTTACGAGGTGTCCGAAGGGTTCGAGTGTTCGCCGCACCGCGGCCAGGCGCGGATCATCATCGGCGGCGCGCAGGCTGCCGATCGAAGTCGGCTGGGCCGCATGCAGTTTCGGCAGCACCGAATTCGGCATCATCAGCAGTGCACCGCAGGTGCCGGTCAGTATGGTCACCATCGCCACCGTGGCGACGAACTGGAAGCGGCGCCGCACGAACAACCAGGCGCGGGCCCGCCGAAAGCTACTCATAGCTGATCAGTATCGTCGAGCCGAGTGATAGGGCGTCGACCCCATCGGCGCAACGGCTACCGGAACCCCGAACGTGGAGGCGTGCAGCATCATTCCATTGCCCGCATAGATGCCGACATGGGAGATATCGGAGTAGAAGAACACGACGTCGCCGGGTTGCAGATCCTTCTGGGCCACCGGGGTGCCGTAGGTGGCCTGCTGCGAACTGGTCCGCGGCACATCCTTGCCGACTTGTTTGAAGGCCCACTGCACCAGGCCGGAGCAGTCGAACTGATGCGGTCCGGTCGCGCCCCATACATACGGGTCGCCGATGCGGGTGAGTCCGGCGGCCAATGCGCTGGTGCCGCTGCCGGGGACGAGTCCGCGCAGCAGGGTATCGGTATCGAAACCGGGCGGGAAGGGTGATCCGGCCAATGCCGATTTGTCCTTGGTGGACAACTGCCCCCATGCCTCTACGACCTGCGCGATGGATCCGGACAGGCCGGCCCGCTTGCGCTCGAGATCGGCGCGCACCTGGTCGGCCTTATCGGAGGCCGCGCGGGCGGTATCGGCGGCGGCACGTGCGGCCTTTTCCGCCTCGGTCGCGGTGGCGGTGGCCTGCTTGTAGAGATTGAGCTGCTCGGAGTTCCTGGCCGAGATCACATCGATGGTGGACATCTGGTCGAGCAGACGCTGCGGTGAATCACTCAGCAGCACAGCGGAGAGCCGGCTGGTGCGTGCGCCCTGATAGGCGGCGATCACGGTGCGATCGACGATCGGCTGAAACTTGCGGACTTCCTCGCGGGCCGCGTCGGCGGTCTGGGTGGCCGCGGCGAGTTCGGCGTCGGCATCGTGCAGGGCGGCGAGTTTGGTGTCGAGATCGGCCTGCGCGCCGAGTGCCTGCTGATTGAGCTGTTCGGATTCGCGAGACAGGTCGATCATCCGCTGTACGGCCTCACTGGCCGTGGTCGGCATGGCGGCCGGATCGGCTCCGGCTGGACTGCCACTGCAGAGTGCGGCGGCCAGGACTGCGGCCGCTAATGCCCCTCCCACCAGACGTTTACTGCGATGTCTCCGGTGATGTGCTGTCACAGCGCGCCAGGCCCCGTTTCTCTCGTGAAGCGATCTTGTCGCCTCCGTAAGCTGCGGAACCGCTGCGGCGAACTCCGCAACCCGGGAAGGTCTCGATTAGGTTACGGAACGGCGTAGGTCTGTGTCCAGTGGGCCACAAAATGATCACTGGCCCTTCGAACGGCCCGCAAGCGATCGCTACGCTATGCCGTCCCGACGCCCGGCCGTTTCGTACGGCCGGGCAGGGTGGTCGAAAGAGCTGCTCAGAAGCGGCGCGCGCCGGCGACCGGCATGGAGGAAATCGGCGCGAGCTTCACCGGGGTGCCCGAGGTGGAGGCGTGGACGACGTTGCCGTCACCGGCGTACAGGCCGGAGTGGCTGCCGCCGTAGAACGACACCAGATCGCCCGGCTGCAGGTTGTCGAGCGAGACCGGGGCGCCCGCGTTCAGCTGCTCACCGCTGGTGCGCGGCAGCTCCAGACCGGCCTGCTGGTAGGACCACTTGACCAAGCCCGAGCAGTCGAAGGCATTCGGGCCGGCGGCACCGTAGACGTACGGCGCGCCGAGCTTGCTCATCGCGGCGTCGAGCGCGATATCGCCGACGGACTTCTTGGGCGCCATGAACGGTAGCGGTGCGGGGTTGGGGATTTCGATGCCCGGGATACCCGGCGGGATCGGGATCTCGTTGGGCACGTCGAAGGTGCCGACGCCGGGGATGGTGACCGGCTGGGCCGAGGCGGGCGCGGCGGGCAACAGGAAGACGCCGAGCGAGGCAGCTCCGACGGCTCCGGCCGCGACGGCACGCTTGGCATGTCGCTTGACGGTGTTGGTCGCCATGATGCGGTACTTCCAATCTGCCCCACGACGCCGCACCCGGTGGTACAGCGGACTGCGTGTCGAGGCACCGTCGGGTGGTGCGCCGAACTCCGTGAGGTCTCGAAAAGGTTACGAACACATCACGGTGTTTTGTAAAGCCGGAGACATCCGAAATGGCGATGCTCAACAAATTTGCCGCCGAATATGTGCGACTTGAGTCACACCAATCACGAAACGATAACGACGTGTGATTTCCCAAGGGTGGTGACGTCGCTGGCGAGCTGGCCGACGTCCGGCGGCGGCGTGTCTCAGACGCTGGGTTTATCCGAATTTTTCCAGGTCGCGAAGGTATCTTGACTTGTGTTCAGTCGGGCGAGTCGGACCGAACGGTCTTCTCGTAGGGGGCATCGGCAGCACGCCGAGGGCATCGACTCCGGGCGCCCGGGCGTGTCCGTCCGATTGATGTAATTTGCTGAATAATGTGATGTGCGCCACTTTTTGGTGTTCTAGATCATTTCGTGGGAATCGGAGCGAAATCCTCGCCGTGTAATTCGGACATTTCTCCGCTGAAATCCCGAGTGGCTTTCCCGGCGGTTCCTGTCGTACCGAGGCCCTACGCTGCACGCCGTGCCCGATCCGACGCCGCGCCAGGCCGCCGCATTGCAGTTGGCCTTCGACGAGCTCGAGACCCCGCTCTACGACACCACCTTCGTGGTCGTCGACCTGGAGACCACCGGCACCAGTCCCGAAGCTGACGCGATCACCGAGATCGGTGCGGTGAAGGTGCGCGGCGGTGAGGTGCTGGGGGAGTTCGCGACCCTGGTGAATCCGGGACGGGCCATACCGCCTGCGATCGTGCAGATCACCGGGATCACCACCGCGATGGTCTACGAGGCGCCCCGGATCGAGGCG
This sequence comes from Nocardia sp. NPDC049737, assembly GCF_040674755.1. Lineage (NCBI taxonomy): Bacteria > Bacillati > Actinomycetota > Actinomycetes > Mycobacteriales > Nocardiaceae > Nocardia > Nocardia sp. NPDC049737. The sequence goes on along the minus strand of NZ_JBFANH010000025.1, from coordinate 152,887 downwards.
GTGCTGCCGGGTTTTCTCGAGTTCGCCAAGGGCGCTGTGCTGGTCGCGCACAACGCCCGCTTCGATATGGCCTTCCTGCGCGCCGCCGCGGCCCGTATGGATACGGCATGGCCGAGCGGGCCGGTGGTGTGCACGGTGAAGTTGGCGCGGCGCGTACTCGCCCGTGACGAAGCCCCCTCGGTCCGGCTCGGTGTGCTCGCGCCGCTGCTCGGTGCGAGCACCCAGCCGAACCACCGCGCCCTCGACGACGCCAGGGCCACCGTGGACGTGCTGCACGCCCTCATCGGACGGGTCGGCAATCTGGGCGTGCACAGCCTGACCGAACTGCTCGACTATCTGCCGAATGTCACACCGCGCCAACGCGCCAAGCGGGTGCTCGCCAACGATCTGCCGTCGAGTCCGGGCGTCTATCTTTTCCGCGGACCCTCCGACGAAGTCCTCTATATAGGGACGGCCGTGAATTTGCGTCGCCGTGTGCGCAATTACTTCACCGGATCCGAGACCCGCGGCCGGATGAAAGAGATGGTCTCCCTTGCTATTCGGGTCGACCATGTGGTGTGCGCGCACGGCCTGGAGGCCGGGGTGCGCGAGCTGCGACTGATCGTCGCGCACACCCCGCCCTATAACCGCCGCTCGAAATTCCCGAAGCGCGGTTGGTGGATAACGCTGACCGACGAACCGTTTCCGCGATTCGCGATCGCGCGGACACCGACCGCGGATGCGTTGGGGCCCTTCCCTTCTCGGATGGACGCGAACGACATCGCGCTGACCATCGCGGAGCACAGCGGCCTGCGCACCTGCACCACGCGACTGCCGCGCGACGGTCGCCACGACTGTCCGCCCGCGGTGGTCGGCGGATGCCCGGCAGCCGTCGGTGGCACTCCTATATATAAGGAGGAATACGAACCCGTCGCCGCGGCCGTTCGGGCGCTGTTCGCGGGCCACTCCGACGCGGCGCTGCGGGCCATGCTCGACCGCATCGAAACTTATTCGCAGGCTGAGCATTTCGAGGCCGCCGCCAGACTGCGTGACCGGACCGGCGCGGTGGTGCGGGCACTGCACCGTACCCAACGACTCGCCGCGGTGGCGCGGATCGGGGAACTGATCGCGGCGCATCCGAACGGCGCGGGTGGTTGGGAGTACGCGGTGATCCGCTATGGGCGGCTGGCGGGGGCCGGAACCTCGGCACGGGGTGTGCCGCCGATGCCGGTGATCGAACGCATCGTCGCGGCATCGGAGACCGTGCTGCCGGATCCGGTGCCGCCATTGCGTGGTGCATCGCCGGAGGAGGTCGGTCTGGTGACGCGATGGTTGGCACGGCCGGGGGTGCGGATCGTGCGCACGAGTGAGGGATACGGCGAGCCGATCCGCGGTGCCGGACGCTGGGCTGGTTGGGCAGCTCTCGCCGATGCGGCGGCGGGGGCCCGACTCCACGGCCCGGAGGCCGAACTCGCGGAGTACAAGCATGGTGACCGCCTAGGCTGACAGCCATGATTACCGCGATCGTGATGATCCAGGCCGAGAACGCCCGCATTCCGGAGACCGCGCAGGCGGTGGCCGACACCCAGGGCGTCACCGAGGTCTATTCCTGCGCGGGCGATGTCGATCTGATCGCGATCGTGCGGGTGCGCGACCACGAGGAGATCGCCGAGGTGGTGACCGGCCGGATCGACAAGACCCCCGGCGTCGCCCGCACCACTACGCACATCGCCTTCAAGTCCTATTCCCGCGCCGACGTCGAGGCGGGCTTCTCTCTCGGCGAGTGAGCCGTACTCAGCGAATGAGGATGGAGGAGTCGGAGAAGGTTCGGGCAGCGCCCGAGGCGAGTACCGCGTAAACGCCCCGTTTCATCGTGTGCTCCTCAGGAGTCGAGCCGGGCGGCGTAGGCCCGACGCGAAACGGGCGACGCCGGATTGCCGCGTCACTGTAACCTTTACCGCCACAAGGGGCCTGCCGACATGCGGCGCATGATTCCCGGCGCGGGGTGTCAGTTGTCGCCGAGGGTGTTGGTGAGTTTGGCCCAGCGGTCGAGCAGGGCTGCGGATTTGCCGGTGTCGATGGCTTCGGCCGCGCGATCGATGCCCGCGGCGATGGCGTCGTGGATATCAGCATCCGGATCGCCGACACCCTGGGACAGGTCGTAGGCGACGATGGCGGCGGCGGAATTGAGCAGTACCGCATCGCGCACCGGGCCCGAGGTACCCGCGAATACGCTGCGCGCGACACCCGCATTGACCTCCGCGTCGCCGCCGCGCAAGGCGCTCAGCTCGACGCGCGCGATACCGATACGGGTCGGATCAATGGTGGTCTCCCGCAGTTTCCCGCCCGACACCACCCACACGTCGGTGGTGTCGGAGGTGGTGATCTCGTCCAGACCGTCATTGCCGCGCACCACGAGCGCGCTGGCGCCGCGCTCGGCGAAGACCCCGGCGATCACCGGAAGTAGATCGGGGAACGCGCAGCCGACCAGCCCGGCTCGCGGTTGCGCGGGGTTGGTGAGCGGGCCGAGCACATTGAAAACGGTGGGAATGCCGATGTCTTTGCGGGCCGGACCGGCGAAACGCAACGCGGGGTGGAACAGCGGCGCGAAACAGAAACCGATGCCGACCTCGCGCACGCAGCGAGCAACGGCCTCGGGGCCGAGAGCCAGCTTTACGCCCAATGCCTCCAGCACATCGGCGCCGCCGCTCTTCGAGGAGGCCGCGCGATTGCCGTGCTTGACCACCGGAACACCGGCCGAGGCCACCACGATCGAGGACATCGTCGAGATATTCACCGAACCGGCCCGGTCGCCGCCGGTCCCGACGATGTCGACCGCATCGCCGTCGACGTGCACCAGGCGGGCGTGGCCGAGCATGCCCGCGGCCATACCGGACAACTCGGTAGGAGTGGGGCCCTTGATCTTCATCGCGACACCGAATGCGGCGATCTGCGCCTGCGTCGCATTGTCGGTGAAGATCTCGTCGATCACCCAGGTCGTGTCCTCCGCTGCCAGATCGCCACCATCGGCAAGGGTCCCGAGTACTTGGGGCCAGCTGCGCATGTCCACTTCTCCTGTCACCACTGGTTCGCGCACCAGTCTGTCGCGATAGAGCGTAGTGGTCGAGACGTTATTACCGCTGCGCGGTCGGGGAACCCGGTTGCAGAGCGTCCCAGCCGTCCGCGACGCCGTCGTGGCGCTGGGCTAGGCCGACCATCCTCGCCCGTTCCTGCGAACAATGCAGTGCGTCCAGCAGTTGAACCCGTTGCAGGGTCAGCGCTTCCAGTTCGTGCGGACCTTCGGTGCGCGGGGCCGCGGCGTAACCGTCCTGGGCCGCGATCGCACACACCTCATCGATCCGATCAGGCGGAATACGCAAATGGTGGCGCAGCAGTGCGGGCGCGTCGGCTTGGAGAGCCGTGGCGCGCGAAAGTGTTGTCGAACACCCTTCGGAGTCATCGAAGCATTCCGCGACGACTACTAGATCGGAACGGGTCGGATCGAGCGGTTCGGGTTCGTTCCCGCCGAACAGCCGTTGCCACCACCACGTCACATCCGCCTCCTGATCTCAGCTTTTCCTTACCAACGCCTGTCACCATCTGAGGCTGTAATCGTCTGGTCGCGCGACATTCACACACCTACATCACCACAACGGAGCGAGTCTTACGAGCGACCGTCGGCGGCCCGTCTCGCGGCCGAGTCGTCCAAGCGCATGCGACGCAGTCGCGAGTCTCGACGACGCCGCCAGCGACTGCTTGCAGGTCGCTCGCAATGGTCGGCCGCGAGACACCTGGGGGCCGCCGACACGCCGCGCCGAAGGCGCGGCCATCAAACGCTGTCTGTCCGTGCGTTTTCCGACGCGGGAGGGCAAGTTTCGCACCCGGGTAGTTGTGTCGTACTACGACGAGTCATACTTACCCCCGTGACGACCGCAGTAGGGACCCCAGGATCGGCCATTACTCAGCGTGTGCATTCGCTGAACCGGCCCAACATGGTGAGCGTCGGTACCATCATCTGGCTGTCTAGCGAGCTGATGTTCTTTGCCGGGCTCTTCGCGATGTATTTCGTCGCGCGCGCCCAGGCCCACGGCAACTGGCCGCCGGAACCGACCGAGCTGAACCTGAAGCTTGCCGTGCCGGTCACCACCGTGCTGGTCGCCTCGTCGTTCACCTGCCAGATGGGTGTGTTCGCGGCGGAGAAGGGCGATGTGTTCGGCCTGCGGCGCTGGTATGTCGTCACCCTGATCATGGGTGCGATGTTCGTGTCCGGTCAGGGCTACGAGTACACCAACCTGGTCAAGGAGGGCACCTCGATCTCGAGCAGTGCCTACGGCTCGGTGTTCTACATCACCACCGGTTTCCACGGTCTGCACGTCATCGGTGGTCTGATCGCCTTCGTCTTCCTGCTGGTCCGCACCAAGGTCAGTAAGTTCACCCCGGCACAGGCCACCGCCGCGATCGTCGTCTCCTACTACTGGCACTTCGTCGACATCGTCTGGATCGGGCTGTTCGCCACGATCTACTTCGTCCGCTGAGTCGGGCCAGTACCTCAAAGCTTTTGCACAAGTCGGTTCCGTCTACTCCAAAGGGACACAGATGAGTTCATCTCCCCCGTCAGCGCCAGAGCCCGCCAGCCCCGGGAACGGCCAGGCAAGCAAGACGCGCAAGCAACGCCGTATGCGGCGTCGCATCGCGGGTGGGCTTGCGCTGTTGGTGGGCCTCGTCGGAGCCGGATTCCTCGCCACCGCGATTACGCCGGACCCGCAGGTCGCGACCGCGCACGAGGACCAGTCCGCGCTGATCCGCGACGGCAAGCAGCTCTACGAGACCTCCTGCATCACCTGCCACGGCGCCAACCTGCAGGGCGTGCCCGACCGCGGTCCGAGCCTGATCGGCGTCGGTGAGGCGGCCGTCTACTTCCAGGTCTCCTCCGGCCGTATGCCGATGGCGCGCAACGAGGCCCAGGCCCAGCGCAAGCCACCGAAGTTCGACGCGCACCAGATCGACGCGCTCAGCGCGTACGTCGCGTCCAACGGTGGCGGCCCGAGCGTGGTGCGCGACGCCAACGGCGAGATCGCCCAGGAATCGCTGCGCGGTCCGGATGTGGCCCGCGGTTCGGAGCTGTTCCGGATGAACTGCGCGTCCTGCCACAACTTCACCGGTCGCGGCGGCGCGCTGTCCTCCGGTAAGTTCGCACCGCCGTTGGAGCCCGCGAGCGAGCAGCAGATCTACGATGCGATGCTCACCGGCCCGCAGAACATGCCGAAGTTCTCCGACCGGCAGCTGAGCCCGGAAGAGAAGCGCGACATCGTCGCCTACGTCAAGAACGCCACCGAGGAGAAGAGCCCCGGCGGCTGGGATCTCGGCGGGTTCGGTCCCGCGACCGAGGGTCTGGCCATGTGGGTGGTCGGCATCACGCTCGTCGTGGGTGCCGCGATGTGGATCGGATCACGTTCATGAGCGAGCGCAGCGAGCGAACAACAAACACAGCCGATATATCGGTCATGACGGAGCCGAGCGCCAGCGAGGTGCAGGCATGAGCGATAGCAAGGAGCCAACTGACATGGGTCGGCCGGATGAGGGCCACGACGGTGCGCAGCCGTCGAAGGAGCCGGTGAACACCACACCGGCTGAGCCCACCGAGGAAGAACTCGACGCGATGTCGCGCGACGAGCTGGTCAAGCTCGGTACCGAGCGCGACGGTGTCGACGTCGCCTACCGGCGCGAGCGGTTCCCGGTGCCGGGCACCCGCGCCGAGAAGCGCGCCGAGCGGGAGGTCTCGTTCTGGTTCGCGGTCTCCGGTATCGCGGCCGCGGTCCTGGTCGGGGTCTTCCTGTTCTGGCCTTGGGAGTTCAAGGGCAAGGACGAGGAAGGCCACACCGCCTACTCGCTGTTCACCCCGCTGGTCGGTCTCAGCCTCGGTATCTCGGTGCTGGTCATCGGCGTCGCGGTGGTGCTGATCCGCAAGAAGTTCATCCCGGCAGAGCTGTCCATCCAGGACCGGCACGACGGACCCTCGCCCGAGGTCGAGCGCCGCACCCTGGTCGCCGAACTGCAGGATGCGCTGGACACCTCCACGCTGGGCCGCCGCAAGATGATTACCCGGACCGCGGGCGCCGGTGTCGGCGTACTCGGTATCGGTGCGCTGCTGGTCTTCGTCGGCGGCATGATCAAGAACCCGTGGGCCAAGGGCGACAAGTCGCCGCTGTGGGTCTCGGGCTGGACCCCGGACTTCCCCGGCGAGACGATCTACATCCGTCGCGACACCGGTCGCCCCGAGGACGTCATGCTGGTGCGTCCCGAGGACCTGGACGCGGGCGCGATGGAGACGGTGTTCCCGTGGAAGGAGAAGTGGCGCGGTGACGAGCACGCGACGCTGCAGTCCCTGCGCGGTATCCGCAACGCCGTCATGCTGATCCGGCTGCGCACCGAAGATGCGCAGAAGGCCATCAAGCGCAAGGGGCAGGAGAGCTTCAACTACGGCGACTACTTCGCCTATTCGAAGATCTGCACCCACCTCGGTTGCCCGACGTCGCTGTTCGAGCAGCAGACCAACAAGATCCTGTGCCCCTGCCACCAGTCGCAGTTCCTGGCGACCGAATGGGGTAAGCCGGTCTTCGGTCCCGCCGCTCGCGCACTGCCGCAGCTGCCGATCACCGTCAACTCCGAGGGTTACCTGGTCGCCGCGGGCGACTTCATCGAGCCGCTCGGACCGGCCTACTGGGAGCGTCGTTCATGAGTCGGGTTGCAGCCCAAGCCAACGAGGCGGACGAGCGGTACCGCGCCGCCGCGTTCATGAAGCGGTCGATCAACAAGGTCTTCCCGACCCACTGGTCGTTCCTGCTCGGCGAGATCGCCCTCTACAGCTTCATCATCCTGCTGCTGTCGGGTGTGTATCTGACCCTGTTCTTCGATCCGTCGATGAGCGAGGTCGTCTACAACGGTGCCTACCAGCCGCTGCGTGGTGTGACCATGTCGCGGGCCTACGAGACGGCGCTGAACATCACCTTCGAGGTGCGCGGCGGTCTGTTCGTGCGTCAGGTGCACCACTGGGCCGCACTGCTTTTCGCGGCATCGATCATCGTGCACCTGTTCCGCATCTTCTTCACCGGTGCGTTCCGTAAGCCGCGTGAGGCGAACTGGGTCATCGGCTGCCTGCTGCTGATCCTGGCCATGTTCGAGGGCTTCTTCGGTTACTCGCTGCCCGACGACCTGCTCTCGGGTACCGGTCTGCGGGCCGCGTTCGGCGGTATCACGATGAGTATCCCGATCATCGGTACCTGGATGCACTGGATGATCTTCGGCGGCGACTTCCCCGGCGACATCATCATCCCGCGTTTGTACATCGCGCACGTGCTGTTGTTCCCGGGCATCTTCCTGGCACTGATCGCCGCGCACGTGGCGCTGGTCTGGTACCAAAAGCACACGCAGTTCCCTGGTCCCGGCCGCACCGAGAACAACGTCGTCGGCGCGCGGATCGTGCCGGTGTTCGCCTCGGATCAGGGTGCGTTCTTCGCCTTCACCCTCGGCATCGTGGCGATCCTGGCCGGTGTGCTGCAGATCAATCCGATCTGGAACCTGGGTCCCTATAACCCGTCTCAGGTGTCGGCGGGTTCGCAGCCCGACTTCTACATGATGTGGACCGACGGTTTGGCGCGTCTGATGCCGCCGTGGGAGATCTACATCGGTAACTACACGGTTCCGGCCGTGTTCTGGGTCGCGCTGATCATGGGGCTGGTGTTCACGGTGCTGATCCTGTACCCGTGGATCGAAAAGCGCCTCACCGGCGACGATGTGCGTCACAACCTGCTGCAGCGCCCGCGCGACGTGCCGGTGCGCACGGCGATCGGTGCGATGTCGATCGGTTTCTACGTGGTGCTGACGCTCTCGTGCGTCAACGACATCCTGGCGCTGAAGTTCGACATTTCGTTGAACGCCACTACCTGGATGGGCCGCATCGGTCTGCTGGTCGTGCCGCCGGCGGCGTACTTCATCGCCTACCGGTTCTGCATCGGTCTGCAGCGCAGTGACCGCGCGGTGCTCGAACACGGCATCGAGACCGGTGTGATCAAGCGTCTGCCGCACGGTGAGTACATCGAGGTGCACCAGCCGTTGGGCCCGGTCGACGATCACGGCCACCCGATCCCGCTGGAGTACCAGGGCGCGACGGTGCCCAAGAAGATGAACAAGCTGGGTTCGGCCGGTAAGCCGGGCACCGGTAGCTTCCTGCGCGCCGATCCGGTGCACGAGATCGAGCAGGCCTTCGAGGACGACCACGCGGAAGAGCTCAAGCAGCTCGCCGTACTGCAGAAGGTCCAGGCGAAGGCGAACGGTCAGAACGGTAAGTCCGCGCACTGACAGATAAGCAAAGGCCCCGAGTCGAATCTTCGACTCGGGGCCTTTGCTTTAAAGGGAGACTCGGCGGCGGGCGGCCTCGATGGCCTCGAATTTGGCCAGGTTGTGGCGGGCGTCGGCGAGGGCGTCGTGGGCGTCCGGGGGGACCGGGGGCAGTTCGGGACGACCGTGGGCCTCCCAGTGCTGACGCAGTTCGTTGGTGTAGCGGGGCAGCGCATTAGGCAGGTCGACCATGGAGCCCCAGAGCTGGCACAGCGCGACGTGGTCGTATGCGGCCACCCAGGCCCACAGTTCGGGGGTGACGCTGGGGCGCGGGACCAGGAATTCGTAGAGGTCTTTGCGGATCTGTTCGCGGCTGCGCCATAGCCGGGAAGAGGGCGGCGGGAGCTGCGGCAGCACGTACCTGCGGACCCAGGGGCCAGCGCGTTCGGGATCGAATTCGGTTGAGACCGCATAGTATTCGCGGCCGTCCTCGCAGACCACACCGATCGATACGAGGTCGATCGTCGACCCGTCCTCGATGAATTCGCAGTCATAAAAATATCGAAGCGAGATCGGTCTCTCCTCCAAAGATCGGTACGGTGGCGATAGTGCCCGGCTATCCACCCTAGGTGCGCAGAATCCACCCCTAATACCGGGTACCTGCGCGTGCTGGAGGGTCCGTATTCTGAACAGGTGAACTGGACCGTCGACGTACCCATCGATCGCCTGCCGGAGCTGCCGCCGCTGCCCGCAGAGCTGCGTAGGCGGCTGGATGACGCCCTGGCGCGTCCGGCGCTACAGCAGCCGGCGTGGGATCCGGAACAGGCGGCAATGATGCGCACCGTGCTGGAGAGCGTGCCGCCGATCTGCGTGCCCGCCGAGGTGGAGGAGTTGCGCGCGCAGCTGGCGGAGGTCGCGCGCGGCGAGGCCTTCCTGATGCAGGGCGGTGATTGCGCGGAGACCTTCGCCGATAACACTGAACCGCATATCCGAGGCAATATCCGCACGTTGCTGCAGATGGCTGTGGTGCTGACCTACGGTGCCAGTCTGCCGGTGGTCAAGGTCGCGCGCATCGCGGGCCAGTACGCCAAGCCGCGTTCCTCTGACACCGACGCGCTCGGCCTCAAGTCCTACCGCGGCGACATGGTGAACTCGCTGGTCGCCGATGCGAAGCTGCGTGAGCACGACCCCTCGCGACTGGTCCGCGCCTACGCCAACGCCAGTGCGGCCATGAACCTGGTGCGTGCCCTGACCAGTGCAGGCATGGCGGATCTGCACCGTGTGCACGACTGGAACCGCGACTTCGTCGCCCAGTCACCGGCGGGTGCGCGCTACGAGGCGCTGGCCGAGGAGATCGACCGCGGCCTGGCGTTCATGACCGCCTGTCGAGTGAACGATCCAAGTCTGCAGTCGGCCCGCATCTACGCCAGCCATGAGGCATTGGTGTTGGACTACGAGCGCGCCATGCTGCGCCTCGGCCAGAACCCGGCGGGCGAGCCGGTGCTCTACGACCTGTCCGCGCACTTCCTCTGGATCGGCGAGCGCACCCGCCATCTCGACGGCGCACATATCGCCTTCGCGGAACTGCTCGCCAATCCGATCGGCCTGAAGATCGGCCCGACCACCACGCCGGATCAGGCTGTGGAGTACGTCGAGCGGCTCGATCCCAATAACGAGCCGGGCCGGTTGACCATCGTCTCGCGCATGGGCAATACCAAGGTGCGCGACGTGCTGCCGCCAATTATCGAGAAGGTGCAGGCGACCGGACACCAGGTCATCTGGCAGTGCGACCCCATGCACGGCAACACACACGAGGCCTCCACCGGCTACAAGACCCGGCATTTCGATCGGATCATCGACGAGGTGCAGGGCTTCTTCGAGGTGCACCACGCACTCGGCACCCATCCGGGCGGTCTGCACATCGAATTGACCGGTGAGGATGTCACCGAATGCCTCGGCGGCGCACAGGACATCTCCGATCTGGATCTGTCCGGTCGCTACGAGACCGCATGTGACCCGCGGCTGAACACCCAGCAGTCGCTGGAACTGGCCTTTCTGGTCGCCGAAATGCTGCGCTGACCACGGCTTCCGAAGAGGAGCGCCGCGACATGCGGCGCTTCTTTGTCGTCAGGGCAGCGCAGTCAGCGAGACGGTACTGCCCGCCTCGACATTGGAACCCACGCCCGGAACTTGGCCGATCACCACGGAGCTCTCGGACGGGGCGAGCTGACGCACCGCCACCACCAGGCCGAGCGCCTGCAGCTTGGAGCGGGCGTCGGCGACGCTCGAGCCGACCAGCAGGGGCACCTTCACGGCATTCGAGACGATCAAGGTGATGCCGTCGCCGGCCTGGATCGTGGCGCCCGCGGCCGGTTCGGTGGCGATGACCTTATCCGCCTCGATGGTGCGGTCGTACTGAGTTCTGGTCTCGCGCACCGTGATTCCGGCCGCGGTGAGCGCCTTGTTAGCTTCCTCGGTGGTCTTGCCGCGCAGATCGGGCATCTTAACCGGCTGAGATCCCTTGCTGCGGTACACCTTTACCTGCGCGGCCAGCGGCAGAACGGTGCCGGGAGCCGGATCCACCTTCGCGAAGGTGCCCTTGGGTGCGGTACTGCCCGTTTCGCCCGCGTCCACCGGTTGCAGTCCGGCATCGCGAATGAGCTGGTTGACCTTCGAAATGTTGTCGCCCGCTTTGACATCCGGCACGCGGGGTTTGCCGCTGGAGATCAGCACGGCCACCGTCGAGCCCTTGGTGACCTTGGATCCGGCCGAGGGATCGGTGCCGACCACCCCGCCGACCGGGATGGTGTCGGAGGTCTTCTGTCTGATCTCGGTGTCGAAACCGGCATCCGACAGGGCCGAAATCGCGCTGGCCTGATCCTTCCCGGCGACCGACGGGACGGCCGAGTAGCGCCCCACACCCAACCACCAACCGCCGATCCCGACGAGCAGTGTCAGGACCGCGACGATGGCGACCCAGAGCAGGACCGTGCGACGCGATTTGCTCCGGTCGTCCGCGAAGGGTGACGGTTGCGGCGAATGTGATGGTGCGTAGGGGTCGCGGTAGGTGTCCGGCGGTCCGTAGTTGTCCGCCGGACCATAGTCGGGCACCCGCGGCCGCGCCGCGGTGACCACCTTGGTGTGCTGCGCGGACGGTGGTGGCGGTGCCGCGGCCCTGGCCTGCTGCGGGGTGGGCGCGGCGCCCTGGTAGCTGGCGCTGAGGTGTTCGGCCGATTCCTGCGGTGCGGGCACCCGATACGGCGGCAGATTCAGCGCTACCCCGATCGAATGCAATTCGGCCGCCATCTCGTTGGCATCGGCGAAGCGGTGCGCGGGTTCGCGGTTGGTGGCCCGCGCGATCAGCTCGTCGAACTCCGGCGGGACTCCGTCGATGAATTCGCTCGGGCTTGGCACATCGTTCTCGATGCGCTGATATGCCACCGATAGCGAAGTGTCGCCGGTGAAGGGGACCCGGCCGGTGAGCAGTTCGAAGATCAGGATGCCGAAGGAGTAGACGTCGCTGCGGGAATCGGCGGTGCCCGCGGTCACCTGTTCGGGTGACAGGTAGGCGGCGGTGCCGAGAATTACGCTCGCCGAGGTGGTGTTCGCGGCCGCGACGGCACGTACCAGACCGAAATCGGCGATCTTGACCTCGCCGGAATCGGAGACCAATACATTCTCCGGTTTGATATCGCGATGGATCAGGCCAGCCGAATGCGCGACGCCGATCGCGGCCAATACCGGCTCGGCGACCGCGCGCACCGCATGCGGCGGCATCGGACCGCGTTCGCGCAGGAGCTCGCGCAGCGTGCCGCCCTCGACCAACTCCATGATCAGGAACGGATGTTCGCCGTCCACGCCCTGGTCGTAGACCGCGACCAGAGACGGATGCTTGAGCTTGGCGACCGCGCGCGCCTCGAATTCGAACCGGGATAGGAACTGGGGATCGGCGGCGAATTTGGGATCCATCACCTTGATCGCGACCGGACGGTCCAGACGGGTATCCACCCCTCGGAAGACCATCGACATCCCGCCCCGCGCGATCGGCGCATCGATGCGGTAGCGCCCCTCCAGGATTTGCCCGATCAAGTGATGTCCTCCGGCTTTCACAAAGTTCTCACCCATCGCTCCGATGCGACAAGCGATTGACCGTCTCGCGCGGCCCGCTCACGATCGTAGCTGTGTCGATCGGCTCTGTTTTTGGCCGCGCGGGGCGCGGCGTGTTCGCGGCCCGGAATGTCAGCATCGCGGAGCGATTCGATGAGGGTGGTGGTCGGGCGACGGGTGGGCCTCGCGGCCGAGCGGTCGAGACTCGCGCCTGCGGCGCCTGCGCTTCGACCACTCGGCCGCGAGACGGGCCGCGAACTGGTCGCTCGTAAGACTCGCTCCGTTGTGGTTGACAAAGTGATGATTTGTGGCCGACAGGGTGCCGTTGTGCCATCGAATCGCGCGGGAACGGTCCAGGGGTGTCTCGAAGCACGTGGGGCGGGACCGTCTACCGTTATCCGGGTGAGTGCATTCCCTTGCAGTGACGATGTTCTTCCCCAGTCGGAGGTGGTGATCCCGCTGCCGGAGGTGGCCGACAAGCTCGGGCTCGTGGTGACCCGGGTGCATCAGATGCTGCGCGACCACCAGTTGCTCGCCATGCGCCGCGATGGTGTTGCCGGCGTGCCCGAGCGATTCTTCGACGACACCGGCGCGATCGTGAAGTCGCTGCCGGGCTTGATCACCGTCATGAAAGACGCCAAGTACACCGATGAGGAGATCTTGGAGTGGATCTTCACCGACGACGAGAGCCTGCCCGGTAAGCCAGTCGACGCATTACACGGCCCGCTCGCGCGCGAGGTTCTGCGCCGCGCGGCGGCCGACCCCTTCTGAGTTCTCGGCCGCGCGGACGCAGCGTGTTCACGGCGCCCTGGTGTGCGGTGGCCTCGCTTTCGCTCGTCCAGCGCAAGAGATTGATGACGGACTTCGTCCGGCAGCGTCCGGTAGGCGCGTCCGAGCCGTCGAGACTCGCTCCGTGGTGGTTGAGTGAGTGTCACCGTTGCGGTCGAGCTCAGATCCGCATGGCCGCTGCGGTGAACTCGACTGCCGCGACACGCAGACGTCGGGTGCGCGGGACCACGGCGCGGCGCGCGAACACCGCGTAGTCGGAGTGTTCGATTTCGTCCAGGATGCCGGAGTAGAGCGTGCTCGCTGTGCGAATGGCGGGGCGCACACGGGGGTCGAGTAGGTCGATGCCCGGGTTCGCGAAGCGGTAGAGGTCGCGGTTGATCGCGATCAGGTGGGCCAGTGCGCGGCGGACCCGCTGGTCGGTGTGGCCGATCCGGTGGCAGTGGGCGAGCAGGTCGGCGTCGACGCCGAAGGCCGCGAGTTCGCGGGTGGGGAGGTAGATCCGGCCACGGTCCAAGTCCTCGGCGATATCGCGCAGGAAATTGGTGAGCTGGAACGCCTCGCCGAGTGCGGCGGCGGCGGGTTCGGCCTCGGCTACTGGGACGACCGTGCCCAGTACGGGCAACAGTTGCAGACCGATCGCGGCCGCGGAACCGCGCATGTAGCCGCGAAGTTCGGTCATGGTGGCGTACTCGGCGCGGAAGTGCGCGGTGCCCGGCACATCCATTCGCATGGAATCCAGGAAGGTCCAGAAGTACTGGGGCGCGATGTCGTAGCGCTGGATGGTGTCGGCCAGTGCGGCGAGTACCTGGGTGCGCCGGTCGACGGGAGGCTTTGCCTGCTCCAAGGCGACGCGCAGTTGCTTCTCGACCAGATCGAGTTCGCCCGCGGGTCCGTGTTCGGCGTCGTATGTGGGGTGATCGACGATGTCGTCGACCATGCGCGCGAAGGCGTAGAGCGCGTGCACCGCGGGTCTTCGTGGTGCCGACAGCAGTCGGGTGGCGAGGAAGTAGGTGCGTCCGTGTACGGCGGCGATCGCCCGGCATACGCGGTATGCCGCGGCCAGTTCCGAGCCGCGGGCGGTCAGCGCGACCTCGGTCATGACCGGATGACGGCGACCGGATTGCTCTCCGGTGGGGTAGCGCGCAGTCGCAGTGGGTCCACCCGTCGCAGCGACAGGGCCGCGACCACGGCGGCGAAGGTCGCGGCGGCGACGTGCCCGAAGCTGTAGAGCCCGATCGAACCGTCCGGCTGGAATACCAGCATCAACCAGGTACACAGCCCGACCAGCGCCATCAGCGTGGTGGTTGACAGCGCGAACCCGGCGGCCAGCGCCAGCGGCCAGGAGTAGTACCAGGGCAGCGCGGCGGGCGAAAGGATGACGATGGCGACGAAGGCGATGAGGATGCCGAAGACCGCCTCGCGCTCGCTGTGCCGGAACCGCCACCAGGTCCACGCCAGCACGGCGACCAGCGCCAGCGCGCACAGGGCGCGGGTCACCACGAGCACCGGATCCATCGGGAACGGCGTCACCCAGCGGACCATATGCGCCATGATCGTCGGCAGCGAGAGCCAGTTGATGATCTTCTTCGAGCCCGACAGCGCGGTCAGCCAGCCGATGCCGACCCCGGCGATGGCCGAGGCGGCCACGAAGACCACCGCGAACACGCTCAAACCGAGTCCGGCGATCTTGGCGAACATCAGCGCCGGATGCGGCACTTCCGCGCTCGGTCGCGCGGGTTCGGCCTCGCTCTCGAGGCTTTGGGTCGCACCCGGTGATTGCGCGGCGCGTTGCAGCGCCCGACGTTCACGCTCGTGCAGCATCCAGATCCACACCAGGAACGGCAGTGCGACACCGGCGGTCGCCTTGATGGCGACGCCGATCGCGACGACCACGATGCCCGCCACATGATGGCGCTCGAGCACGAGTGCGATACCCGCGCACATGAGCCCGACCATGAGCATTTCGTTGTGCACGCCGCCGATGAGGTGGATCAGGACCAGCGGGTTGAGCACGGCCAGCCAGAGCGCGACATTCGGCTTACCGCCCAGGTGCTTGGTCAGATACGGCACCGCCCACATCATCAGCGCCAGTCCAGGCAGCATGACCAGCCGCAGCGCGATGGTGCCCGCGACCACGTTATCGCCGGTGATCGCGGTGATCGCGTTGCCGAGCAGCAGGAAGATCGGACCGTATGGTGCGGTGGTGGTGGTCCAGACCGGGCTCACATTGTCCAGCAGCACACCGGGATTGGCGACCGGCGGGGAGACGTAGGGATCGAAGCCGTCGCGTAGCAGTGCGCCCTGGGCCAGATACGAATACGCATCGCGGCTGAACATCGGCACCGCGAACAACAACGGGAAGATCCAGATGCCGACGATCGCGCGCAGTTCGTTCAGCGTGACTCCGGCGTCGGGCCGGTCGCCGAATCCGATCGTGGTGCGGCCCAAGCGCACCCACGCGGTGATCATCAACAGCACACCGACCCAGATGACCATGGTGGACAGCACATAGCCGTGCCCGAACCGCAGCCACGACAGATGTATCGCCTCGAGCAGCGGATCGCGTTTGCGGACGCTGCCCGCGCCGAATCCGCCGAAGGTGATCATCAGCGCGCCGAAGAAACCGAGCAGCGCCGAATGTCCCTCGGGGCTGCGGACGAAGTCGGCGGTAGTCCGCAGCCAGGTACGGAATCCGTGTTCGGCGACGGCCGGGGCTGTCCGGCGCGCAGGAACCCTCGATGGGCGCGCCTCTGCTTCGGTCGCGGTGATCGAGTTGTCGGTGGGCGCGGCGGCCGTCGTCTCAGGGGGATGCATGTGGTGTCGGTCCCCCCGGAGTGGTCGGCGGTCGCAACCGCAGGCGAATAGGTCGGCCGTTAGTTTATCGGCTCGCCGGGAACACTATCCCGCTGGTGCGCGGGGATTCATCCCGAGTGGCTTGTGCGGTGCCGATAATTCGGATTGCCGCCAGTTTTCCGGACAGCAAGGTGGTCGGCACGCCGACGCCCGGAGTGGTGCCGCAACCGGCGATAACCACGTTGTCGCTGCCGCCGGAAAAATTGCGCGGACGAAATGGGCCGGTTTGCCGGAACAGATGGGCCGCGGAGAAGGGTGTGCCCGCGAGCATGCCTTGTTCGTGCCAGGTGCCGGGTGTGTCGAGATGGTCCACGGTGAAGTTTTCGGCGATGCCGTGATATCCGCGCTCCGCCAACACATTCAGGAGTTCACGCAGGTAGGAGGGCCCGAGCCGGTCCCAGTCCAGCGGCGCGGCGTCGAGGTTGGGGCAGGGGGCCAGCAGCGAGAACGGTTCGTGTCTGCCGTCGGCGCGGTCGATGTAGAGCGACGGATCGGTGAGGGCGGGTCTGGTGAGCAACAATGACGGGTCGCTCATCAGGCGGCCGCGGCCGGGGCGGGCGGCGATCTCGTCGAAGGTCCGGTTCCATGCGTCCCCGAAATCGATGGCGTGGTGGGCCTGGATCGGCCAGGTCTGGGCGATCGCGGCGGGGATGGTGCCGTGTGCGACGACAGCGGATGGTGCGGCGCGCAGTCGACGGCGGCGGCGCACGCCGAAGCGCTCGAGTGAGCCGAGGTCGGCGGTGAGGACAACGGCGTCGCAGTCGACGGTGCGCCCGTCTGCGGTGCGGACCTGCCTGGCCCGCCTGCCCGCGTATTCGATCCCGGTGACCTCGGCGTTCAGCTCGAGTGTGCCGCCCGCCGCGGTGAAGGCGTCGGCGAGTGCGGCGGTGATGGCGCGCATGCCGCCCTCGGGGAAGTAGACGCCGAGCGAGGTGTCCATATGTGGAATCGCGCCGTATACGGCTAGCGCCTTCGCCGGGGCCATGCCCGCGTACAACGCTTGGAAGGTGAACAGTCGGGCCAAACGAGGATCGCGCAGGAAGCGCGAGACGCGCGGGCCCAGCCTGCCGAAGCCGCCGAGTCGCACGAGTGTGGCCAGTGCGCGGCGCTTGGCCGGGTAGCGGACCATATCCAGCGGCGAATCGAAGTTCGTATCCATGAACTCGGTGAATTCGGCCTGGTAGATCTGTGCGAGCCAGTTGCGCAACCGTCGGTAGCGCATGGCCTCGGCCTCGCCGCAGACGCGGGCCACCTCGATGGCCATGGCCTCGGGATCGGCGTAGACGCGGATGGTGGAGTCGTCGGCGAAGCGGGCGTGATAGCTGGGGGCGAGTCGGTGGATGCGCAGTGGCGGCGTGCAGGTTTCGGGCGTCGCACCGACGGCGGCGAGGGCGTCGGTGACCAGCTCTGGCAAGGTGAGTACCGTTGCACCGGAGTCGATTTCGTAGTCCGGGCCGCGATATAGGCCGACTCGGCCGCCGGGATGATCGGCTCGCTCCAGCAGGGTGACTGTGCGCCCGGCTCCGGTCAGATATAGGGCGGCGGCGAGGCCGGATAGGCCCGCGCCCACCACCACGACGCGATCGGTCGACCCCGCAACAGTTTTCATGTGCATCTCCTCGCGCCGCTAGTGCGTGCGACTCGTCGCTGCCAGTGCCATGGCGCGCAATCGCTCCTTGGCATCGGGTGTGGCGGTACTCGATGCCAGTGCGGCCAGGCCCTGTTCGGTGAGTTCGGTGATACGCCGCTCCACCTCGTCGACCGCGCCGAGTTCGGTGATCACCGTGCGCAACCGCTCGACCTGGTCCGTAGTCAGGTTGGTGCCGATGCTGGTGCGCAGCAGATCGGCCGCGGCCGGATCGGTGGCATCGGCGCGCTGCAGCGCCTCGGCGACGAGAACGGTGCGCTTGCCCTCGCGTAGATCGTCGCCGGAGGGCTTACCGGTGACCGCGGGATCGCCGAAGACGCCGAGCAGATCGTCGCGCAGCTGGAAGGCGATGCCGATATCGGTGCCGAAGGTCCGGTAGGCCTCGATCAGCTGCGGATCGGCGTCGGCCAGTGCCGCGCCCAGGTGCAGTGGGCGCTCCACGGTGTAGGCCGCGGTCTTGTAGCGGTTGATGCGCAGCGCCGCCGCGACGGATTCGTCACCCGCGGACTCGCCGTGGATATCGAGCAGCTGTCCGCCGAGCACCTCGGTGCGCATCAGCGCCCATACCGGTGCGAAGCGGCCGAGGGCGGCGGCGTCGAGTCCGGCGGTGTGCACCATGTCATCGGCCCAGGCCAGCGCCAAATCGCCGACCAGGATGGCGACCGAGGTGCCGAAGTGTTCGGCGTCACCGGCCCAGCCGTGGTCGCGGTGGCGCTGTTCGAAGTCGACATGCACGGTGGGGAAGCGGCGACGGGTGCGCGAGGAGTCGATGATGTCGTCGTGGACCAGCGCGCAGGCCTGCACCAATTCCAGTGCGGCACAGGCGTTCAGGACCGCGGCGGCGTGCGGGTCGGTGGGATCGCCGCCCGCGCCGAGCCAGCCGGTCCAGGCGAAGGCCGGGCGGGTGCGCTTACCGCCGCGCAGCACGAACAGTTCGAGCGCGTCCGCGGCCTGGATGAAAACCGGACCGAGCGGTTCGACGATGGGGCGTCGGGTCAGGAAAAAGGCTTTGAGCGCGTCCTCGACCGCCGCGACGAATCCGGGGGTGCCCGGCGCCGGCGTGTGGTTCGTGGGCGGGGTGCCCTGAGGCGTCTGGATACCGGTTCCGGCGGACAGGGGAGCCTCCAAGGTCGTGCGGGTGCTGGTGCGCGGTGGATCGTGGGCGCTATAGGTACTTCGCTGCCGGACGGGGACCGTCGCGCGTGTCGTTCCGGTGACTGCGAGCATGTCGCTTGCTCGCAGAATACGCGTACGGTTGTGACGACCTGACGGCCCGGTGAGGGGCCACCACTACACTGGACCGGTGACTTTCGACAACGTGCGGGGACGTTCGACCCCTGGCCGGCCGTCCCCGACGCCACCGATCGTCTCTGGAACACCCTCGGTTGTACAGAGCCTGCGGACCCACTCGGGGGGTTCTGTGCCCTTCTCGGTGGAGTTCAATCCGCCGCGTGACGCCGCGGGCGAGGCGCGGTTGTGGCGGGCCGCGCGCACTTTCGAGCGCATGCATCCGGCCTTCGTCTCGATGACCTACGGCGCGGGCGGTACCACTCGCGACCGCACCGTGCGGATCACCGGCGCGCTGGCCGAGGAGACGACGCTACTGCCGGTCGCGCATCTGACTGCCGTCGAGCACAGCGTCGCAGAACTGCGCTCACTGGTCGGCGCGTACGCCGATTCGGGCATCCGCAATATTCTCGTGCTGCGCGGCGACCCGCCCGGCGATCCGCTCGGCGAATGGCGCAAACATCCCGAGGGTGTGGCCTACGCCGAGGAACTAGTGCGCATCGTGCGCGACCTCGGCGACTTCCATGTCGGCGTCGCCTCGTTCCCGCAGGGCCACCACCGCTCCCCGGATCTGGAGCACGACACCGCGTATCTGGCCGCGAAACTGCGTGCGGGCGCGGAGTATTCGATTACCCAGATGTTCTTCGACGTCGAGCACTATCTGCGCCTGCGCGATCGCATCGCGACCTACGATCCGATCGAGGGCGCGAAGCCGATCATCCCGGAGCTGATGCCCATCACCTCGCTGCGCACGGTGGCACGCGCCGAGGAACTGTGCGGACGTCCCCTGCCCCCTGCGGTCATGGAGCGCCTGCGCAAGGCCGCCGGTGACGGGTCGGAGGAGCACAATGCCGCCGTCCGCGAGGCCGGCATCGAAATCGCCACCGAAATGGGCCAGCGCCTCATCGCTGAGGGCGCACCCTGCCTGCACTTCATCACGCTGAATTTCGCCAAGGCCACCGGTGAGGTCCTCACCAACCTCGGCTACGGCGTAACCGCCGCACCCAGCTCCCCCGCCTCCCCGAGTCTTCTGCCGGTCGTGGGTGCCACACCGGTGGCGTCGCGGGCCGACAGTTAGCCGGGGGTCGGGTGCTGGGCGTACCCGACGAGTTACCGATGTTCTTGCGAACTCAGTTGTTGCGCGGAATTCCCAGCTGCCCCGACATTGGTCGACGGGGGCAGCATGCTGGCTACGCGGCGCGCGCTGTCCGCAGCCCCCAGGCATCGGCGAGGAGGCGGTGGGATTCGAGGCGGTCCTCATGGCGGTGGGTGACGCTGGTGACGAGGAGTTCGTTCGCGCCGGTGACCCGCTGCAGGGCCTGCAGGCGTTCGACGACGGTGCGTGGGCTGCCGACGAACTGGGTGGCGAGGCGGTCGTCGACCAATCGGCGCTGCTCCGGTGTCAGCGGGGTGGCGGTATCCGGATCGAGATAGTCCGCGGCGCCCGCACCGCTGCGGATGCTGTGCACCCAGTGACCGTAGGTGGCGGCCAGATGTTGGGCGCGCGCGTCATCGGAGGCGACGACCACGTCCGCGGAGATCACCACATACGGCTCGGCGAGGCCGACCGAGGGCCGAAAGGCCGCTCGGTAGGCCGCGACCGCGTCCAGGGCGGTGCCGGGGGAGACGTGATAGGCGGCGGCAAAGGGCAGACCGAGTTTGCCTGCCAATTCGGCGCTTTCACTGGCCGAGCTGCCGAACAACCACAGCTCGACCTGTGCGCCCTCACCCGGAACCGCGTGCAGCGCAATGCCTTCGGCGCTCTTGTAGGTGCCGTTGAGCAGGGTGCGTACCTCGTCGACCTGGTCGGGGAAGTCCGGTGCCTGCGCGCCATGCTGTTGCAGTGCGCCGAGCGAGGCGATGAACTTCGACCGGTCGGTGATCCGTCCGGGATCGAACGGTGGCGGAACAACTACGCCGTCGCGGACCTCGGTGCGCCCGGTCACGGTATCGACGACCGGGTGACCGCCCTTGGGATGCGCGGGCTGTGCGCCGAACTGAGTGCGGCGATGGCCCGATCGGCCCAGGCCGAGGTCGAGTCGTCCCGGGTAGAGCGCGTCGATGGTGCCGAACGCCTCCACGATCGATGCCGAGGTGTGGTGGCCGACCTGAACCGCCGCCGAGCCGACGCGAATCCGGGTGGTGGCCGCGGCGACCAGGCCGATCAGCGTGATGGAGGAGGAGCTCGCCACCGAGACGAAATGATGTTCGGCCAGCCAGTAGCGGCGGTAACCCCACTGCTCGGCGTGCTGGGCCAGATCGATGGTGTTGCGCAGGGCCTGCTGTGCGGTGGATCCGGCGCTGATCGGGGCCAGATCGAGGATGGAAAGCGGGATCGTCACGCGGACCGTCCCAGGCGCGGATCCTGTTCGCCCGCTTCGATGGCAACCCGCAGCCGGTTTTCCGCGGGTGCGAGCGGGCAGGTGGCGAAATCGGTGAAGGCGCAGGGCAGATTGGCCGCGCGGTTGAAATCGAGACCCACGGTGCCACGGGCGTCGGGTGCCTCGACGGCCAGCGAGCGGGCCGCAGGGTAGGTGGTGACGCCGCTGGTGGCATCGGTGAACAGCACCCGCAGGTTGGTCGGCTCGCCGAAGGCGATGACGCGCTCGGTGACCTCGCCGATGGTGAATTCGATGGTGCCCGAGGCGGTGTGGTGATGTTCGAGCCCGTCGACGACGGCTCCGGTGGTGATCGTGCGCGGCTCGTCGAACGGCTCGAAGCGGCCTTCGACCACCCAGCGCGGGTCCGGGGCATAGGTCGGGATGCCCTCGAAACTCAGCAATGTCGGTGCGGCCGGGTCGTGCACGCGCACGGCGTAGAGGCCGCTGCGCCGAATCACCTCGAGCACTCGATTCTCGTGCAGCACCTCGAGTCCCGGCGCGCCTTCGGCCGGTATGACGATCTGTACGCCCGCGATGTCGCTGCCCTCGAACCGCAGGCGGTCGGCGGGCCGGGCGGTGATGAACACCTTGTCGTCGGTGACCCACCAGGTGCCGGGAATGTCGGGCATGCGCTCGGGTTGGTCGGTGAGCCAATGCAATCCGGTCAGGCTCAGGAAGCCGAGCGGATCACGCAACTGGTCTTGCCTGGCGTGATGCCAATGCGCCCACTCGGTTTCGAAAAGACTGGTGATGCTGGTCGTCATGACGCTCTGACTCCTTCGAGTGTGCGGTTGTGGTGGGGATGGCGTAGTCGGGTGCCGGTCATCAGGCCGCCCCCGGTGTGGCGACGTGCGGTGTGGGAATGGCCGACAGCAGTTCGCGGGTGTACTCGTGCTGCGGGTTGTCGAAAATGTCGGCGGTGGAGCCGGATTCGACAATGCGACCGTCGCGCATGACCGCGACGCGGTCGCTGATGCGGCGCACCACGGCGAGGTCGTGGGAGATGAACAGGTAGCTCAGTCCGAGTTCGGTTTGCAGGCGGTCCAGCAGTTCCAGGATCTGGGCCTGGACGGAGGCGTCGAGAGCCGAGACCGGTTCGTCCAGTACGAGCAGGTCCGGGTGCAGGGCCAGCGCGCGGGCGATGGCGACGCGTTGGCGTTGTCCGCCGGACAGTTCCGCCGGGCGGCGCTGTGCGAAGTTCTCCGGCAGCGCGACCTGGCCGAGCAGTTCACGCACCCGCTCCTGTCTGGCCTTGCGATCGCCGACGGCATAGGCCCGCAGCGGTTCCTCGATGATCGAGCCGACTCGCCAGCGCGGATCCAGTGAGCCGTAGGGATTTTGGTAGACCACCTGGAA
The DNA here is from genome assembly GCF_040674755.1 of Nocardia sp. NPDC049737. Taxonomy (NCBI): domain Bacteria; kingdom Bacillati; phylum Actinomycetota; class Actinomycetes; order Mycobacteriales; family Nocardiaceae; genus Nocardia; species Nocardia sp. NPDC049737. Next base: position 130,150 of record NZ_JBFANH010000025.1, on the reverse strand, counting down.
GCGCTGGCGCAGGTCGCGCAACCGTCCACCTTTCACCGCGGTCATGTCCTGCCCGTCGAACGTAATCGCGCCGCTGTCCGGTTCGGTGAGCCGCAAGGCGATTCGCGCCGTAGTCGACTTGCCGGAGCCGGATTCGCCGACCAGCGAGAGGGTTTCGCCGCGACCGAGTTCGAATCCGACGCCCGCCACCGCGGTGACCGAACCACCGGCCGGTGCGCGGAAGCGCTTGTGCACATCCCGCACGGTGAGCAACGGCGGACCGGCGCTCGTGCGCGGTGTGCGGAACCCGTCGAACGGGGCCAGACTCGGTGAGGCGGCGAGCAGGCGCTTCGTGTACGGATGACGTGGTTCGGTGAGCACCGTCGCGGTTGGACCGGTTTCGACGATCTCCCCGCCGCTCAGCACAATGATCCGATCGGCCCGCTCGGCGGCGATCGCGAGATCGTGGGTGATCAGCAGTACCGCTGTGCCGCGCGCCGCCGTCTGCGCGGCGAGTTTGTCGAGTACCCGTCGCGCTACCGTGGCGTCGAGCGCACTGGTCGGCTCGTCGGCGATCACCAGATCCGGTCCGGCGATGATCGCCGCCGCGATCAGCACCCGCTGCCGCTGGCCACCGGACAGTTCGTGCGGATATTGCGCCGCCCGCAACTCCGGCACGTCCAGTCCGGCATCCGAGAGCAATTCGATCGCTCGCGTGGCCGCATCGCGACGATCGGCGAGTCCGTGCACGAGCAGCGCTTCGGCGACCTGATCACCCACGCGCCGCACCGGATTCAGCGAAAGTCCTGGATCCTGCGGTACGAATCCGATCCGCGCACCGCGAATCCGTCGCAGCGCCCGCTCGGATCCGGTATCCACCGTCTCCCCGTCGAAGGTGATGGTCCCGCCGGTGATCTCGGCATTGGGGCCGAGCAATCCGATCACCGATTGCGCGAGAGTCGACTTACCGGAACCGGATTCACCGACCAGCGCGACAACCTCGCCGCGTACGACGGTGAGGGATACGCCGCTGAGTGCGGCGACGTCGCCGCTGTCGGAGGCGTAGCGCACGTGCAGGCCGTCGATGCGCAACAGTGCCGCTGCGGACCCATTCGGTCCATTCGTGACGTCGCGGACTTGCGGCGTGCCGTCCGTCGGATCGGCGGACGTGCTGCGCTTACTCATGCGCTGTGACTCCTTCCTACGGCGCGGCCGAGACGTTGTGCGGAGAGGACGACGACGATGATCACCAGGCCGGGCAGGGTGGTCATCCACCATGCCGTGGCGAGGAAATTGCGTCCCTCTGAAATCAGTGAGCCCCATTCGGGGGTGGGGGGTTTCGCGCCGTAGCCGAGGAAGCTCAGCGCCGAGACCGATAGCACCGCCATACCGAATTCGACCGCGGCCAAGGCGAGTACCGGCTGATACGAGTTCGGCAGGACGTGCCTGGCCAGCACCGTGTACCAGCGGACCCCGCCAGCGTGCGCCGCCTCCACATACGGTGCCTGTCGCACTCGAAGCACCTCCGAGCGCATGACCCGCGCGAAGTTGGCGATCAGCGAAACGCCAACCGCGATGGCCACATTGCGGGTGCCGAAGCCGAGCGCGGTGACCAGCGCAAGGGACAGCAGCAGCGACGGAATCGATAGCAGCACATCGACGAACCGCATGATGACGGTGTCGACCGAGCCGCCGATCGATCCCGACAGCAGCCCGAGTATCGATCCGGCGATCAGGGCGATGGCGACCGCGGACAGGGTTGCGGTGAGCGAGAGTCCTGCGCCGTGCACCATCCGGGTATACAGATCGCGCCCGAGATTGTCGGTGCCGAACCAGTGTCGGGCACTGGGCCCCTGGAACTTCTGCGCGGGCACTCCGGTCAGCGGGTCACCACTGGCGAAAACCGAAGGGAACAGCGCCCAGCCGAGCGCCAGCACCGCGACGGCACCGGACAGAATCACTACGACATTGCCGCGCAACGACTTCCACTGCAGTGCTGGCCGGCGCAGTCCGGGCAGTGCGACCCGGCGCGACTCATCGGCGACATCAACCATGGTCGGTCACCCGCTGTCGCAGATCGGGCCTCGGCACGAAGCCATAGCCGCTGATGAGGTGCCCGGGCGTCAGTGCGAGTACGGCGTTATCGCGCGCCGCGTCGAGGGGTAGCTCAGGCACGGACGACCACCTCTTCCGGGATTTCATTCGAGTCGGTCTCGGAATCGGTTGCCGCACGGCGGGATCGACCGGCGATGCGCGGGTCGAGCAGTGGATACAGCAGGTCAACGGCCAGATTCACGGTGACGAAGACCGTCGAGGTGAGCAGCACAATGCCCTGCACCACCGGAATGTCCTGGGCCAGTACCGAGGTCTGGGTGAGCCGGCCCACGCCCTGACGGGCGAAAACGGTCTCCACCACTACGGAACCGGCGAGCATATTGCCGACCAGCACACCGGCAATGGTGAAGGTCGGCACGCTGGCCGGACGCAGCACATGCTTGCGCAGCACCCACCCGCGCGAGCCCCCTTTGGCCAGTGCCACATCGACGAACGGCTGACGCCAAGTCGACGCCAGCCCAGCGGCGAGCACTTGGGCCAGCACCGCCCCGATTGGTATCGCGAGAGTGAGCGCGGGCAGCACCGTGCCCTTGAAACCGTGTCCGCCGAAGGCCGGGGCGAGCCGCCAGTGGAACGAGAACAGTTGCAGCAGTAGTAGTCCGGTCCAGAAGGTCGGCACCGAAACCCCGAGGGAGGGCAGCGAGCTGAGCGCGTCACGCAACCACGGGCGGCGAGCATAGGTCGCGGCGAAAGCCACACTCACTCCGCCGAGCACCGCGAAAAGCAGTGCCAGCCCCGCCAATCCGAGCGTATTGGGCAGTGCGTCACCCAGCGCGGTGGCGACCGGCTGGCCGGTGGCAATGGAGTGGCCGAGGTCGCCGGTCAGTGCGTGCGTCAGCGCGGTCCAATACTGTTCCCAGAGTGGACGATCCAGTCCGTAGCGGGCCTGCAGTTCAGCGATCGCCGCCTTGTCGATCGGGGTGCCCGCACCTGCACCGTCGGCCGCGATGGAGACCGGGTCGGCGGGTAGCAGGTAGAGCACCACGAACGAGATGGTGAAGGCCGCCCACAGCACCCATATCGCCTGCAGGACCCGTACAACCACATACCGAGCCATGACTACCGCCCGCTCAACCAGGTGTCGAAGAACTGCAGCCGGGCGGACGCCTCGAACTCGAGCTCTTGTACGTTCTGCGCCGCACCGATCGCCTGTGACAGTTCGACGGTAGGAATCCACAGCCCCGCATCGAGTACGGCCTGTTGCGCGGTGCGGATCAATGCGGTGCGTGCGGCGGTATCCGAGGCACTCAGCTGACCGTCGAGCAGATCATCCAGCGCCGGGATGCGTTCACGGGCATTGAGATTGCGGCCGTCGACACTGAAAGAGGTGCGCAGGATGTCACCGTCGGCACGGGTGGTGTTGTAGTAGGTGGTGTCGAAATCCTTGACGTTCTGCCGAGCCGTGCTCTCCGGACCCGACACCAGATCCAGCTTCAGCTCGACACCCACCTGGCGCAGCTGCTGCTGCACCAGTTCCAGGATGGCCTGATTGCCCGCGAACGCCTGACTGAACAGCACCGAGAAGGACAGGCGCTCACCATTCTTCGCGCGGATACCATCACCGCCCGGCGTCCAGCCCGCCTGGTCCAGAATGCTGCGCGCCTTGGCCGGGTCATAGCTCAGCCGGGCCGAAAGATCTTGATACCCGGGTGTAGTGCTGGCCAATGTACTGGTGGCGGGCTTGAACTGCGGTCCGAGTACGGTGTCCACCAGCTGTTTGCGGTCGATCGCGGGCAGCAGCGCCTGGCGCACCGCGACATCGCGCAGCGGTCCGCGCGTGACATTGGTCTGGAAGCCGAACGGCACACCGGGATTAGCGGTGCTCAGCACCCGTCCGTTCGCGGCCTCGATCTGCGGTGCGTCCTGCGGCAGCGCATCGCTGACGGCGTCGAGCTGACCGGAGATGAGACTGCCAGTGCGGACTCCGGATTCGGGCACCACCGTGAACTCGATCTTGTCCAGATAGGCCTCGCCCTGATGGGTGAAGACCGCCGAACCCCAGCGGTATCCGGCACGTTTGGCCAGGGTCGCCGAGGCGTCCTGGCGCCAGGACGCGTAGGTGAACGGTCCGCTGCCGACATTGTCGCCCAGGCAGCGCTGATCGGCGGGTTCGGCCGTGGTGACATCACCCTGAATGCCGAGCTGCGCGGTCGAGGACGCCTGCAGGAACTGGGCATTGGGCTTGCTGAATTCGACCCGCGCGGTCAGCTTGTCTACCGCGGTGGTGCCGACGTAATTGGTGAGGTAGCTGGAGCCGAGCGGTGCCTTGACCCCGCCCAGTTTGATCACCGAATCGAAGGTGTTGCGCACCGAATCCGCGGTGAGCGGGGTGCCGTCGCTGAAGGTGACACCGTCGGCGAGATGGAAGGTGATCACCTTGGCGTCTGGGGAGATCTCCCAGCTCTTGGCCAGCCACGGCTTGATCTCACCGGTCTTGGGATCCTGATCGGTCAGCGAATCCACGATCTGGCGGGTCACATACAGCGTCTGATTGGTACCGGACTGTGCCGGATCCGAGCAGGTCGGCGCCTGAGAGAGGCCGTAGCGCAGAGTGCCGCCCGGCTGTGGCGGGCCCGCGTCGGCGCCGCCGGTGGCCGAATCACTGCCGCAGGCGGCCAGACTCGCGGCCGCGGTGACGGCGGCGGCCACCGCCGCGATTCGGTGTCGGGAACGGATCACTGTGGTACTCCAGATGTTTCGGTGCGGACGAGTTCGCCGCGGGAATCGATGTCGTAGTCGGTGCGACGTGCGGTGGCGCGGCCGTTGGGCGCGGTGGCCAGTGGTCGGCTCGGAATGCGTCGGCGCAGTTCGGGTGCGACCTCGGCCTGGAAGAGTTCGAGGCCGGCGTGATGTTGCGACTCGCTGCGGCCGTCGCGTTCGGCGGACAGGTGGATCACCTCGTGCCCGAAGGCCTCGTGCTGGCGACCGACCTTGTCGATCACCTGCTGCGGGCTGCCCACCAGCGCCGAACTGCGCGCGACGAAATCGTCGAGTGTCTCGAATACGATCGGCAGACCGAGCTTGCGCGCCAATGCCAGTCGAGCCTCGAAAATCGGGCGGTATACATCGAGGGCTTCCTGTGACGTGCGCGCCACATGGAATCCCGCGGTGCCCGCGCCGACCAGGGCCTCGGCCGGATCGTGTCCGTAGTGCTCCCAGCGCTCCCGATAGTGGCGCACCAGTTCGGCATACGGTTCGATCGGATTGGTGACATTCGCCGAGAACAGCGGATCACCGTGGCGCGCGGCGAGTTCCACCGAATCGCGGCTGGTCGCGCTGCCGTGCCAGATGCGAATGCGCGGTTGCCAGGGCCGCGGCAGCGCCTTGGCCTCGACCAGTTCCGGCCGGAACCGGCCCGCCCAGGTCACGGTGTCGCTGTCCCACAGCGCCCGGAACAGCTCATAGCCTTCGCGATTGCGATCCCACTGGTCCTCGGCGGTGACGTGGTACAGCTTCGCCTGCGCCGCACCGTTGCCCTTGCCGATGATCAGTTCGAGGCGGCCGCCGGAGAGATTGTCCAGCGTCGAATAGTCCTCGAACGCGCGTACCGGATCCAACAGACTCAGCGTGGTGACGGCGGTGAACAGACTGATCCGCGAGGTGACCGCGGCGATATGGGAAAGGATCACCGGCGGTGCGGCCGAGAGGAACGGATCCTCGTGCCGCTCACCGACGGCGAATCCGTCGTAGCCGAGCTCCTCGGCGATGCGGGCCTGGGCGATGACGTCGAGCAGTCGCTCCCTGGTCTCGGGCAGCCGACCGGTATTCGGATCCGGCACCCGGGTGACGAGGGTGAACAGCAGGAACTTCATGTGATCACGACTTCTTCGGTAGGCCGGGCGGATTGATCCGCGAACCCGGCACGGTCTCGGTCCGCAACCCCCAGCGATCGATGACCTGCTGGTAGGTGCCCGTCTGGATGGCGTTGTTGACGGCCTTGTTGATGGGGCCGATCAGCCCGTTGTCCTTCTTGGTGAGCACACCGATCTCGCCCTGCAATGCGTCACCGGCGCCGGAGAAGGTCGCGACGATCTTGGTCTGATTCGCGGTGGTGCTGTGATAGATCGCGGACGGGTTCGGTCCGATATATCCATCGAGGCGCTGCGAGGCCAGCGCCAGGTAATAGTCGGTTACCTGCTGGAAGTAGGCGATATCGATCGGGGGCAGGCCCTCGGCGATATTCTGCTCGTTCCACTTGACCAGCAGCTGCTCCTGATTGGTGCCGCTGCCCACGCCGATCCGCTTGCCCGCCAGGCTCTTACGATCGGAATACTCCAGCTTGCTCTGCTTGGGGATCTCCAGCGCGACGGTGTCATTGCGGTAGGTGGCGAAGTCGTACTTCTCCTTGCGCTCCTCGGTCACGGTGACGTTGGAGATGAATACATCGGCCTCGCCGGAATCGACCCGCACGAAGTTCTGCGACCAATCGGCCACCTGTGCAACGAGTTTCAGTCCGAGGATATCGGCGATGAGCGAGGCGAAATCCACCTCGGACCCGACGATGGTCTTGTCGTCGGTGGCGTAGAACCGCAATGGCGGTGCAGCACCACCGGATCCGGTGACGACCAGCGTCCCGCGGTCCCGGATGGCCTGCGGTAGTTCGGCGGCAATGGCGTCGACCTTGGGCGCGTGGATCCGGCCGGACTGGCCGGGGGAGAGGTCGAAGGTGATCGAACCGGCGGGCTGTGCGGAGTTTTCCGCGTCCGGATCGGTGCCGCAGCCGGTGGCCAGCAAGGCAACCGCGGCGGCCAGGCCGACCAGGGCAGAGAGCTTCATCGAATACCTGTTCATCGGGGAGCGCGCACCGCGCTCAACGGACTCGGGACAGAAATGCGCGGGTGCGCGGGTGTTGCGGGTTGTCGAGTACGGCGGCGGGCGGACCTTGTTCGACGATCACGCCGCCGTCGAGGAATACGACGGTGTCGGCGACTTCACGGGCGAAACCGATTTCATGGGTGACGATCACCAGCGCGGTCCCACCATCGGCGAGATCGCGGATCACATCGAGGACCTCACCCACCAGCTCTGGATCCAGTGCGGAGGTGGGTTCGTCGAAGAGGATCACCGGCGGTCGCAGCGCCAATGCCCGCGCGATGGCCACGCGCTGCTGTTGTCCGCCGGACAGCCGCCGCGGATAGGCATCGGTCAGTTCGCCGATGCCGACCCGCTCGAGCAATTCCCGCGCCTCGGCCTCGATTTCCGCACGCGGGCGACGTTGCGCGGAAATCGGTGCGAGCGTGACATTGTCGAGCACCGTCAGATGCGGAAAGAGATTGAACTGCTGGAAGACGAAGCCGATATGCGAGCGCTGCTTGCGCACTTCGCGGTCCGACAGCGCGTGCAACTTATTGCGGCGCAGCCGATATCCGATCAATTCACCGTCGATATGCACGGTGCCCGCATCCAGCGACTCCAGGTGGTTGACCACCCGCAGCAGCGTCGACTTGCCGGAGCCGGACGGTCCGATCACGGTGACCACCTCACCGGCTCGTACGGTCAGGTCGATGCCGGCCAGCACCTCGGTGCTGCCGTAGGACTTACGCACCCCGCGCACCTCTACCGCAGGAGCCAGGGCCACCGGCGCGCTCATCGAGTCGCCCCGCGCGGTGCGGCGGAACCGATTTCGGCGATCTCGCGCAGCCTGCGCCACACCTGCTGCGCCGGTGTCGGTGGCGGCGTGCGGTGCGCGCCCTTGGCGTAGTGGCGTTCGATATAGAACTGCACCACCGACAGAATCGTGGTCAGCACGATGTACCAAACGGTGGCGACCATGAGCAGTGGCACTACCCGGCCGCTGCGACCGTAGATCACCTGGACCTGGTAGAAGAGTTCCGCGATCGCCATGACCGACACGATCGAGGTGCCCTTGAACAGGCTGATGACCTCATTGGTCGCATTCGGCAGAATCGAGCGCATGGCCTGCGGGGCGATGACCGTGCGGAACTGGCGCACCCGGGGAATACCCAGCGCCGCAGCTGCTTCCAGCTGCCCGGGATCGACCGAAATGTATCCGGCCCGGATGATCTCGGCCGCATACGCCGCCTGATGCAGTGCGAGTCCGATGACGGCCGCGGTGAAGCCGCTGATCACTCCGTTCACCTCGAAGGTGAGAAAGGAAGGGCCGAACGGGATTCCGAGCGAGAGCGTCTGGTACAGGTAGGCGATGTTGAACCAGAACAGCAGCTGCACGATCAGCGGAATCGAGCGGAAGGCCCAGATGTAGACCCACGAGATCACCCGCAGCACCGGATTATTCGACAGCCGGGCGATCGCCAATGCCGTACCGATCAGGAATCCCAGTGCCGTACCCCACAGGGTCAGCTCCAAGGTGACCTTCAGCGCTGACAGCACCGATTTCGCGGTGAAGTATTTGGCGAATGTCGACCAATCCCAGCCGGGGTTGGTGGCCAGTCCGTGGATGAACTGGGCCAGCAGCACGAGCGCGATGGCGCTGACCACCCAGCGCCACGGGTGCCAGGACCTGGCGATCGCCGGTGCGTCAGTGGCGCTTACGGTAGCAGTGGGTGCACCCGATGCCGTGGCATCGGGTGCGTGGGCACCCGGTATCGGTACATCTGATACCGGATCGGATGCGACGGACGCGCTCATGATTTCGGTTCCTCCATCGTTCCCGGCGGAAGCACCCGCACCCGGTTGCCCGGGGGGTTGCTGCGACGTCGACGAGCCAGGTCTCTCGGTCGCTCTGGATGGTGTGTCCGACGCCGAGCACGGGTCGGTCAATGGGTCTAGCCGAAATATCATGCGAAGCAGGCGAAGTCCGGCACAAGGGTACGAATCAGCGTGAGCGCAGACCTTGTTTGCATGGCCATGAGCAGGCACTATTGGCTCGGTCGCACAGTGGATCGTGGCATTTCGGACGCCGTTCTTCGCGTGCTTTCCGTCCGGATTGCACACCTGCTGGTTGCCGCGACGGCGCGCGGCACGAACGTGTCGCTCGTCGAAATAGACACTGTTGCGAAGGTTTGCCGGAGTAGTCTCGGACCTCGATTCGTGCCCGACGATGAGGAGGCCTGTCGTGACCCTGCTGCGCCGTCTGACCACGCTAACCGCCATCGCGACCGGTACGGTCGCGCTGACTCTCGCCGCCCCCGGCATCGCCGCCGCGGGTCCGGCGCCGATGCCCGCGTCACCCGTTCCGGCCGCGACCGCACCGTCCGCCCAGGCCGCGCCGGGTGATTTGTTCGCCGCTTACCGAGACGTCGTCGAGGCGTTGCGGACCTTCGGTGTCGACCCGTTCCTGTACCCGGCGCTCGCGCCGTTCTGCTCCGACACCAGCTCACTCGGTCTGGTCCCCGCGGTCGCGGGTGCGGTGCCCGGCCCGTGGCCCAAAACCACGGTGGCGATTCCGGGGCTCGACCCGACCGCCGTCAAGGCGGGCCAAGTCATGTTCACCTTCGTCCCCTACGGCCTGCGCCCGGACGGCACGAATGCCACGGGCATGAATGTCGCCTGGGTCAACCTCGCCAATGGCCGCAGCGGCATCACCGCCATGGGATCGATCTCCGATGTGGTCCGCAAGATGGTGCCCACCGAAATCCCGACCGAGATAAGGCCACTGGCCGAACGTGCCATCCAGGATCTCTTCGCCGCATTCCCGGTCGGCGGGGTGCGCGCGGTCCCGGTCGACACCGGATCCGGCACGGTACTCGCCGCGGTTTTCGGAACCGTCGACAACGGCACCAAGTCCTGCTTCTTCCTCCCGACGGTCGGACTCACCTCAGTACGCTGAGCCGGATCAAGATCAGGTGGACCTGAGGGCGGGGGCTCTCGGGCGATGCCGCCACAGATTCCACGTGATCTTGATCAGCGGGTGGGCGCTAGGGGGCGGGACTTCCAGGTCAGGAGGTTGGTGCGGTGGGCGTGGCGGGAGCGGGTCCAAAGGCGGAGGTAGGCGTCGATGGAGATCGGGTGTGCTAGACCCGCGAGGATGTCTGTGCGGGTCGTGGTGCCGCGTTCCAGTGAGCGTGCGAGCAGGCGGCTGGCGACCGCCGCGCCGTAGCCGATGAGACCGGCGGTGCGTACGGAGCCTCGACCGCCGATCGCGGCCAGTGGGGGCACCCAGTAGGCCAGTGTCGCAACAGCTCCCACCGCCGTGCCGCCGATCGCCGTTCCGCCGTAGGCGGACCACAGCCAGCGGTTGTAACCGGTCTCCAGTTCGGCCGCGCCACGGTACATTCGGGTGCTCGCCGCTGGGCCTGCCACGACCAGCGCGGTCCGGCGACCCGAACGACGTAGTGCGCGAGCGATATCCAGGTCCTCGGTAGGGCTCGCGGCGACCGCGGTGTGACCGCCGATGGCGCGATAGGCGGTGGCATCGAACACCAGGAACTGGCCGCAGGCGACGGCGGTCGAGGGGCGCAGGCTGCGATTGGCTGCCGCGATCGGCAGGCTGGCCGCCCACGACCAGCACAGCAGCGGCTGCACCAGCGCCTCGGCCAGCGACTCTGTCACTTGGTACGGCCACGGTGACAACAATGTGGCCCGGCTGCGCCGCAATTCGGTGGTCGCGGCAGCTATCGCATTCGGTGCCAATCGCACATCGGCGTCGAGAAAGACCAGCACCGTGGCCTCGGCCAGCTCGGCGAGTCGCGCGCAGGCGGCGGCCTTCCCGGTCCATCCGGGTGCGGGTTCGGCCTCGGAGCGGAACACCGTGAAGCGCGAATCGCCCGCAATCGCGTCGAGCGCAGCCGCTTCGGTCCCGTCCGAGGACGCATCGTCGAGAATCAGCACCCGCAGTCGCGGCACACCCACTTGACCGCGGAGATCATCGATCAGCCCGGGTAGTCGCGCTGCCTCGTCGCGAGCCGGGATACACACCGTGACCGGCTCGATCACCGTATTCGGTCCGGTCGACAGCCTGCGCACCGTCACGCGGTTGAATAACGCGGTTCCGCAACCGAACAGCGCGATACCCGCGCCCGTCCACGCGGCGATCGCCGCGCCCGTACGCAGGGTTCGCGTCAGCGGCGGGTCAGTGAACGCCACAGGTTGCTCGGTGAGAAGTCGCTCTCGGGTGCGCCGGGCGGCGTCGGGTTGCGGTCCATATAGGCGATGGCGGCGATAATGGCGGCGACAGCGAGAGTGATACCGCCGACTATGCCCGCCCAGCCCGCGAAGGAGCGGGTATTCGGGTCCGCGTAGCTGACCTCGGCGCGCATGGTGGAAACATCGCCGGGCGGCAGTTTCCAGGAGACGGTGGAGTCGTCCTCGCGATTGCCGTTGGTCTTGGCGACGCGGGCCGGGAAAGCCACCGTGAACTGCACATCCGAACCGTGCGGCGGAACGGATTTCAGATCGACCCGGCCATTGAGGCTGACCAGATCGCCGGTGCGCTGGAACGACAGGTTGAACATGCCCTGGGTCTGATCGGAGAGCGCGCCGAGTTGGCCGACCTCACCGAAGGACAGATCCTCGAAGAACACCTTGCTGCCGACATAGCCATCCTGGCTGTACGGCTCGACCCGCACCTTCGCGGCCAGCGAATCGGGCGCCTTCAACTGCGGGCCCTTGTCATTGGCGTCCGCGGGCACCACCGCGGCCACGATCCGACCGGAGACCCGGTCATTGGACGACACACCCATCGACACCTGAACCCGCAGGCAGCCCACGAGCATGGGCACCAGCATTGCGGCCAGCAGTACTGCCGCGGCCGCCCGCGCTGCGGGCCGGGGCGAACGCGGCGGTAGAACCGGTGTGTCGGGCATCGCGGTGAGAGGACTCGGCTGCACGGCACACATCGTGCCAGGCGCTCGCCCCGAATTGCCACGCGACGGGCGCAACGCACGCCGACCGAAGTGTCGGACAGGTGGTATCCGCATCGCTTCACCCCCGCCGGGCCAGGACCGACCGCACCAGTAGCGGTGTGCCGAGCACCCCCAGCCCGACACATCCGTACCAGGCCGAATACGGCAGATCGAGGAACACCGCGTGCGCGAGCGTCGACCCGAGCCAGGTCCACATGAACACCGCCGCCGGCACCACCGCGTCTGCCGAGATCGGGGATACCGGACCTCGGGATTCGTGCTCCGGACTGGTCGGGTCAGGCGTTCCCAACTCCAGCGCCAGTGTGCCAGCCTCCGCCGCATCGGGGGCTGCCGCCGGTGTCTGCGCTGTCGTTGGCAGGCGCTCTGCCGCGGGCGTAAACGTATTCGCATTTCCCGTCCCCACGACGCGATCCAAGCCGGTCAGCAGCAAGGCCATCACCAGCGCCAACGCGAACCACCCCAGATAGTTGGTGTACGGAATCTCGGCGAGTCCAGGCAACCCCCGACCGGCGGCACACCAAGTCCACTGTCCGTCCGCCACCATCTGCGGATCGAGGAACAGATCCCAACCGACGGCCCCGACCGCGGTCAAAACAACTCGCCCGGCCCAACGTCGAGTCAACAACCCGGCAACCATCCACACCGGATACAGCCCACCGGTCCAGGCCAGCGCGACCACCAACGGCACCGCCGCCACCGCGGGCCCCAATCTGCCGTCGGCATACTCATAACAACCGAATGGGAACCCCGTCGCGGTACCAACGATTTCGGCAACCAGTCCGAGCCCCGAGACAATCACCACGAACCCCGAGGCGTACCTGATGCCGCGCGTCGCGACCGCGTGCACCACCGCCGTCCCCGCCGACAGCAACACGACCAGCACGGTCACCAGGTCGCGAGCGTCGCCCGAGGCAAGCGGATAACTGATCTGCACGAGCACGAGCAGCACCGCGGGAACCGTCGGCGCTAGCAACCGCGGCGTCCATCGAAAGGCGGCAGTCGACCGCGGAGGCCGACTCGCGCCGGGCCGACTTGCCAGGTTCTTGTCAGCACCGCTGACGTCGGAATCTGTTGGGCTGGCGGGCTCGGGTCTTCCGGTGGTTTCCAGGTTCGTCGGAGCCTGGGTGTTGGTGTCCGTTGCCCCGGAGGGATTGGCCCGCCCGGAGGTCTCCGGACTCGCTGTACCAGGGATTTCCGTCCTCGGCGTGGGTTGCTCGCGCGGCTTCGGCACGACTGGTCCGGTCGGCTCCGTCATCGCCTGCGCAGCAGGGGAAACCGGTTGCGCTGTCGATCGCGCAGCAGCAGCTGTGCCGCGCTGCGCCCGCTCGCACCGGACACCCCACCACCCGGATGCGTCGAAGCCCCGGTGAGATACAACCCGGGCGCGCCGGGTACCCGCTGCCCGGACAGCTCCGGCAGCGGCCGCCACAGCATCATCTGATCCAGCGACATCTCCACGTGCATCACATTTCCGCCGCGCAACCCGAGCTCGCGCTCCAGGTCGACAGGTGTCTGCACATACCGCCGCAGCACACTCGCCCCGAACCCCGGTGCGTAGGAGTCGACTTCGGCGATGATCCGATCGGCCTCCGACTTCGCGTGCGCGGCCCAGTCACTGCCGTCGGCCAACTCGTACGGATGCCACTGCGCCCACAGTGAGAGCTGATGCTCACCTGCCGGGGCGATGCTCGGATCCAGCGCACTGAAACTCATGGCCAGCACTACCGGACGCGGTGGCAAGTCACCGGCCAGCGCCGCACCGTGCGCCCGGCGCAGCTGCCGTCGATCGGAGACGAGAAACTGCAGACCATTGGCGGATTCGGCGGTCGAGCTATCGGGATACTGCGGCAGCGCGGAGGTCGCGAGTCGTACCACCATGCCGATACCGGGCCCGACCCGGATCCGCCGCTGCCACTCGTCGAGCACCGCACCGTCGAATCCGCCGTCCCGCAGCAGATCCAGCGTGGTGAGCACGTGGGTGCCCGCGATCACGGTTTCCGCATGCAAATTTCGGCCCGACATTGTGCGCACCTGCCAGCCGTTACCGACCTGCCGCAGCTCGGTGACCGCATCACCCGCCGACACCACACCGCCGTCGGCGCGCAGCCGCGCGACCAGCGCCGTTGTCAGCGCCCCACTTCCCCCCACCGCCCGTCCCGGCGGCAACGTATGCATCAGTGCGGCGAATCCGACCATCGGTGCGGTCCCCGGCTCGGACATCGGCGGCCCGGACTGCGCACCGAACCAGGCCAGCGACGCCTTGAGCCGTTCATCGTCGAAGTAGCTGTCCAGTAGGGCATCACCGGTCTGCAGGAACTCCCGTGACAACGCACTTCCGCCATCGCGCGCGTCCAGCCCCCAGAACGAACGCAGCAGCCGACCCGGCGTGGGCGTACCGCCGAACGCGCGCATCACTCGCGCCGACCGCGGCCCCCAGACCTCGACGAAGCGCCGATACGCCGCCGCATCCCGGCCCCCACAGACCTCCGCGATCCCGGCGCAGGTTCGATCGAGGTCGCGATGGAACACGATCGGCGCACCACCATCCGGCCCCGCGGGTGTGAAACCCCAAGGATCACAATCGACATAGCGCAGCCCGAAGCGCGACAGCTCCAGTTCCTCGATTATCCCGGTATGGCGCACCATGATGTGCGCCGACGATCCGCGATCGACCAGATGGCCCGGGAAACGTTCGACCGTCGACACCGCGCCGCCGAGCACCTCGTCGCGCTCGAGCACCTCCACCCGTTCCCCGGCACGCGCCAGATAGCAAGCGGCGACGAGCGCATTGTGGCCCGACCCGATCACGGCCACCGTCACGACTGTGCCTCGCTGGCGCTCGGCTGCGTCGTACCGGTAGGCCGGCTGTGCTCAATGTTCACTCGCCGCGCTCGCTCACAGCGGCAGCCGCCGTCCCAGGATCGCGAACGGCCTGGTATCCCCGGCGAAGACGAAATTCCGGATCACATCGGTGAATCCGAGTCGCCGATACAGCTTCCAGGCGCGGTTGGCCTCGCCGTGCACCTCCGGTGTGGATAGCAGTACCGCGCTCTCGGTGCGATTCGCGAGCAGTCGTGTCAGCAGTTCGCCGCCGATGCCGCGCCCCTGCGCCGACGGATGTACGTGCAGCTCGGTCAGTTCGAAATAGTCCGAAAGCAGTTCGCGCGCAGAATGTTCCGGCCAGCCCGAGCGGCGCATCCCGCTGTGCACCTGCTGGTGCCACCACTGGTGGGCGGCGCCGCGATAGCCGTAAGCGATGGCCACGATCGGCGCGGTTCGCAGGTCGATCTGCCCGGAATCATCCGGGACGACGGCGGCGACGCCCTGCCAGCCGACGCGGGTGGTGTGCTCGGTCCACATCGGCGCGCGATGGTGTTCGGTGCCGTGCGGATATTCCATTGCCGCGACGTACACCGCCAGCGCGTCGTGCAGCCGGGAGCGCAGCGCCGCGATGGAAAGGTCGATGACGACAGGGGCGTTGGCGGGGATGTGTTTGGGCTTGACGGCTGTCATGGCTCTCGTCGGTCCGCGGAAAGTTGTCGGTGGGTGTCCCTATATTCAATCTCAATTCAAACGTTCGAATACCTGTTCGATCCGTGCGGTGCTGAGAACTTCGGCATTCGGGCCCAGGATAGGCCAGGTGAGCGACTCGGAGGGACGGCTGATGTCTGGTCGGATCGAACACCCGGGGCAACCCGGCAAGGCGGGCAAGCTGCTGCAGCGGGCGGACGGCTTGCTCATGCAGGCGGCGGGGGAAAGCGACCCGCGCGAGCGTTTTCGGACCGCGTATCTCGCCGCGCTGCGCGGTGCCGGTGCCGTGCTCGCGTTTACCGGGGCGGATGCCGCGCCGCGGGCGCGCTCGCGCAATGCCTGGGTGCTGATGCAGCGCGCCGCGCCCGAATTCGTCATGTGGACCGACTACTTCAGCGCTCGCTCGGAGATCAGGGCAGCGCTGGAGGCGGGCTTGGATCGCGATGTGGATGATCAGCAGGCCGACGAGTTCTATTCGCGGGTGGGCGCATTCCTTCACGACGTGGAAGATCTGGTCGATGCCAGGGCTCGATTGCGTCCCGCGCCGGGCTGGTCCGGGGGCATGACCGCTTAGTTATCGGCGAGTAGGTGGTACGGCACTGATCGAACTCGTATCATTGGTGGCAGATAGTCGACCTTGGCTATCTGTCGCCTACCCGGAGGCGACAGCCACGTCCTAGTGCCGGGGGAGGTACCGTGCCACTCTCCGAGCACGAGCAGCGCATGCTCGAACAGATCGAGAGCGCGCTCTATGCTGAGGATCCGAAGTTCGCGTCGTCCGTCCGCGGCGGACGCCTTCGCTCGACCTCGAGTCGCCGCAGACTCCAGGCCGCAGCCCTGTTCGTCCTCGGTCTGTTTCTACTTGTCGCCGGCATAGCCGCTCCGGTGAAGCTCGGCGACTTTCCGATCATCAGCCTGATCGGATTCATCGTGATGTTCGCCGCGGGCGTGCTGTTGCTGCTCGGCAGTTCCAAGGGCATCGCCAAGGGCGACCGGTCGGGCAATGCCCAATCCGGTGGCGCGAGTGGCGGATCGGGCGGACGGGGACGAGGGCGCAAGTCCGGTGGTTTCTCCGAGCGCATGGAGGATCGGTTCCGCCGCCGCTTCGATCAGGAGTAGCGCGCCCGTAGCCGACATCGACATATCGAACGCGCCGCCGCACCGAACAGGTGCGGCGGCGCGTTCTCATGCGTGCA
This sequence comes from Nocardia sp. NPDC049737, assembly GCF_040674755.1. Classification (NCBI taxonomy): domain Bacteria; kingdom Bacillati; phylum Actinomycetota; class Actinomycetes; order Mycobacteriales; family Nocardiaceae; genus Nocardia; species Nocardia sp. NPDC049737. The sequence continues at coordinate 113,544 of NZ_JBFANH010000025.1, read as the reverse complement.
CCACCTGACTGCTGACTGCTCGCCGCGCGCGGTTCCCCACAACGCCCCACGATCTTCCCCCACAACCTCCCACCGCCCACCTCCGCGCCGTCCCGTGACCGGCTGAAACCAGAGGAACCTGGGTGTTTGCTGATAGTTGTCGGGCGCTTGTCTCGCTGCGCGGCGCGTGTCGCCAGAACACGGAAAAAGTTCTCCACCACCGTGATAGCTGGGGTGACCTGCGTAATCGACGACGCGGGGAGCCAGATCACCCTGAGTTTCGATTGAAAGTGGGGGAAAGTGGGGTAATGTGGAGCGCGCACAAGAGGAAGGGCATACATCCGAGGTGATCGTGCTCCCCGAAACTCGGGGTTGATCCGGGAGGTAGCGGGTTGTTTCTCGGTACCTACACACCTCGGTTGGATGACAAGGGGCGACTGACGTTGCCTGCGAAGTTTCGAGACGATCTGGCGGGAGGGTTGATGGTCACGAAGGGTCAGGACCACAGCCTTGCCGTATATCCCAAGGAAGAATTCACCGCACTCGCACGGCGGGCCGCGGCGGCATCTCGAAGCAATCCGCAGGCGCGCGCATTCGTTCGGGCACTCGCGGCCGGTACGGATGAACAGCGTCCGGACGCTCAGGGCCGGATCGTGTTGTCGGCCGATCATCGTCGCTACGCGAACCTTTCGCGGGATTGCGTGGTGATCGGATCGGTCGACTTCCTCGAGATATGGGATAAGCAGGCGTGGGAGTCCTACCTCGCCGAGCACGAGGAGGACTACGCGCAAGCGAGAGACGAGTCGCTGGGCGGAATCTTCTAGCCCTGAGCGAACGAGTGCCACGCGGCCTCTGCCCGGACGCGCGGACCCTGACGTACTTCCCCGACGCCAGGTGCCGAGGCTCCGGTCAGAGACCCCGCGGCATTCGTATTTTCGAAAGTAGCTGTGTAGCAAGGCGACCCGCAGCGAGTGATCCCACTGACACGGCTCGATGCGCAACGACGCGAGGCAGGATTCCGGGAGGTCGAGGTGAACCGTGAACAGGACGGTCCTCGCCATGTTCCGGTTCTGCTCCAGCGAGCCGACGCGCTGCTCGGCCCGGCGCTCGCCGAACCCAGCGCGGTATATGTCGACGCCACATTGGGTTTGGGCGGACACGCCGAACACTTCCTGCGGACCTACCCGAATATCCATCTCGTCGGACTCGATCGCGACACCCATGCACTGGCATTGGCCGGTGCGCGATTGGCGCCCTTCGCGGACCGAATCACCTTGGTACACATCCGATATGACGGGATCGCGGCCGCGCTGAAGCAGGCCGGATTGCCGACCACTGGTTCGGTGAGTGCCATCCTGATGGATCTCGGCGTGTCCTCGATGCAGCTCGACGAGGCCGAGCGCGGCTTCGCCTACTCCGTCGACGCGCCGCTGGATATGCGGATGGATCCGACTACCGGCATCACCGCCGCGGATGTGCTCAACACCTACAGTCACGGTGATCTGGCGCGCGTACTGAAAACCTATGGTGAGGAACGCTTCGCGGGCAAGATCGCATCCGAGGTGCTGCGCCGCCGGCAACAGAAGCCGTTCCGCACGAGCGCCGAATTGGTCGAATTGCTTTATGCCACAATTCCGGCCGCCGCCCGGCGGACGGGCGGTCATCCGGCCAAGCGGACCTTCCAGGCGCTGCGGGTGGAGGTGAACGGCGAGCTCGACTCGCTGCGCGCCGCGCTGCCCGCCGCCCTCGACTCGCTGCGGGTCGGCGGCCGGATCGTGATCATGTCATATCAGTCGCTCGAGGATCGGGTGGTCAAACACGAGTTGGCGCCGCGCACCACATCGCGGACACCGGTCGACCTGCCGGTCGAATTGCCCGGTATGGGACCGGAATTCAAGTTGCTGACCCGAGGTGCCGAGAAGGCGACCGAACAAGAGATCGAAGAGAACCCGAGGGCGGCGCCCGTGCGGATGCGCGCGGCGGAGAGAATCCAGGAGGGGACAGCATGAGTGTGCGCACGCGTACCGTCGAGGCGCCGGGCCGGATCGCCCGCCGGGTTCAGGCCGCCGAACGGGTGAAATCGGGTGCCGCACAACGGGCCTATGCCAAACGTCGGATGCGTGCCGAGCAATCGGGGGAAACTCACGACCTGCCCAAGCAGCGCGCGTCGGCGATGGCCACGCGAATCCCGTTCGTGGCGGCCATCATCGCGCTGCTCGGCTGCGGCCTCGCGCTCACCCTGCTGCTCACCACTCGTTCGGCCGAGGACAGCTATCAGCTCGGCGATGCCAGGGCGACCAACCGCAAGCTGGCCGACGAACGCGCGGCGCTGCAGCGCGAGGTCGAGGCCGCCGACTCCGCGCCCGAACTCGCCGCGCGGGCCCGTGAACTCGGGATGATCCCGGCCAAGGATCCGGCCCGACTGGTGATCGGACCCGATGGCGGGGTAACGGTGATCGGCAAGCCGACGCCCGCACAGGGCGCACCGGTGCCGCCGCTGAACAGCTCGCCGGTCGCCCCGACCGCCCCACCGACGGTCAATGCCCAGGCCCGCGGCGAACGATTGATTCCGGTGACGACCACGCCGACCGCACCACCCACCCAGCCGAATACCGGCCAGCCCGCGAATGCCCTTGCGGGACAGGCGAGCCCGACACCGGCGACGCCGCCGACATCGAGTACGGTCGCGCAGGCTCCGGTGGAGACGCCGCAACCGGAAACTCCGCAGCCCGTCCCAGCGCAAGCCCAAGCGGCGCAGCCCGAGGCACCCCAACCAGCGCCCAACCCTGACGAGGGCGCCCGATGAGCATGCGGCAGACCAGGCCCGCGTCGCGTGAGCGCCGCGGGCCGTCGGCATCCAAGGCGGGCTCGACCAGAGCCGCTGGAACATCGAGGCCGGCAACCGCATCCAGACCGCGCACGTCCGCCCCGGATCGTCCGCTGCGCCTGCGTCTCGGCGTCGGCCGGGTGATCATGCTGGTCGCACTGGCGGTCGTCGCGCTCCAATTGCTGTGGGTGCAGAGCATTTCCGCGCCCAGCCTGTCCGCGCAGGCGGCCAGCCAGCGCACCACCCGCAAGATCGATACGGCGACCCGCGGCCCGATCACCGACCGCTACGGCAAGTCCCTGGCGTACACCCTGAGCGCGCAGGCGCTGACCTTCCAGCCGGTGGTCGTGCGCAAACAACTCGCCGATGCGAAGGAGAAGTCGGCCAAGGCCCCGGATCCCGATGAGCGGCTCAAAATCATCGCCAAGGCCATCCACGACAAGATCGGCAAGGATGCGCCCGCCGAATCGGCGCTGCTGGACAAGCTGAAGAGCGATACAGCCTTCGTCTACCTGGCCCGCAATGTCGATCCGCGCATCGCCTCCGATATCACCGTGCAATTTCCCGAGATCGGCGCCGAACGCCAGGATGTGCGCGAATATCCGGGCGGCTCGCTGGCGGCCAATGTGCTCGGCACCACCGGCTGGGATGGACACGGCCAGATGGGGCTCGAATCGTCGCTGGACTCGCTGCTGGCGGGTACCGACGGTTCGCACACCTACGACCGCGGCTCCGACGGTGCGGTTATTCCGGGCAGCTGGCGCGATAAGCAGCCCGCGGTAAACGGCTACTCCGTCGAATTGACCCTCGACTCGGACCTGCAGTACTACGTGCAGCAGCAGGTGCAGCAGGCCAAGGAGATGTCCGGCGCGAACGCGGCCTCCGCCGTGGTATTGGATGCGAAGACCGGCCAGGTGCTGGCGATGTCGAATGACAACACCTTCAATCCCGCGCTGGGGTCGCAGCATTGGGGCAATGCCGAAATGCAGAATCCCGCGGTGCAGGATCCGTTCGAGCCAGGTTCGGTCAACAAGATCGTGACCGCGGCCGCGGCCATCGAATACGGTTTGACCAACCCCGATGAGGTGCTGCAGGTGCCCGGTGAGATCCGGATGTCGGGCGTCACCGTGCACGACGCCTGGGAGCACGGCACCTTGCCCTACACCACCACCGGCATCTTCGGTAAGTCGTCCAATGTCGGCACACTGATGCTGGCGCAGCGGGTCGGTGAGGACCGGTTCGCGGATATGGTCAACCGCTTCGGCCTCGGCCAGCGCACCGGTGTCGGGCTGCCAGGTGAGAGCCCCGGCCAGGTGCCCGCGCGCGACCAGTGGTCCGGCGGTACCTTCGCGAACCTGCCCATCGGACAGGGCCTTTCGATGACCACCCTGCAGATGACCGGGATGTACCAGGCCATTGCCAATGGCGGTGTGCGGATTCCGCCGCGCATCGTCAAGGCCGAGACCGCCCCGGATGGCACCCGCACCGAGGAGCCGCAGCCCGACGGCGTGCGTGTGGTGAGCGCACAGACCGCGGCCACGCTGCGCACCATGTTCCAGGCGGTCGTGCAGCGCGATCCGATGGGCGTGCAAATGGGCACCGGTGCGTCGGCGGCGGTCGATGGTTATCAGGTTGCGGGCAAGACCGGCACCGCGCAGAAGGTCGACCCGAGTTGCCGCTGCTATTCGACCTCGTCGTACTACATCACCTTCGCCGGTATGGCCCCCGCGGACAACCCGCGCTACGTCATCGGCCTGATGCTCGACGCGCCGATCCGCAGCTCCGACGGCAGCGGTGGCGGGTCGGTTGCACCGCTGTTCCACAGCATCGCATCCTGGGTGCTGCAGCGCGATCGGATCCCGCCATCACTCGAGCCGTCGCGACGATTCGTTCTGCAGGCTTCATAAGATTGGAGCCGCGTTGCCCGGCGGTGAGCCGACGTCGGTAACCTGACTCGACACCCAATCCCGTCCATGCCGATTCCCGAGAGGAGCCCTGTGCCCGCGCAGTCCAGCCAGCACGTGCTCCGGCCGACCCATCCGCGGTCGACGCCGTTGTCCACCGTACTGGCCATGACCGGTGCCAGCTCGTCACGAGCCGACCTCGCGCAGATCCAGGTCACCGGCATCGAGCAGCGCTCGCATGCGGTGCGACCGGGTGATCTGTTCGCCGCACTGCCGGGCGCGCAGGCGCACGGCGCCCGTTTCGCGCGCGATGCCGTCGAACGGGGCGCGGTAGCCGTCTTCACCGACCCCGCGGGCGCCGAACTGGTGGGTGAGCTCGATGTGCCGGTGTTGGCGCGTGAGCAGCCCAGGTCGGTGCTCGGCGAACTTTCCGGCGCGCTCTACGGCAATCCGTCCGAGCGGCTGCGCATCGTCGGCATCACCGGCACCTCGGGCAAGACGACCACCGCGTATCTGGTGGAGGCCGGGCTGACCGCCGCCGGCCTGTCCACGGCGCTGATCGGCACCATCGAGACCAGGATCGGCGGTCGCCGCGTGCCGAGCGCATTGACCACGCCCGAGGCGCCGCAGTTGCACGCCATGTTCGCGCTGATGGTCGAGCAGGGCGTGGACGCGGTCGTGATGGAGGTTTCCAGCCACGCACTGGCGCTGGGCCGGGTGGATGGCGTGCGCTTCGCCGTGGGCGCGTTCACCAACCTTTCCCAGGACCACCTGGACTTCCACGCCGACTTCGAGGATTACTTCGCCGCCAAGCGCAGGCTTTTCGAAGCCGATTCGCCGATCGCCGCGCACACGTCGGTCATCTGCGTCGATGACGAATGGGGCCGGCGCCTCGCCGCCGATCTCGCGGCACCGATCACCGTATGCACCACCGGTTCCGGCACCTGGCAGCTGACCGGCGAGGTATCCGCGCACGGCGGTGAGCAGGAATTCACCGCCGCCGGACCGGACGCGAATGTCGATGTGCGCCTGCGGCTTCCGGGGCGCTACAACATCGCCAACGGACTGCTCGCGGTCGCGGTCTGCACCGCGGCCGGTGTGGATCCCGCCGTCGCCGCGCCCGCACTGGCCACCGTCGACGTGCCGGGCCGGATGCAGCGGGTCGAGCGCGGACAGGACTTCCTGGCCATCGTCGACTACGCACACAAGCCCGCGGCGGTGGAGTCGGTGATCGCCACGCTGCGCGGTCATCTGGCGGCGGGAGCGACGAGCCCGGAGGCGGCAGGTAGTGGGGGGCCGTCGACGTCGGGCACCGGAAGGGATACGCGCATCCACGGCGGGCACCGCGAATCCGATACTGCCGCCGATACCGGTGGTCGGCTGGCCGTGGTCGTCGGCGCGGGCGGCGACCGGGACGCGGGTAAGCGCCCCCTGATGGGTGCGGCCGGTGCGCGCGGCGCCGATCTGCTGATCATCACCGATGACAATCCGCGCAGCGAGGATCCGGCCGCCATCCGCGCCGCGCTGCGCCGGGGCGCGCTGGCGGTGCCGGAGGCTGAACGCGGCGCGGTGCGCGAAATCGGGGACCGGGCCGCGGCCATCGCCGCCGCCGTCGACTGGGCCCGTCCCGGCGACGTGGTGCTGGTGGCGGGTAAGGGACATGAGGTAGGGCAGGAGATCCAGGGTGTGAAGCATCCGTTCGACGACCGCGAGGTGCTCGCGGCGGCGTTGGAGCGACGGGAGCGGGGCCCGCGGGACGACAACACCGCCGCGGGAGCGACGGGCCCGGAGGTGGCAGCGAAGCGTGACCACGCAGGGCCCCGCGAGCGCGGCCGATCCAATACTGAGCAGAGTCCGCAGGGGTCGGACGCGGAGGACTTGACGGTTTCATGATCGAGATGACACTGCGGGAGATCGCGGAGGTCGTCGGCGGCACGCTGCACGACGCCCCCGACCCGGAGGTGACGGTAACGGGTTCGGTCGAATTCGATTCGCGTCGAATCGGTTCCGGGGATCTTTTCCTGGCCCTGCCCGGTGAGCACGCCGACGGCCACGACTATGCGAAGTCAGCTGTCGACGCCGGTGCGGTCGCGGTGCTCGCGGCGCGCCCGGTTGGCGTGCCCGCGATCGTGGTGACTCCCAGTCCGGGTACTGTGCCCGCGAAATCCGTTGCGCTGGCCGGTGATTCGGATGGGTCGGGTGCCGCGGTACTGGCCGCGCTCGCTACGCTCGCCCGGGTGAGCGTCGAACGTCTTTCCGCCGCGGGAGCGACGGGCCCGGAGGCGGTAGCGGAGCTGGACCACGCAGGGCCCCGCGAGCGCGGCAAATCCAACACTGCGAGAGGCGGACTCACCGTGATCGGGGTGACCGGCTCCTCGGGCAAGACCTCGACCAAAGATCTGCTCGCGGCCGTGCTAGCGCCGCTGGGTCCGGTCGTCGCACCGCCCGGATCATTCAATAACGAACTCGGTCATCCGTGGACCGCGTTGCGCGCCGATGCCGACACCCGCTTCCTGGTGCTGGAACTGTCCGCGCGTGGACCGGGCCATATCGCCGCGCTCGCGCAGGTCGCGCCGCCGAAGATCGGTGTCGTGCTCAATGTCGGCACCGCCCATCTCGGTGAATTCGGCAGTCGCGAGGCGATCGCGCAGACCAAGGGGGAACTCGTCGAGGCATTGCCGTCGACGGGACTGGCGGTACTCAATGCCGACGATCCGCAAGTGGCTGCGATGGCCACGCGCACGCAGGCCCGCGTGGTGACGGTCGGCCAGGCGAGCAATGCCGAAATCCGCGCCACCGATGTGCATCTCGATGCCGAGGCACGCGCGGGCTTCACGCTGCACACCAGCAAGGGCAGCGTCCCGGTGCAGCTCGCCGTGCACGGCGAACACCAAGTCGGCAATGCGCTGTCCGCCGCCGCCGTCGCGCTCGAATGCGGTGCGGATCTCGACACCGTCGCGCAGGCACTCGGCGGCGCGCATGCCGCATCGGCCCGCCGCATGGATGTGCGCACCACCGCCGACGGCATCACCGTCGTCAACGACTCCTATAACGCCAATCCGGATTCGGTGCGCGCCGCGCTCAAGGCGCTGGTGACCATGTCTCGTGCGGGCGGAACCCCGCGCCGCAGCTGGGCCGTCCTCGGCGAAATGGGTGAACTGGGCGAGGAATCCGTCATCGAACACGACCGGATCGGCCGCCTCGCGGTGCGCCTGGATGTTTCCCGGCTGATCGTGGTCGGCACCGGAAGGCCATCCCACGCGATGCACCAGGGCGCGGTAATGGAAGGCTCGTGGGGCGAGGAGTCGATCCTCGTGCCCGATATCGGCGCGGCCATCGCGCTGCTCGACAACGAGGTCGAGCCGGGCGATGTGGTGCTGGTCAAGGCGTCCAAGGCGGTCGGACTGTGGGCGGTCGCCGAACATTTGACCGGCGCGGAACGTGCGGGAATTAGTCGGGGTAGCACGGAGGCGCGAGGCGTGAGCGAGCGAACCAAAGGCACAGCGGCCATCGGCCGAACGACGGAGCCGAGCGGCAGCGAGGCGGAGTCGTGAGTGAGCGAAGCGAGCGAACCATGAACGCCGTGGCTTCCTGCCGAACCATGGGCACTGCGGCATTCTGCCGAACGACTGAGCCGAGCGTCAGCGAGGTTCAGTCGTGAGACAGATTCTGTTCGCGGCTGGGATCGCGCTTGCGGTCTCCATCCTGCTGACTCCGCTATTGATACGCATCTTCGCCAGGCAGGGCTTCGGGCAGGAGATCCGGGTCGACGGTCCGGCCAGTCATCAGGCCAAGCGCGGCACCCCGACCATGGGTGGTGTGGCCATCCTGGTCGGCATGTGGGCGGGCTACCTCGGCTCACATCTGATCGGCATCGGCTACGACGCCGACGGGCCTTCCGCCTCGGGCCTTCTGGTGCTCGGGCTGACCACCGCACTCGGTGTGGTCGGCTTCCTCGACGACTTCATCAAGCTGCGCAAGCAGCGCAATCTTGGGCTGTCGGCCGCGGGCAAGTACGTCGGTCAGATCAGCGCGGCGGTACTTTTCGGTATCCTCGCCCTGCAGTTCCGCGGCGGCAACGGGTTGACTCCGGCGAGTAAGCATCTGTCCTATGTCCGCGATATCACCACGGTGTCGATGGGCGTGATCATCTTCCTGTGCTGGGTCTGCCTGCTGGTCGTGGCCTGGTCGAATGCGGTGAACCTGACCGACGGCCTGGACGGTCTTGCCGCGGGGTCGATGAGCCTGGTGCTGGGCGCCTACGTGATCATCACGTTCTGGCAGTACCGCAACGCCTGCGCGACGATCCCGGAGGCGGGCTGCTACAACGTGCGCGATCCGCTGGATCTGGCGCTGGTCTGCGCCTCGGCGGCAGCCGCGTGTGTCGGGTTCCTGTGGTGGAATGCCGCGCCCGCCAAGATCTTCATGGGCGATACCGGTTCGCTGGCCCTCGGCGGCATGCTCGCGGGCCTGTCCATTACGACGCGCACCGAGTTGCTGATGGTCGTGATCGGTGCGCTGTTCGTCGCGGAAACCGCCTCGGTGGTGTTGCAGGTCGCGGTGTACCGCACAACCCGCAATCGGCTGTTCAAGATGGCGCCGTTCCATCATCACTTCGAACTCAGCAAATGGGCCGAGACTACGGTGATCATCCGGTTCTGGCTGTTGGCGGCCATGGCGTCGGCGGTCGGACTCGGCCTGTTCTACAGCGAATATCTCTCAGCGGTCGGGTGAAGTAGCGATGGTCGAACATTCTCCGCGGGCCCTGCGAACACCGGGGCCCATGCTCGAATTCCTGCGTGGCCGCGAGGTTCTGGTGGCCGGATGGGGTGTCTCGGGCCGCTCGTTGATCGAACCGCTGCGCGACATCGGCGCACGTCCGGTGGTCACCGACGGCGGTGCCGCCGCATTGGCGGAGGCGGCCGGGCTCGGTCTGGACATCGCGACCTGCACCGAACTGGAAACCGCGGACTGGAGCCGCTTCGCACTGGTCATCACAAGTCCGGGCTGGCGGCCGGATTCCCCGGTGCTCGCCGCCGCGGTGACCGAGGGCACCCCGGTCTGGGGCGATGTCGAATTCGCCTGGTGGGTCGATCAGGCCAGGATCTATGGCCCGGTCCGCAAATGGCTGGTGGTGACCGGTACCAACGGCAAGACCACCACCACCTCGATGGTGCATTCCATCCTGCGCGCGGCCGGTATCGCCAGTGTCGCCTGCGGCAATATCGGGCTGCCGATCCTGGATGCGCTGCGCCGCAATCCCGGTCCGCAGGTGCTCGCGGTCGAACTGTCCTCGTTCCAATTGCATTGGGCGCCTTCGGTGCGGCCCGAGGCCGGTGTGGTGCTGAATGTGGCCGAGGATCACCTGGATTGGCACGGCGGCCTCGACGCCTATGCTGCCGCCAAGTCCAGGGCACTCTACGGTCGCGTCGGTGTCGTCGGACTCGACGATCCGGTGGCCGCCTCGCTGGCCCGGCGCAGTAAGGCGCGCCGGACGGTCGGCTTCCGGATCGGCGTACCCGCCGACGGCGAACTCGGTGTCGTGGACGGCAAACTGCTCGACCGCGCCTTCACCAAGGCCGCCATCCTGGCCGAGGTCGGCGATATCAGCCCCAAGGGACCAGCCGGTGTCGCCAACGCACTCGCCGCCGCCGCGCTGACCAGGGCCATCGATGTGGCGCCGCAATTCGTGCGAGAAGGCCTCATCGAGCACAAGGTCGGTCCGCATCGAGCCGCCTTCGTGCGCGATGTGGCCGGTGTCGAATTCATCGATGACTCCAAGGCCACCAATCCGCATGCCGCGCGCTCGTCGATACTCGCTCACCCGCAAGTGGTTTGGATCGCCGGTGGGCAGTTGAAGGGTGCGTCGGTCGAGGATCTGGTCGAGGAGATCGCCGATCGCCTCGCCGCCGCCGTGCTCATCGGGGCCGACGCGCCGGTGATCGCGGCCGCATTGGCGCGACACGCGCCCGAGGTCCCGGTTGTCGAGGTCCGCGCGGGAGACCATGCAGGGATGGGTGAGGCCGGTATCGATGAGACAGCCGACGCCGTGATGACGCGTGCCGTGCGCGCCGCGGCCGGGCTCGCTCGTCCCGGGGACACCGTACTGCTGGCTCCGGCCGCGGCCTCCTTGGATATGTTCGCCGATTACACCCACCGCGGGCGCAGTTTCGCCGCCGCGGTGGCCGCGCTGGAAGACGGTGACATCGGGCGGCATCTATGACCGAGACGACACGGCGGAATCGGCTGGCTGCCACCAAATTCGGCGCCTGGCTGGCGCGCCCGCTCGCGTCGTTCCATCTCGTCGTCACGATCGCGACACTGCTGACGGTGCTCGGTCTGGTCATGGTGTTGTCGGCATCGAGCGTCGAGGCGTATGTCGACGGCGGATCGGCGTATTCGCTGTTCATCCAGCAGGCCATGTTCGCCGCGATCGGCGCGGTGCTGTTCTATCTGGCACTGCGGATTTCCTTGCGCCGACTGCGGCAATGGTCGTTTCCGCTGTTCGCGATCTCGGTGCTGGCGCTATTGCTGGTGTTGATTCCCGGCATCGGCTCCGAGGTGCAAGGTGCGCGGCGCTGGTTCTTCATCGGGCCGATCTCGGTGCAGCCCTCGGAGATCGTGAAGGTGACGCTGGTGGTGTGGGGTGCGCATCTGCTCGCTTCGCGTCGCTCGGAACAGGCCGGCCTGAAAGATATTCTGGTGCCGCTGGTGCCTGCCGGTCTGCTGGTGTGTCTGCTCGTCGTGCTGGAGCCGAATCTATCGACCACCATCGCGCTGGGCATCGTGCTCGCCGCACTGCTGTGGTTCGGCGGACTGCCGGTGCGGTTGTTCGTCACTATCGCGATTTCGGGCGTGATCGCCGCAGGCGTCCTCGCACTGTCCGCGGGGTATCGCTCGGACCGGATGCGCGCCTTCTTCAACCCGGGTGATGATCCGCAGGGCATCAATTACCAAGCGCGCCAAGCGCTGTACTCGCTGGCAGACGGCGGCATCTGGGGTCGTGGCCTCGGCCAGAGCCGGGCCAAATGGCAGTACCTGCCGAATGCACACAACGACTTCATCTTCGCCATCATCGGCGAGGAACTCGGATTTCTCGGCTGCGCACTGGTGTTGGGCCTGTTTGCACTGTTCGTCTACACCGGCCTGCGCATCGCGAGCCGTTCGGTCGATCCGTTCCTGCGGTTGCTCACCGCGACCGCGACCACCTGGATCACCGGCCAGGCGCTGATCAACATCGGCTATGTGGTCAACCTGCTGCCAGTGACCGGTCTGCAGCTGCCGCTGGTTTCGGCGGGCGGTTCGTCGCTGGCGATCACTCTGTTCATGTTCGGCATCATCGCCAATGCGGCCCGGCACGAGCCCGAGGCGATTGCGGCGCTGCAGGCCGGACAGGACGGCAGATTCAGCCGACTGCTGCGACTGCCCAAGCCGGAGGTGTACTCACCGGCGCGGGCGGATGCGGCACGTGCGCGCTCGGCCGCGGCCAAGGCCAAGGCGGCCGAACAGCGGGCACGGGCCGAACGGGCCAAGGCCGACCGGGCGCGGGGCGCACGGCCGCAGGGGCAGCGGAGTCAGTCCGAATCCGGTCGACGGCGCGTGCCAGAGAGCCGAGGGACGAGTTCACTGCGGGCGACCAGGGCGTGGGAGCCGAGCTATCCGATAAACCATGCGAGAGATCGGGGAAGATCCAGGTGAGTGCGGAGCGACCCCGCAAACCACTGTCGGTGATCGTCGCGGGCGGTGGTACCGCGGGACATATCGAGCCCGCGCTGGCCGTCGCCGACGCGCTGCGGCGACTCGACGAATCGATCCGGGTCACCGCACTCGGCACCGAACGCGGACTCGAGACCAAACTGGTGCCCGAGCGCGGCTATCGGCTGGAGTTGATCCCGCCGGTTCCGTTGCCGCGCAAGCTGAGCGCGGATCTGCTGCGGCTGCCCGGCCGTGTCCGTGCGTCGGTGGCCAAGACCAGAGCGGTCATCGATGCGGTCGAGGCCGATGTGATCGTCGGCTTCGGCGGCTATGTCGCATTGCCCGCCTACCTCGCGGCGGGCCGGGGCGCGCTCGGCCGCAGGCGCGCGGTGCCGGTGGTGGTGCACGAGGCAAATGCCAAGGCAGGTATCGCCAATAAGGTCGGCGCCAGGCGCGCGGCCAGAGTGCTCGCCGCCGTACCCGATTCGGGGCTGGCCAAGGCCGAGGTCATCGGCATTCCGGTGCGCGGGTCCATTACCTCGCTGGATCGGGCCGCGCTGCAGGCCGAAGCCCGTGCCCATTTCGGCCTGCCTGCCGAGGGCCCGGTTCTGCTGGTCTTCGGTGGCTCGCAGGGGGCGGTCTCGTTGAACAAGGCGATCTCCGGGGCGGCGCCACAGCTGGCGGCGGCGGGCGTTTCGGTGCTGCACGCGCACGGCCCCAAGAACACTCTCGAGGTCCCGCAATCGGATGAGGATGGGGCGCGGTATATCGCCGTGCCGTATCTTTCCCGAATGGACCTGGCCTATGCCGCCGCCGATGCGGTCGTCTGCCGCTCCGGCGCGATGACCGTCGCCGAGGTGTCGGCGGTCGGCCTGCCCGCGTTCTATGTGCCGCTGCCGCACGGCAACGGTGAACAGGAACTCAATGCCAGGCCGATCGTCCGCCAGGGTGGTGGCAGAATCGTCCCCGATGCCGAGCTGACCCCGAAATATGTGATCGACGAGGTGATACCGCTGCTGACCGACCGCACACGGCTGATCGAAATGAGCCTGTCCGCCGCAGGCGCCGGACACCGCGATGCCGCCGACGCGCTCGCGCGCATTGTCGTCGAGGTGAGCGGCCGGTGACCACGGGAGCCGATGCCACCGAATCCGGGGCGGTCGAATCCGGCGCCGACCAGGCGCGCTCGGCTCTGCCGCCCGAATTGGCGCGCGTGCACATGGTCGGGATCGGCGGTGCCGGCATGTCCGGAATCGCCCGCATCCTGCTCGCGCGTGGTGGCTCGGTCTCCGGTTCGGATGCCAAGGAGAGCCGCGGTGTGCTCGCGCTGCGGGCCCGCGGTGCGCAGGTGCGCATCGGGCACGATGCCAGTGCCCTCGATCTGCTGCCCGGCGGCCCGACCGCGGTGGTCACCACCTATGCCGCCATCCCGAAGACCAATCCCGAACTGGTCGAGGCGAATCGGCGCGATATTCCGGTGCTGTTGCGCCCCGCCGTACTCGCCTCGCTGATGCGCGGGCATCGCACGCTGCTGGTCTCGGGCACACACGGCAAGACCTCGACCACCTCGATGCTGATCGTGTCTTTGCAGCACTGCGGATTCGACCCGTCCTTCGCGGTCGGCGGCGAACTCAACGAGGCGGGCACCAATGCCCACCACGGCACCGGCGAAATCTTCGTCGCCGAGGCCGACGAAAGCGACGGCTCGCTGCTGCAGTACGACCCGGATGTCGCCGTGGTCACTAATATCGAATCCGATCACCTGGACTTCTTCGGCTCCGATGAGGCCTACGTCCAGGTCTTCGATGACTTCGCCGACCGTCTCGGTCCCGGCGGGCTGCTGGTGGTGTGTCTGGACGATCCCGGTTCGTGGGCGCTGGCCGAGCGAGTCGGTGCGCGGTTGGCGGAGAAGAACGTTCGGGTGCTCGGCTACGGATCGGGTGAACTGCCCGACGCGCCGGTGCCGGTGGGCGTGCGGCTGCACAGTTGGGAGCCACGCGATGTCGGCGGGCTGGCCCAATTCCAGCTCATCGATGAGGCCGCGCCGCGCACCCTGCGGCTCGCGGTGCCCGGTCGGCATATGGCGCTCAACGCATTGGCCGCGCTGCTCGCCGCGCGTGCCGCTGGGGCGGATGTGGACGAAATCATCCAGGGGCTGGAAGGTTTCGGCGGCGTGCATCGCCGGTTCCAGTTCGTCGGCCGGGAAAACGGCGTGCGCGTCTTCGACGATTACGCCCACCACCCGACCGAGGTGCGGGCGGTCCTCGGCGCGGCCGCGGAACTGGTGCAGCAGGAGGCCCGCGACGGTGCGCGCTCACGACAGGGCCGGGTCATCGTGGTGTTCCAGCCGCACCTCTACAGCCGCACCGCCACCTTCGCCCAGGATTTCGGCGCGGCGCTGAGCCTTGCCGACGAGGTCGTCGTGCTGGATGTCTACGGTGCGCGGGAGAAGCCGCTGCCCGGCGTCAACGGCGCACTCGTCGCCCAAGCCGTCACCAAACCCGTGCACTACCAGCCGGATATGTCGCGGGTCGGCCGCCAGGCCGCGGGCCTGACACTGCCCGGCGATGTGGTGATCACCATGGGCGCGGGCGATGTGACGATGCTCGGCAGCCAGATTCTCGATGGGCTGCGCGCGCGTCCGCAATACGGGCGGTGACCCGCGATGCGAACCGCGGGTGACTGGTTCGACCGGG
Source organism: Nocardia sp. NPDC049737 (assembly GCF_040674755.1). Taxonomy (NCBI): domain Bacteria; kingdom Bacillati; phylum Actinomycetota; class Actinomycetes; order Mycobacteriales; family Nocardiaceae; genus Nocardia; species Nocardia sp. NPDC049737. Next base: position 98,443 of record NZ_JBFANH010000025.1, on the reverse strand, counting down.
CACACCGGGGTCGCCTGCGCCTGTGGGGTCTGCTCGGCGTGTGCGTCCTTACCGTTGTCGCGGTACTGGCCTGGTTCACCCCGATGCTTTCGGCGAGCACGGTCGAAATCGACGGTTTGATCGTGGTTCCCGAGGAACAGGTGCGCGACAAACTCGAGATCCCGTCCGGCCGCTCGATGTTGCGCATCGACACCGATGCGATGGCCCGGCGGGTGGCGAGCATTCCGAAGGTCCGCAGCGCACGGGTGCAGCGCGTATTTCCCTCCACCGTCAAGGTGACGGTGGACGAGCGCACGCCGGTCTTGTTCTGGGATAGTCCGCAAGGCGCGCATCTGTTGGATGCGGAGAGTGTGGAGTTCGCGATCGAGGACGCACCCATCGGCGTTGCGAAGCTCATTGCCGAACATCCCGGCAGCGATGATCCGGTCACCCGGGCCGCGGCATCGGTGCTGTCGGTACTGCCTGCGGCGCTGATCGGGCAAGTGGACGAGGTTGTCGCGCGGTCGATTTCGAATATTTCCCTGAACCTGCGCGACGGTCGCGCGGTACTGTGGGGAGGAACTAATGACGCGGAACGCAAGGCGGCCGTGGTGATGCCGCTGTTGACCCGCGATGGAACGGTGTTCGATGTTTCGAGTCCGAATCTGGTCACGGTAAAGTGATCGATACCCATTGTGCCCAGGGGTTTTTCGATGGAACTGTGACCGCAGTGGGAACAGCCCAGCGAGACCGGGGGTTCGGGGGCAACCGTTCACGATACGACGTGTTGCGCGGTGAGACGAGAGGGATCACACAAGATTCTGTCAGTCGTTTCGGCGCGCCTGCGCGCCTATCGCGGCGGCTGCGAATAGCGTTCCGCAGCAGTCGGATACTTGACATAACGCTAACCCTATGGTTGAGCTTTAGGGTTGGCTCGGACCTGCCACAGACCGAATGTCGAGAATTCGAAAACGACAGACTTTAGATCGAAGGAAGGCGAGAGCCCATGACGCCCCCGCACAACTACCTTGCTGTGATCAAGGTCGTCGGTATCGGCGGCGGCGGTGTGAATGCCGTCAACCGGATGATCGAACAGGGACTCAAGGGAGTCGAGTTCATCGCGGTCAACACCGATGCGCAGGCGCTGCTGATGAGCGATGCCGACGTCAAACTCGACGTCGGCCGTGAGCTCACCCGCGGTCTCGGCGCCGGTGCCGATCCGGAGGTCGGGCGTAAGGCCGCCGAAGATCACAAGGACGAGATCGAAGAGGTGCTCAAGGGCGCCGACATGGTCTTCGTCACCGCGGGTGAGGGCGGCGGCACCGGTACCGGTGGCGCGCCGGTCGTCGCGAGCATCGCGCGCAAACTCGGCGCGCTGACCATCGGTGTGGTCACCAGGCCGTTCTCCTTCGAGGGCAAGCGCCGTGGCAACCAGGCCGAGGTGGGCATCAACCTGCTGCGCGAATCCTGCGACACGCTCATCGTCATCCCGAACGATCGGCTGCTGCAGCTCGGCGATGCGGCGGTCAGCCTGATGGACGCCTTCCGTTCCGCCGATGAGGTACTGCTCAACGGTGTGCAGGGCATTACCGATCTGATCACCACCCCGGGTCTGATCAACGTCGACTTCGCCGACGTGAAGAGCGTGATGTCCGGCGCGGGCAGCGCCTTGATGGGCATCGGTTCGGCACGCGGCGAGGGCCGTTCGGTCAAGGCCGCCGAATCGGCGATCAATTCGCCACTGCTCGAGGCATCGATGGACGGTGCGCACGGCGTACTGCTCTCGATCGCGGGCGGTTCGGATCTGGGTCTGTTCGAAATCAACGAGGCGGCCTCGCTGGTGCAGGAAGCCGCGCATATCGAGGCGAATATCATCTTCGGCACCGTCATCGACGATTCCCTCGGCGATGAGGTTCGCGTCACGGTAATCGCGGCCGGTTTCGATGGCGGCGGCCCGGCCCGGCGCACCTTCGAGGCGGGGCGCGGCGCGATCGGTTCGGCTCGGGCCGGTGAGATCGGCCAGAGTAGCCGGGCCAGTGAGATCGCCGCCGCCGCGCGCACCGAAACCGCTTCCGCCGCAGGTCAAACCGGCTCCACCCGGGGCGCGGTGCCGAGCTACCGGGATTCCGAACGGGCCCGCACGCTGGCCGAGCCGACGGTCACGCACAACACGCGCTCGCATATCGACCCGCCGGATTCCGATGACGACGACGATGATGTAGACGTGCCGTCGTTCATGCGTCGCTAGGCCGCCGTTCGCACGATTCGGTCGCCTGGGCTGGCAGACTGGCGGTATGCCAAAGCAACGACAGATTTCGTTCGTACATGGGTAACTCATCGGGTACACCCAAAGCTCAGCCACTCCGCCAACCGCCGGACCGGTCGAGTACTGCCGAGGCACATAACGACCGGCAAAAGACTCGGGGAGGCGGGGGAGCACATGGGTAACTCGGCGGGTACGTCCAGCACCCAGCTGGGCACACGACCGTCGGCCCGCGACGGCGCCGTCGACGTGCACGACGACCGGCAAAAGTTCCGGGGAGGCGGGGGAGTCGTTCGACGAGTGACGACCACAAGGGCGGGCGGTTTCTCGGCGCCGCCATACGATTCGTTCAATCTCGGGGATCATGTGGGGGACGACCCGGCGACCGTGCAGCGGAACCGGGACCGGCTGGCCCAGGGTATCGGCCTGACACCGGATCGGCTCGTGTGGATGGAACAGATCCACGGGCGCAATGTCGAAATCATTGATGGGCCACGGGATGCACCCGTAGCGGCCACCGACGCATTGGTGACGACCGCGCCGGGTCTGGCACTGGTGGTGCTCACCGCGGACTGCGTGCCGATCCTGCTATCCGATGACGAAGCCGGTGTGATCGCGGCCGTGCACGCCGGGCGAATCGGCGCGCGCATCGGCATCGTGCCGCGGGTACTGGACGCAATGGTTTCGGCCGGTGCCCGCATCGAACGGATCGGCGCCTTCCTCGGCCCGGCCGCATCGGGCCGTCAATACGAGGTGCCCGCCGCGATGCGCGCCGATGTCGAGGCGCATCTGCCCGGCAGTGCGACAACCACCGTGCGCGGCACCCCCGCACTGGACTTGCGGGCCGGAATCAGCAGACAGCTCACCGAAGCCGGAATCGGCGGGGTGGCCATCGATCCGCGCTGCACGATCGAGGACAAGACGCTGTTCAGTCATCGCCGCGGCGCGCCGACCGGGCGCATCGCCGGTGTCATCTGGATGCAGGCGGACACATGAGTACCGAATCCATTGCGGCCGAGGCAATGGACGGCCGGACCGCCGAACTCGCGGCGAATCTCGCCGATCTGAACAAGCGAATCGGCGCGGCTTGTCATGCGGCCGGGCGTGCTGCGGACTCGGTGCGGCTGCTGCCCGTGACGAAGTTCTTCCCGGCCACCGATATCGCCATCCTGCATCGCTTGGGCTGCAGGGAATTCGGTGAGTCCAGGGAGCAGGAGGCCACCGCGAAGGTCGCCGAACTGACCGACCTCGCGGAGGTGCGCTGGCACATGATCGGTCGGCTGCAGCGCAACAAGGCGCGGATCGTCGCGCGCTGGGCACATGCGGTGCACTCGGTCGACAGCGAACGCCTGGCAACGGCCCTTGACACCGCGGCGCGGGCCGCCTTGGACGCGGGCGAGCGCGGCGAACCGGTTCGCGTATTGGTACAGGTGAGCCTGGACGAGGATCCGGGTCGTGGTGGGGTCGCCCCGGAAGATCTTGCGGCACTGGCCGATCGGGTGGCGACCGCGCCGGGACTGCAGCTCGCGGGCCTGATGGCGATTCCCCCGCTCGACGCCGTTCCGGACGATGCTTTTGCACGCCTTGCGCATTTGCATGCCCTGGTACGCGCGGATCATCCCGAAGCGGCCGAACTGTCCGCTGGCATGTCCAGCGATCTGGAATCGGCAATCGAACACGGTTCTACCTGTGTGCGTGTCGGTACCGCCTTGATGGGCGCTCGACCGATAACCTCGGCGTAGCAAAGAAACCTCATCAGTCACATTCGACACATATGCTGGGACTGGAGAGGACTGAGCAAGACTTCAACACCCGGCCGCCACCGGGGCCGAAGGAAGGTCTATGAAATGAGCACGCTGCACAAGTTCAAGGCGTACTTCGGCATGGTTCCGCTCGAGGATTACGAAGACGACTATGTCGCCGAGCCGGCCCCCCGGGGTGTGGACGAGCGCGGCTCACGTCGTCCCCGGCCCCGTGACTATTCCGAGCGCGCCGGTTACGGCGCGGACCGCTATGCCGAAGACCGCTACGACGATGAGCCGGATTACGCTGAGCCGGCGTACAAGTCGCCGTACAAGGCGGGATATCCGGTGTCTCGGCGCGACGACTACGTCGAAGAGCCCTACGTGGACGACCGCTATGACGCGCGGCCCCGTCCCACCAGGATCGATGCCGCGCCGGGCGCGTCGCGATTCCGTGCGGGCGGCAGCGCGCCGATGTTGCGGGGAGCCACCAGGGGTGCGCTCGCCGTCGATCCCGAGGCCGAGGAGCGGCGACTGGAGGAGCGCGTGCGCCCCGAGCCCGCGCCCGCACGTCGGCCGGGGATCTTCGAGGACGGAGGTCCCTTGTCCAAGATCACGACGCTGCGCCCGCGCGACTACAGCGAGGCCCGCATCATCGGTGAGCGCTTCCGCGAGGGTAACCCGGTGATCATGGACCTGGTCGATCTGAGCAATGCCGACGCAAAGCGGCTGGTCGACTTCGCCGCCGGTCTCGCTTTCGCGCTGCGCGGCTCATTCGACAAGGTCGCGACCAAAGTGTTCCTGCTCTCACCGGCCGATGTCGATGTCTCGGCCGAAGAACGTCGCAGGATCGCCGAAACCGGCTTCTACAACCAGAAATAGCACTGTGATCCGGGGGTTCTGTTAGACCCGTTGCGTATGGGGCTGACCTTTTCGAGCGACCTACAAGCAGTCGCTAGCGGTGTGGTCACTTTGCGCGACGCGGATTTTGGGGCAGAGTGAGATCGTGGCCTTGTTTGCGGTGCTCTACTTCGTACTGTTCATCTTCTGGCTGTTGTTGATCAGCCGAGTGATCGTGGAGTTCATCCGCAGCTTTGCCCGCGACTGGCGCCCGAGCGGCTTCGTCGTCGTCATCCTCGAGGTGATCTTCACGATCACCGATCCTCCGGTGAAACTCCTGAGGCGGTTGATACCACCGGTGTCATTGGGAGGAATTCGGCTCGATCTGTCGATTATGGTCCTGCTTTTCGTCGTCTTCATCTCGATGACGTTTGTGGGCGGCCACGCCGACGGGTAGCCCTGGTGTGACAGAATGAACCGAGAAGATAGCTTGCTAGATCTGCTAGATCTCCAAAAGACGCGTGAAGGGATCCTTCCATGCCGCTGACCCCAGCCGATGTGCACAACGTCGCGTTCAGCAAACCACCGATCGGGAAGCGCGGCTACAACGAGGATGAGGTAGACGCCTTCCTGGATCTCGTGGAGCAGGAGCTCTCGCGTCTGATCGAGGAGAACGCTGACCTGCGCCAGCGGGTTGCTGAACTCGATGCGGAACTGGCCGACGCCAAGAAAAATCGTGGTCCGGCAAATGCCGCCGCAGTGAAAGCACCGGTCCAGCAAGCCCCGCCGCCCCCGCCCGAACCCATCAAGCCACCGGTGCAACAGGCCCCGCCGCCGCCTCCGATGCCGGTCGCGGCCCCGGTAGCCAAGGATGCGCCGAGCGCGGATGCGAATCTGCAGGCGGCCAAGGTGCTCAGCCTCGCCCAGGAGATGGCGGACCGGCTGACCAGCGATGCGAAGCTCGAAGCGGAGAACCTGCTGTCGAATGCCCGGGCCAACTCCGAACGCCTGGTCGGCGACGCGCGAACCCGCTCGGAGGCGATGATCGCCGATGCACGGCAGAAGTCGGATGCGATGCTCTCGGATGCCCAGACCCGTTCGGACAACCAGCTACGGCAGGCCAAGGAAAAGGCCGACGCGCTGCAGGCCGATGCCGAGCGCAAGCACACCGAGATCATGGCCACCATCACCCAGCAGCGCAGCGTGCTGGAGAGCCGAATCGAGCAGCTCAAGACCTTCGAGCGGGAGTACCGCGTGCGACTGAAGTCGTACTTGGAGTCCCAGCTCGAGGAGTTGGAGAACCGTGGCTCGGCGGTGCCGGTGGATGGCGGCGAGGCCTTCGTCGACTCCAATACCGCGAACAATCTCGCTCCCGCCTCGTTCGCCAAGGGCGCCAAGTAATCTCGTGGTAGAGAGATATCTCCGCTGTAGTTGCTGTTTGAGTAACTAGAGGTACGCCGAGCCGCCTGGCATGCCTAGGGGGTAAATATGCTCGTTTTGACGCTGGTCCTTGCCGCGATCGGGTTCGCCCTGCTCGTGGCCGCGCTGACCACTGGGTCGGTGCTATGGGCCTGGGGGTGCATCCTCATCTGCATCGTGGGTGCTGTGCTGTTGCTGGTGAGCGCGCTTTCCATGCGCAGCTCCGAGGGTGATTCCGCGCCGCCGCCTGGTCGGCATGCGAAACGGTAATTGTGGGCCCAACAAACTGGTTTGACCGTACTGGTTAGAATCAAACATGTAATCGGCGTAGATCCGGCCATCACCGGGGAGCCTTCGGAAGAACGGTGCGCACACCGCACTCAGTAGAACCGAACGGGCGAGCCCGTCACAGCTCGAAACGAGAGGTCCTGGTTGGTCGCGCGGATCGGCGCGCCGCCCGGACAAGCGGGGTGGTACCGCGGTTTCGACGCAACCGGCGTCGTCATCGTCCCCGTGCTGACACATACGCGCCACGGCGCGGCGGCACGAGGAGACGTATCCGCGATGGCGGACGAACCTTCCAGCAGCGCATACCCGCGCGTCGATCTGGCAGGCCCTTTCGAGCGACCTGCAAGCAGTCGCTACGGAACCGGCAGCGGGTCATCTTTCCCCGACCTGGAGCGTCGGGTCCTGGACGCCTGGGCCGCCGACAACACCTTCCGCGCCAGTATCGAGAACCGTTCGGGTGCAGCGGAGTTCGTCTTCTACGACGGGCCGCCGTTTGCCAATGGTTTGCCACATTATGGACATCTGCTCACCGGGTATGTCAAGGATCTCGTGCCGCGTTTCCAGACGATGCGCGGCAAGCGGGTCGATCGACGTTTCGGCTGGGACTGTCACGGATTGCCCGCGGAAATCGAAGCGGAAAAGCAGCTCGGTATCACGGACAAATCACAGATCGATGCTATGGGTCTCGCGGAATTCAACGCGGCCTGTAAATCTTCGGTTCTGCGCTACACCGGAGAATGGCGCGATTATGTGACGCGTCAGGCCCGTTGGGTGGACTTCGACAACGACTACAAGACGTTGGATCTCGACTTCATGGAGTCGGTGATGTGGGCGTTCAAGTCGCTGCACGAGAAGGGCCTGATCTACCAGGGCTTCCGGGTGCTGCCATACAGCTGGTACGAGCAGACCCCGCTGTCGAATCAGGAAACCCGGCTCGACGACGCCTACAAGATGCGCCAGGATCCGGCCGTCACCGTGGATATGGTGCTGCGCGTGCCGGGCGAGCATCCGCTGCACGAACTCGACGGGGCCAACGCACTCATCTGGACCACCACGCCGTGGACCCTGCCATCCAACCTCGCGATCGCCGTGCATCCCGATTTCCGCTACGTGCATGTGCGCGTCGGCGACGGGAAGCGCTATCTGCTGGCCGCCGAACGGGTCTCGCATTACGCCCGTGAATTGGGCGACCAGCCCGAGGTGCTCGGCGAGTTCGACGGCGCGGCTCTCGCGGATCTATCCTACGACCCGCCGTTCGACTTCTTCGTCGGTCATCCCAATGCGCATCGCGTGCTGACCGCCGACTATGTGACCGCCGAGTCCGGCACCGGAATCGTGCACCTCGCACCGGCTTTCGGTGAGGAGGATATGGATGTCGCCGCCGCCAACGGCATCGAACTCGTGCAGCCGCTGGATCCGGGCGGCAAGTTCACCTCGATGGTGCCGCCGTACGAGGGCCTGATGGTCTTCGATGCCAATCCGGTGATCATCAAGGATCTCAAGGCGGCCGGAAAGCTGCTGCGGCACGAGACGATCGAGCACTCCTACCCGCACAGTTGGCGCTCTGGTCAGCCGCTGATCTACATGGCGGTGCCGTCCTGGTTCGTCGCGGTGACCAAGTTCCGCGACCGGATGGTCGAGCTGAACAAGCAGATCACCTGGGTGCCCGAGCACATCCGCGACGGACAGTTCGGCAAGTGGCTCGAGGGTGCACGAGACTGGAATATCAGCCGTAACCGGTACTGGGGCAGCCCGATCCCGGTGTGGGTCTCCGATGATCCGGACTATCCGCGCACCGATGTCTACGGCTCGCTGGAGGAGTTGGAGCGCGACTTCGGTGTGCGCCCGACCGATCTGCACCGGCCGATGATCGACGAGCTGACCCGACCGAACCCCGATGATCCGACCGGCAGGTCGACCATGCGCCGGGTGCCGGAGGTGCTGGACTGCTGGTTCGAGTCGGGCTCGATGCCTTATGCCCAGGTGCATTACCCGTTCGAGAACAAGGAGTGGTTCGACAGCCACTTCCCGGGCGATTTCATCGTCGAGTACAACGGGCAGACCCGCGGCTGGTTCTACACCCTGCACGTGCTCTCGACCGCGCTGTTCGACAGCCCGGCCTTCAAAACCGTTGCCGCGCACGGCATCGTGCTCGGTGACGACGGACTGAAGATGAGCAAGTCCAAGGGCAACTATCCGGATGTGAACGAGGTGTTCAACCGGGACGGCTCCGATGCGATGCGCTGGTTCCTGATGAGTTCGCCGATCCTGCGCGGCGGCAATCTCATCGTCACCGAGCGCGGCATCCGCGAGGGAGTCAGCCATGCGCTGCGCCCGCTGTGGAACGCGTGGACCTTCCTGCAGCTCTACGCCTCGAAAACCGGTGTGTGGCGCACCGATTCGCAGCATGTGCTGGACCGCTACATCCTGGCCAAGTTGGCCGCGACCCAGGACGTGATGACCGAGGCGCTCGAGGTCTACGACATCGCGGGCGCTTGCGAGGAATTGCGCTCCTTCGCCGACGCCCTCACCAATTGGTATGTGCGCCGGTCGCGTTCGCGCTTCTGGGAGGAAGACCGTGATGCTGTCGACACGCTGCATACGGTGCTCGAGGTCGTCACCCGGCTTGCCGCGCCGCTGCTGCCGCTGATCTCGGAGGTGATCTGGCGCGGGCTGACCGGCGAGCAGTCGGTACATCTGGCCGATTGGCCCAAGGAGGGTGAGCTGCCGCAGGATCCGGATCTGGTCGCCACCATGGACGAGGTCCGGGTGGTCTGTTCGACGGTGCTGAGCCTGCGCAAGGCACAGAACCTGCGGGTGCGCCTGCCGCTGGCCGAGGTCACTATCGCCGCGCCCGATGCCGAGCGGCTGCGGCCGTTCGCCGACATCATCGCCGATGAGGTGAACGTCAAGAAGGTCGACCTGACCACCGATGTCGCCGTGCACGGCCGTTTCGAGCTGGTTGTGAACGCACGGGCCGCCGGCCCGCGCCTCGGCAAGGATGTGCAGACGGTGATCAAGGCGGTGAAGGCGGGCGAATGGTCCGAGAACGCCGCAGGTGTGGTCACCGCGGCGGGCATCGAACTGCTGCCGGAGGAGTACACCCAGCGCCTGGTCGCGGCCGAGCCGGAGTCCACCGCGGCCCTGCCCGGCAATGCCGGTCTGGTCGTGCTCGATTCGGTGGTGACCGAGGAACTCGAGGCCGAGGGCTGGGCCCGCGATGTGATCCGCGATCTGCAGGAGACGCGAAAGTCCCTGGGGCTGGCGGTATCCGATCGCATCACCGTGGTGCTCGCGGTGCCCGCCGATAAGCAGGTCTGGGCACAGACCCACCGCGACCTCATCGCGGGCGAAATCCTGGCCACCGAGCTGACTTTCGGTGATCCGGGCGCGGATGCCGCCGAAATCGTCGGTGGTGTGCGGGTATCGATCGCGAAGGTCTGATACGGCCGTTCCTTGGAACGAGGTGGTCGGGGCGGGATCTCGAGATCCCGCCCCGACCCGCGTCCATGATCTTCTCTGGTGTGATGTAGATCACATGCTGGGAATTAGCTGATTCGTTGTCGTGATCGCACAATGCCCGGCACAATCTGCATGTTGCTGCTGGTGTGCAGATCGACTTCTGTGACCGCAGTGAATGTTCGTACTTGAACTGCTCTACCTGAAATACCTTGCGCCACACGTGAATACGTAGGTGGCGCAGGTCTGTGGCGTGCGGATCCCCTTCCCTGACGGCGAGGCCGGTACCGCGCGTTGACCGGGTCGACGGAAGGGACGAGCACATGATCACCGCGCACAAAAGGGCATTGCGGCGGATAGCTGTTGGGTTTCTGGTATCGACTGTCATGGCGCTCGTCCTCGCTGGACCGGTGCGTGGTGATACCGGAAGCGGCTCCGGTTCGGGTAGTTCCGGCTCCGGTAGTTCCGGTAGTTCCGGTAGTTCCGGCTCCGGTAGTTCCGGTAGTTCCAGCGGTTCCGCTGCCCTGCCGCTGCCGAGTGTCGCCGGACTCGGCGCACTGACCGCGGCCTACACTCAGATCGGCAAACCCTACGAATGGGGCGCCACCGGCCCGTTCGCCTGGGATTGCTCGGGTCTGGTCCAGTGGGCATTCCGTCAGGTCGGGGTGAAACTACCGCGCACTACCTGGGAGCAGGCCAAGGTCGGTGCCACGGTTCCGTTCCCGGCCCTGTCGCTGGGTGATGTCGTAATCCTGAATGACGACGCCTCGCATGTCGGCATCTACGCGGGCTCCGGGCAGGTCCTGGACGCGCACGACTGGGGCGTTCCGGTTGGTCTGCATCCGCTGCGCGATTTCGACATCTACACCATTCGTCGCTTCTGATTCGGATCGGCTACGTTCCCACGACCATCGCGCTCGCCCGTAGAGCAACGATGCGGAACGTGAGGGCGTGTTCCAGTGCTGGCCCGACGACAAGGTCGTGATCGTCGCCCTGCGCGAGGCGAGCCCGATATCAGTCGACGAGCTGGCGCAGTAGTGGTCCGTACTGGGGATGCGCCAGAGCCGAGGCGAATTGGGCCACCAGATAGTCGGCGGGATTGCCGGTGTCGTACCAGCGGCCCTGGATGACCTGGCCGAAGACCGGGTTGTCGGCGGCGTGCACATTGATCGCATCGGTGAGGTACACCTCGCCGGTGCGATGTTCGTACCACTGCTCGGTCTGCCTGCGCAGTTCGCAGATGATGCCGGGGGTGACGACATAGCCACCGATCGCGGCATAGTTCGACGGTGCGTCCTCGGGCTTGGGCTTTTCCCGCAGCCCGGTGATGCGCAGCAGGCCGTTGCCCTGGTCGTCCGCGACGACCGGGACGCCGTAGCGCTTGGATTCGGACGGATCCATCGGCATCAGCGCGAGCACCGGCGCGCCGGTCGCCTCGTAGGCGTCGATCAGCTGCTGGGCGCGCGGTACCCCGGCGACGAAGACGTCGTCGGGCCACAGCACCAGCATCGGCTCGTCGCCGAGATTGCGGGCGGCATTGAGCACCGGGGTGCCGTTGCCGTAGGGCCCGTGCTGATCGAGGTAGGTGATGTGCCCGAGCCGGGACAGCTCGCCGACCTCCTCCACCGCATCGGCGAACGCGTCCTTGCCGTCGGCTCGGAGCTGGGCCACCAGGGCTGGATTGGGGCGGAAATGGTCCTGGATCAAGGACTTTCCGCCGCTGACCACAATGGTGATATCGGTGATTCCGGATGCGACCAGCTCCCGGACGGTGTGCTCGATGACCGGCTTATCGCCGACCGGCAGCATCTCCTTGGGGATGGCCTTGGTCAGCGGGAGCAGCCGGGAGCCGATTCCGGCGGCCGGTATCACGGCCTTGCGGATCTTCATGGTCCGATCATCACATACCCGAGCGGGTCCGAACCGGTGATCCCCACGCTTGGGTTGGGCATGTCGAGTCGGCAACATATCGGTATCGGTCCTGGTCACGGATGGTTGGGCAGGGCAGAGCGCCGCACCCGCCCGGTCGTCGCGGCGCACCGATCGGTAGCAATCTCGCAGAAACTACTCGGCTGACGTCCACCTGGAACCCAGGTTGCTTGCCGAATTCACAGGTTTACGCCGGGTTGCGCGGTGGGCCGACCTGTCGGTGCGGCGGCGTAGATTCCGGTGCGTGAGCACCGACAACACCGCTATGGCCGCCGGGCGAGGCGCGTCCGTGCGTACGGCGCGGCGGTGGGTGCTGCATATCGATATGGATGCCTTCTTCGCTTCGGTCGAACAATTGACCCGACCCACACTGCGCGGGCGCCCGGTGCTGGTCGGCGGAACCGGCGGTCGCGGTGTGGTCGCGGGCGCCAGCTATGAGGCGCGGGTATTCGGTGCGCGCTCGGCCATGCCGATGCATCAGGCGCGGCGCTTGGTCGGGGTGACCGCGGTGGTGGTGCCGCCGCGCGGTGCTGTCTACAGCGTGGTCAGTGCGCGGGTGTTCGACGCACTGCGCAGCCGCATCCCGGTGCTGGAGACACTGTCGTTCGACGAGGCGTTCGGTGAGCCGGCCGAGTTGGTGGGCGCGACCGTCGAGCAGGTGCGCGAATTCGGTGAGCAGCTGCGCGCGCTGGTGCGGGAGCGGACCGGGTTGGTCGCCTCGGTCGGTGCGGGTACCGGTAAGCAGCTGGCCAAGATCGCCTCCGGTATGGCCAAACCCGATGGGGTACGGGTGGTTTCGCCGGATGAGCAGCAGCAACTGCTGGCCGGGCTGCCGGTGCGCAAGCTGTGGGGGATCGGTCCGGTGGCCGAGGGCCGCTTGCGTTCGCTCGGTATCGAGACAGTCGGCGCCTTCGCGGCGCTGCCGGAATCGGAGGCGGTGTCCATCCTCGGCGGCAGCGTCGGCGCGGCACTGCACCGGCTGGCCCGCGGCATCGACGACCGGCAGGTCGCCGAACGGGCCGAGGCCAAACAGATCAGCGCTGAGAACACCTATGAGACCGATATCGTCACGATGGCCCAGCTACGTCCGGCGATCGAGACCATGGCAGCGGCCGCGCACCGTCGGCTGGAAAAGGACGGCCGGGCCGCACGCACTGTGGTGCTGAAGCTGAAGAAGTCCGATATGAGCATCGTGACCAGGTCGTTCACCCTGCCGTACGCGACGACCGAGCTGGCCACGTTGACGACGGCGGCGCAGCGCTCGGCCATTGATCCGGCCGAACTCGGGCCGATTCGGCTGGTCGGGGTGGGTTACGGCGGGCTGTCGACCGTTCGGCAGGAGTCGTTGTTCCCAGAGCTCGATCAGGCCCCGGTCGAGGATGCGGGCAGCTGGGAGGGCGACGCGCCGCACTCCGATAGTTGGGATACTCAGCGGGGGCCATCGGCAGCCGAGGACGGTGCGACAGAGCTCGGCGCGCGTGCGTCGGTCGGGCCGCTCGGCGTCGAGCTGGCAGAGACCGCGACCTTCCCGGTCCCCGGGACTACGCAGTCGAGCGTCGGTGCAGCTCAGGGCGATTCGCCGATGCGCAGCGCGACGCTGTGGTATCGCGGACTCGATGTCACGCACCCCGAATTCGGGCACGGGTGGGTGCAGGGCGCCGGGCTCGGTGTGGTTACTGTTCGGTTCGAGACCAGCTCGACAGGGCCCGGTCCGGCGCGTACCTTTGCCGCCGACGACATCAGTCTGTCCCGGGCGGATCCGCTCGGCAGTCTCCGCTGACAGGTAGCCTGGGTCATTCGTGCAGCGTCGCCGATTCGGGTGACGGCTGCCGTTGGTGGAACGACATGTACCTACTCGAACGTAAAGGACGAGCAGTTGAAGCTTCGTAAGACTGGACGCATCGCCATCGCCGGCCTGGCCGTCGTCGCCGCACTCGGCATGACCGCCTGCAGCGATGACAAAGACAGCAAGCCGGCCGCGAAGACAAGTACCAGCGCCAAGGCCTCGGCCAGCGCGAGCTCGAACACCAATCTGCCGCCGGTCCCCTCCGTCGCGGAACTGAACACGCAGCTGCAGCGTGCGCTGGATCCGTCGGTGCCCAATTCGGAGAAGCTCGACGGCGTGCAGGGCGCCGAGGCCGATCCGGAACTGCCGAACCGGCTGGCCGAGGCCGCCAAGGGCGCCAATGTCACTATCACGGTCACCGATGTGACCGGCTTCGGCGACAGCGTCAATGCCAAGGCCAAGGTACTGCTCAACGGCCAGGAGAACATTATCGATGTGCCGTTCGTCGCGGAGGACGGCAAGTGGAAGATCCAGAAGGCCTGGGCCTGCACCATGCTGACCAACCTCGGCCAGCAGTCGGCGGCCTGCGGCTGAGTTCCCTCCGTAGCGACTGCTTGCAGGTCGCTCGAAAGGGTCAGCTGTCGCGGCCGGCCCGGTGTCGGCCGCGACAGCTGTGTACATGCTGAGAATCAATGCCGCACGCCGGCAAGAACTTTCGTTTGAAATAGTTACCGTTAGGATCAGGCCCCGTGGCTGACACGATGGTGTGGGCGGGGCAGCCGTCCGTCGAGGAATCCGAACTCGGGACGGCACAATCGAAGACGCGCTGGGGTTGGGCCGGGCCGATCGCGCTGATCGCGGGTCTGCTGGGCGCACTGTTCGCGGTGGCGGTGCCGCTGCTGCCGGTCCGGGTGGACGCGGCGACGCTGACCTGGCCACAGGCAGGGTCGGCGCGCAGCATCGAGGCGCCGCTGATCTCCTATGCGCCACTGACTTTCGACGCCACCCTGCCATGCACGGCGATCAACCAGCTCAGCGCCAAGGGCGGCACCCTTGTGGCGACCGGACCCGATCACGCGCCGGATCTCGAGCGCTACGGATTCGTCGCCCGAGTGCAGGCTGGAGCCGACACTCCGGCGCGGCTGGATGTGGTGCTGCGCAATCAGGCATTGCTCAGTGTGCCGGTGACCGAATTGGTTCCGGGCTGTGAACTCACCGTGCACGCCGATAGCACCAGCGCGACCGCCACCTTGGTCGGATTCGAAGCGCCCGGATTCCCGGTGGTGCTCAATGGCGACTACCGACCGCAGATGGTGGGCATCTTCAGCGATCTGGCCGCGGCCGATGGTGCGCGCGTCACCGCCGAACTCGATACCAGGTTCTCCTCGACGCCCACGCCGGTGAAACGCGCGGCGATCTGGCTCGCGGTGCTGTGCACGATTGTCGCGCTCGTCGCGCTGTATCGGCTCGATCGGCTGGACGGTCGGCGGGTGCGCCGCTTCCTGCCGCAGCGCTGGTGGACATTCACCCTGCTCGACGTGGTGGTGCTGGGCACCATGGTGGTCTGGCACTTCATCGGGTCGACCACCTCCGATGACGGCTATCAGTTCGGTATGGCCCGTGCGTCGGGTGTCGCGGGTTATATGGCCAACTACTTCGCCTACTTCGGGGTGCCCGAAAATCCGGTCGGCACACCGTATTACGACCTGATCCGGATCATGACGCAGGTCGGCATCGCCAGTCCGTGGGTGCGGCTGCCCGCGCTGTGCTGCGGTGTGTTGATGTGGCTGCTGCTCAGCCGCGAGGTGGCGCCGCGGCTCGGTGTCGCGGTGCGTCGCAACCGGGTCGCGATGTGCAGCGGTGCACTCGGTTTCCTGACCATCTGGCTCGCCTATGACAACGGACTGCGTCCGGAACCGCCGGTTGCGCTGGGACTACTGCTCACCTGGTGTCTGGTCGAGCGTGCCATTGCCACGCGGCGGTTGTTGCCCGCCGGATTCGCGATCCTGGTTGCGGCCTTTGCCTGCACGGCCGGGCCGTCGGGTGTGATCTGTATCGCGGCGCTACTGGCGGGATTGCGACCGGTCGCGCGAATCATCATGGACCGCACCGGGACTCGGGGATCGTTGCGTTCCCGAGTGGTCGGCTACGCCGTGCTGCTCGCACCGCTGCTGGCCGCCGGTATCGTGGTGCTGGCGATCATGTTCGCCGACCAGCCGTTGGCGGCGATGTTCGAGATGAAGCGGATCCACCACATCGTCGGCCCGGATGTCGAGTGGTTCAATGAATATCTGCGCTATCAGTACCTCTTCCAGGGCGAGACGGACGGCTCCGTCGGCCGCCGGATCGGTGTGCTCGTGATGCTCGCGGGGCTCATCGTGTGTGTCATCGTGCTGCTGCGCAAGGGCGGTCGGATTCCGGTGCTGGCCGCGGGGCCGACCCGGCGCATTCTCGGTGTCACCGTCGGCGCGCTGCTGCTGATCATGGTCACGCCGACCAAGTGGACCCATCACTTCGGTGTCTACGCGGGCGTCGCCGGTGCTGTCGCCATGGTGACCGCGATGGCCGTGGCCCCAAGGGTTTTGCGGGCGCCGCGCTACCGTGCGCTGTTCGCCGCGGTGGTGGCATTTCTGCTCGCATTGGTATTCTCCGGGCCCAATAAGTGGTGGTACGTCTCGTCTTACGGCATTCCGTGGTGGGACAAGCCGCCGGTGATCGCTGGTATCGAGCTCAACAAATTGTTCCTGCTCGCGGCCGCCGTACTGCTGGCCGTGGCCGCGTGGTGGCATGTGCGGGCGCCGGAGCCCGGTACCCCGCATCGGGTTTCGCGTCTCGCATGGCGAGTGTCGGTACTTCCGCCGCTGACCATCGCGCTGGCGCTGCTCGTGGTCTGGGATGTCGGCTCTTTCGCCAAGGCGGCCGTGGCCCAGGGCCCGGCGTTCTCGCTGGCGCGCTCGAATATCGAGGCACTGACCGGGAAGACGGCGGGTCTGGCCGGTCATGTGCTGGTGGAGACCGATCCGAATGCGGGCATGCTGCGGCCGCTGACCGGCGATGCGGTGAGCACGCTGTCGGGCTCCGGCACCGGATTCACCGGTTCGGGCGTGGCCGCCGATCTGCGTCCCGACGACGATTCGAGTCCGACCGGCAGCATCGCCGATGCTTTGAGCAGTAAGTCGGCTTCGGAGAACACAGCCGGAACCGCCTCCGCCGCACTGCCTTTCGGACTGAACCCGGCGACGACGCCGGTACTGGGCAGCTACGGCTCCGGAGATGCGGGGCCCGCCGATCTGACCACCGGCTGGTATCGACTTCCCGAATCCGGTGATCGTCATGGCATTATCGCGCTGACCGCGGCGGGCCGGATCCGCTCGGTCGACGCCGACGGCATCGTCACCCCGGGGCAGACCCTCGAAATCGAATACGGTGCAACCGATTCCGCGATGACCGCGCAGCCCATGGGCAAGGTCGCCCCAATCGATATCGGACCGGCGCCGTCGTGGCGCAACCTGCGTGTACCGTTCAGCGAAATCCCCAGCGGCGCGGACGTGATCCGCATCGTCGCCGTCGACCGAGACCGCAATCCCAAGCAGTGGCTGGCCGTCACCCCGCCGCGGGTACCACAGACCAGAACGCTGAACGATGTTGTCGGCTCACAGGTTCCGGTTCTCACCGACTGGATGGTCGGCCTGCAATTCCCCAACCAGCGGCCCTACGATCACCGCGACAATATCGCCGAGGTCCCGGCCTACCGCATCCTGCCGGACCGACCTGGCGCGGAAATCACCACTCTGTGGCAGAGCCACGACGGCGGCGGCCCGCTCGGCTGGTCCAATATGCTGCTGCGTCCGCGCACCCTGGCCACCTACCTCGACCAGGACTGGCATCGAGACTGGGGCGAACTTCAACAACTGGTCCGCATCGATCCCAAGGCCGACCCCGCCGAACCCGAAATCACCCAGCAGGACCACTCCGGCCTGTGGACCCCGGGCCACATCAACACCGCCTACTGACCGGCGCCGCGGCGGTCGGCTGAACTGGCCGGTGCGGGCTGGGCGGTCCGCACCCGCCGCCGACCACGCACCAGCGCGTCGGCGGTGAAAATCGCCAGTGCCGCCCAGATGAGCGCGAACCCGGCCCACCGCGACGCGGGCATCGGCTCATGCGCGACGGCCACGCCCCAGGCCATCTGTAGCGCGGGCGTGAGGTATTGCAGCAGTCCCATGGTCGAGAGCGGAACCCGTTGCGCGGCAACGGCGAACAGCAACAGCGGCAGCAGGGTGACCGGACCGGTCGAGATCATCAGTCCGGAATGTGTGATGCCGCTGGCGAATTCGCTGCGCCCGGTCATCGCGAATACGATGACGAAGGCCAGCGCGAACGGTGCGGCGACCAGACCTTCGGCCGCGATTCCGTGCAGCGCGTCCAACGGAATCACCTTTTTCACCAGCCCATAGGTGGCGAATGAACAGGCCAGTGCCAGCGCGATGAGCGGCGGTCTGCCGTAGTCGACGGTGAGCACGGCGACCGCCACCGCACCCAGCCCCAGCGCCGCCCATTGCGCCCTGGCCAATCGCTCACGGAAGATCAGCACGCCGAATGCCACCGTCACCAGCGGATTGATGAAATACCCCAGCGCACACTCCACCACATGTCCGGAGGTGACGCCGTAGACGTACACGCCCCAGTTGATCGATAGCGCCGCGATGGCCACCGCTGCCATCCGCCAGGTCCGTGGGGCGATACCGCGCAGTCCACCGAGCTGCCCGGTTATCGCCAGCACGATGAGCACCAGCACCAACGTCCACAGAATCCGCTGCGCTACCACTTCGGCCGGATTGGCGAAGGCCAGCAACCCGAAGTACGCCGGAAACAGCCCCCAGATCAGAAATGCGCCTGTACCGAACACCACACCCGGGACCGCTCTGCTTCGCTGCACGCTACCGACGGTAGTTCTCGGTAGCCTGGCGGTCATGTCGATTACCGTGCCCCATACGGCCGTCACCGGGCTGACCGCGGCGGAGGTCGAGCAACGTCGCCGCGACGGGCTGACCAATGATGTGCCGGACCGGGCGAGCCGATCCGTACGCGACATCGTCCGTGCCAATGTTTTCACCCGGATCAATGCCATCCTCGGTGTGCTGTTCATCCTGGTGCTGGCGACCGGCTCGATTATCGACGGGATGTTCGGTCTGCTGATCATCGCCAACAGCGCGGTCGGCATCATTCAGGAGGTCCGCGCCAAGCGCACCCTGGACCAGTTGGCCATTGTCAGCCAGGCCAAGCCGACCGTGCGCCGGGACGGACAGTCGCTCGAGGTGGCGCCGAAGGAGGTCGTCCTCGACGATCTGATCGAGCTCGGACCCGGCGACCAGATCGTCGTCGACGGTACGGTCGAGGAGTCCGCACTGCTCGAGGTCGACGAATCCCTGCTCACCGGTGAGGCCGATCCGGTGGATAAGCAGATCGGCGCGTCGGTGATGTCGGGCAGTTACGTCGTCTCGGGTTCCGGCGCCTACCGTGCGACGAAGGTCGGCCGGGACGCCTACGCTGCCACGCTGGCCGAAGAGGCGAGTAAGTTCACGCTGGTCAAGTCCGAATTGCGCAGCGGTATCGACACCATCCTCAAGGTCATCACCTATCTGTTGATCCCGGCGGGGCTGCTGAGTATCTACAACCAGTTGTTCTCCAGTAAGGAGTCCTGGCGGCCGGCGGTCACCGGCATGGTCGCGGCGCTGGTGCCGATGGTGCCCGAGGGCCTTGTCCTGATGACCTCGGTCGCCTTCGCGGTCGGCGTGGTGCGACTCGGCAGGCGCAAATGTCTGGTGCAGGAATTGCCCGCTATCGAGGGGCTGGCCCGCGTCGATGTGGTGTGCGCGGATAAGACCGGCACGCTCACCGAGAACGGAATGCGCCTGTCGGATATCAAGACGCTCGGCACATTCGACGACGCCGAGGTCCGACAGGCTCTGGCCGCCATGGCCGCCGACGATCCGCGCCCGAATGCGAGCGTGCAGGCCATCGGGGAGGAGCTCGCCGATAAGCCGAATTGGCACCACACCGCGGTCGCACCGTTCTCCTCGGCGAAGAAGTGGAGCGGGTTCTCCTACGGCGAGCACGGCGACTGGCTGCTCGGCGCGCCCGATGTGCTGCTCGACCCGAGGTCCGAAGATGCCCGTGTCGCAGAGGAACTCGGTTCCTCGGGCCTGCGCATTCTGCTGCTCGCTCGCAGTGACCGTCCGGTCGACGCCGCCGACGCACCGGGCGCTGTCGACCCCGCGGCCCTGGTCGTGCTCGAGCAGAAGGTGCGCCCCGATGCCCGCGAAACCCTCGATTACTTTGCCAGCCAGCAGGTTTCGATCAAGGTGATCTCCGGCGACAACGCCGTGTCGGTCGGCGCGGTGGCATCGTCACTGGATCTGCGTGGCGGCGATCACGCGGTCGACGCTCGCGAGTTGCCCGAGGACCGTGCCGCACTCGCCGATGTGCTCGAGCGCGAGACCACCTTCGGTCGGGTGCGCCCGGACCAGAAGCGAGCCATGGTGAGCGCCTTGCAATCTCGTGGCCACACCGTCGCCATGACCGGTGACGGTGTGAACGATGTACTGGCGCTGAAGGATTCCGATATCGGTGTGGCTATGGGGTCGGGCAGTCCGGCCACCCGCGCGGTAGCCCAGATCGTGTTGTTGGACAACAAATTCGCCACACTGCCGTATGTGGTCGGCGAGGGGCGCCGGGTGATCGGCAATATCGAGCGGGTCTCGAATCTGTTTCTCACCAAGACCGTGTACTCAGTGCTGCTCGCCTTCCTGGTCGGCATCGCCGGAGTCGGTTCGCAGATCTTCGACTACGATCCGATCGGATATCCGTTCCTGCCGAGGCATGTCACGATCGCGGCCTGGTTCACCATCGGGATTCCGGCCTTCATCCTCTCGCTGGCTCCGAACAACGAACGCGCCCGCTCCGGATTCGTCTCGCGCGTCATGCGTTTGGCGATTCCCTCCGGTGTGGTGATCGGCGTCGCCACCTTTGTCGCGTATCTGATCGCCTATGCGGGTCCGCATGCCACCTTCGAGCAGAAGGAGCAGGCGGGCACCACCGCGCTGATCACCCTGATCATGATCGCGGTGTGGGTGCTGGCCATCGTGGCCAGGCCGTATGTGTGGTGGAAGGTGGTGCTCATCGGCGCCTCGGTCCTCGCCTATGTGCTGTTGTTCACAATCCCGTTCACCAGGCATTTCTTCAAACTCGACCCCTCGAATATCGAGCTCACCACCGCGGCGTTCATCTGCGGCGCGGTCGGCATCGTGCTCGTCGAAGCCGCCTGGTGGATCGCCGCCGCAGTTCAGGGGGACAAGCACACGCTACTCCCGAGTTCACCGGGCGGGGGCGCCTGAACAACTGGACGGCTGACCCGCCGCGCCGCGAGATACCTTGTGCGAAGCGATCATTCAGGGTTGGAGTACCTTCTCGACTATGGAGGTTTTGCTGCACCAGATCGACGCGTTCGCCGACGCACCGTTCTCGGGCAACCCGGCCGCGGTCATGCCGCTGTCGGCATGGTTGTCGGACGAGCTGTTGCAACATCTGGCCGAGGAGAACAACCTCGCCGAGACCGCCTTCTATACCTCGCAATTACCAGTCGAGGCGGGTGATCCCCCCGGAGAGTGGCCCGCTGTGCACCTGCGCTGGTTCACCCCGACCAAGGAGGTCGATATGTGCGGCCACGCCACCATGGCGACGGCCGCGCAGATTCTCGAGGACATCCATCCCGGCGAGGACCGGGTGAGCTTCTTCACTCGCAGCGGCTGGCTACACGTCGACCGCACCGATGACGACGAATACGTACTCGACCTACCCGCGCTGGAATCCGAGGAGGTCACGCCCGATCCGGCGCTGGTGGATGCGCTCGGCGTCCGTGCGGTGCGCGCCTTCTCCGGATTCGACGAGGTGGTCGTGGTGGGTTCCGAACGCGAAGTGCGCGAGGCGCGGCCGAATTTCGCGGCCTTCCCACCGCTGGCCTTCGATGCGGTGATCACCGCGCCGGGCGATACCGTGGACTTCGTCTCTCGGGTCTTCGGTCCGGACCTCGGTGTGGCCGAGGATCCGGTCACCGGATCGGCGCACGCACAGCTGGTTCCGCTGTGGAGCCGCGAATTCGGCCGGACCGAACTCAGCGCCCGCCAGCTGTCCCGGCGCGGTGGCAGGCTGCGCTGTGAACTCGCGGGCGATCGGGTGCTGCTCATCGGCCGCTGCAGGCGGTACCTGGATGGTGTTGTGGCACTGCCGGATTGACCAGTCCGGCGCGGAATGCTGCGCGCCGGGACCACGGCCTCGCTGACGGTTACTGATCCGGGAGGGGGCCGTCATCGGTACCGGGCAGTGCGATGTCCTCGTACTCCGGCAGTAACGGAACAATGGCGAAACTGGTCGCGACCGCATCGGCGGGTAGGGCGTGTACGGCGCGGATTCCGTTCTGGGCCGCCAGATTTCGGAGTTCGGGCAGCGATCCGCGGACTACGAGACCGACGGTGCATGCGCACCCGGCGCGCAGCCGAGCCGCCGACACCGCATTGATGCGGTCGGTGCGTTCGCCGGCCGCGTGCTGTGCCAGCAGTTGCCAGGCGGCATTGTCGGCGGACGCCACCGCTACCGCATTTCCCGCAGGCAGTTGCACCGTGACGATCGGGGTGTTCACCCGCGGGATCGACACATGGTGGCTTGCCGCGGCAATACGCAGGCCGCCACTGTGTGCCGGAATCTGGTCGGGGGTAAGGGGTTCGGTGAAGGAGACCAGCGCCCAGTGCTCCTCGGTATCCGAACCGGACAGCGAATCCTGTGCCCGCGCAACATAATCCGCGACGTGCTCGCCCCGTTCCGGGCCGAGCCGGTCGGTCGAAATGCCGGTCGGTCGTGGGGGATCGAGTACGCCGAGCACCACGATCAGCACCGCGAAACCGACGGCTGCGACGGCGATGGCAATGCGGCGCAATGTTTCAGGCATTGCGCAACACGTCGAGGGCGTTCTTCAGGTCAGCCGGATACTCGCTGGTGATCTCCATATACCGGCCATCGGCCGGATGGTTGAACCCCAGCGAACGCGCATGCAGCCACTGCCGCTCCAGCCCCAGCCGCTCCGCCAGTCGCGGATCCGCACCATAGGTGAGATCACCACAGCAGGGATGGCGGATCGCGGAGAAATGCACCCGGATCTGGTGGGTGCGCCCGGTTTCCAGATGAATATCGAGCAGGCTGGCCGCCTGGAACGCCTCGACGGTGTCGTAGTGGGTAATGCTCGGGCGTCCGTCCGCGGTGACCGCGAACTTCCAGGCATCGCCGCGGGCCCGGCCGATCGGCGCATCGATGGTGCCGCTGCTCGGATCCGGATGTCCCTGTACCAGTGCGTGATAGCGCTTATCGATGGTGCGCTGCTTGAATGCCCGCTTCATCACGGTGTACGCGTGTTCGGACTGTGCGACGACCATGACTCCGGAAGTGCCGACATCGAGGCGGTGCACAATGCCCTGCCGCTCATGCGCGCCCGAGGTCGAGATGCGATAGCCCGCCGCGGCCAGTCCGCCGACCACCGTCGGCCCGGTCCAACCGACGCCGGTGTGCGCCGCGACGCCGACCGGCTTGTCGACCGCGACGATGTCATCGTCGGCGTAGAGGATCTTCATACCCTCGACCGGCTCGGGCTCGATGGTGAGTTCCCGCTTCGGTTCCGGGAATGCGACCTCCAGCCAGGCCCCCGCCACCAGCCGATCGGATTTGCCCGCGGCGACGCCGTCGAGTTGCACCGAACCCTCCTCGGCCAGCGCGGCGACGGCGGTGCGGGACAGCCCGAGCAGTCGGGACAGTCCGGCGTCCACGCGCATGCCGTCGAGTCCGTCGGGTACCGGCATGCTTCGGGTTTCCCTCATGCCTGCACCTCGCTGGCGCTCGGTTCCGGCATGATCGAAGCCCGCTGTGACATGGTTCGCTCGCTCACGCCGCATTTCCCTTGCTGTTGGCCGCACCGTTGGCGTCGTTGCCGGATGGCTCGTCCGGCTCCGTGGTGGTTTCGGCGGCGGTCTCTTCGGTGTGACCGTGTCCGGCGCGTGTGCCATCGGGTTCGAAGCCGAAGACCGTCAGCACCACCAGCAGGATCGCACCGCACACGATCGAGGAGTCGGCCAGATTGAATACCGGCCACCAGCCGACGGCGATGAAGTCCACCACATGTCCCTGTAGCGGTCCGGGCGCACGGAACAACCGGTCGACCAGATTACCGAGCGCACCGCCGAGCACCATGCCGAGCCCGATCGCCCACCACAGCGAGCGCAGCGTGCGCCCGATCCGGATCACGCCGATCACCACGGCCGCGGCGACCAGGGTCAGCAGCCAGGTCATGCCGGTGGCCATCGAGAAGGCCGCGCCCGGGTTGCGTACCAGTGACAACCGCGCGAAATCGCCGATGATCGGCACCGGATCGCCCGGGGTCAGCTCGGCCACGACAATGGTCTTGGTGAGCAGGTCCAGGCCGAGCAATACCGCGGCGATGATCAGCAGCGTGCGTAGCCGCAGCGGTGCGGCGGGCTTCCCCGGTTCGGCGGTCGGGGTCGGAATTTCTGCGTCGTCGCTGGGGGGTACCGCGTTATCGACGGAGTTGTCCTCGGGCGGCCGGTCGTCACTCACGCCGACCATCATCTCTCGAGTAACGATTCGCGCTACGCACGCGGTCACCTGCATGTCCCAGCTGACACTCAGGAAGCGGTCGTACTCTGATGCTCGTGACGGTGTTGTCTTCGCCCTACGTACCCCGAATCGCGCGCTCGGGTGTGCTGCTGATGGTGCTCGCGGTCGGATTGTCCGCGTTCGGTGTCGGCTGCAGTGACGGTGCCGATTCGCGCGTCGAGTCCGACAGCACCGAGCCGGTCGGCATCGGCAAGGAAGTGACCGTGCCGATTTCGGCGGCGGTCGCCACCGTCGTCTCTGCGGGGGAGGAGCCGCGGTCGCTGCTGCGTCCCGGCTATCCGGCGGGCACGGTGCAGCAGGTGACGCTGCGCACCGACCATCACATCGAGCAGCAGATCAATGATCAGCCGCCGAGTGATTTCTCCTCGCCCGCGCTGACGATTCCGATGACGGCGCAGACCGATAGTGACGGTGTCGAGCTGACTCTCGGCACCATCTCCAGCCCGGACCCGTCGCTGGCCAAGGCGCTCACCGCCGCCGACGGTTCGCACGCCGGATTCGATATGAGCGAACTCGGCGCGATCACCGCGCTGCGGCTGGCCCCGGCACCGGACACCT
This sequence comes from Nocardia sp. NPDC049737, assembly GCF_040674755.1. Classification (NCBI taxonomy): domain Bacteria; kingdom Bacillati; phylum Actinomycetota; class Actinomycetes; order Mycobacteriales; family Nocardiaceae; genus Nocardia; species Nocardia sp. NPDC049737. The sequence goes on along the minus strand of NZ_JBFANH010000025.1, from coordinate 73,443 downwards.
CCAATACCGCCCGCGCCGCCTTGGAACAGGCCTTCTACCAGGCGGTATACCGCTCGATCGCCTTTCCCGACCAACCGGTCGGTGAGGGTGCGGTGTGGACGGTGCGTCAGGAGGTCGACGGCGGTGTCGCACTGGATCAGGTGACCACCGCAACACTGACCAAACGCGAAGGCGACCGGCTGACCATCGAACTCGAGGTGACCCAGAAACCGAAGTCGCAGGTGTGGCCGCTGCCCAATAATGCGGGCACCCTCGATATCAAGGACTACGTCATGCAGGGCTCGGGCACGATCACCGTCGATCTCGGTCTGCCGCTGCCGGTCGCGGGCTCGATCACTGTCGGCGGACATCAGGCCTACCGCGATCCGCGCAGCGCGAGCTTGCTGCAGCAGACGATCAATACGCAGGTCACCTGGAACGAATGACTCCGTAGCGGTTTGCGCCGATCAGGCATGTCGTGCCCGGGTGAGGAATAGGCTCGCACCTGTCCGACAAACGCCTCGATCGGAGGTAACTCATGTCCGATGTGAAACCGATCCCCGAGGGTTATCCGGTGGTCTCGCCGGGATTGGCAATCGATGGAGCCGCTGCCGCCATCGACTTCTACAAGAATATTTTCGGCGCATCGGAGCGGATGCGCATGCCCGGACCGGACGGCAAGATCGCGCACTGCGAACTCACCTTCGGTAATTCGCTCATCATGGTCGGCGATCCGGCTCCGGATATGGATTTCCTCGACCCGAAGACGGTTGGCGGCACGCCGGTCAACCTCTACGTCTATGTCGAGGACGCCGATGCCGCCTTCAGCGCCGCCCTGGCCGCGGGCGCCAAGGAACTCACCCCAATGACCACCCAGTTCTACGGCGATCGCAGTGGTGCGTTCGAGGATCCGTGGGGCCACCGGTGGACCGTAGCCACGCACGTCGAGGATGTGCCGCCGGATGAGATGGACCGGCGGATGGCCGAATTGTTCGGCGGGGCCTGAGCGTTCGTGGGGGTAGGCCGCGCGGCCGGTGTGCCGCGCGGCGGGTAGTGCGCTGGTTATCCCAGGATGATCGAGTCACCCTCGACGTGAACGGATTTCGGGGCGAGCGGCTGGGTAGCCGGGCCGTTGACGATCGAGCCGTCGAGACCGAATTTGCTGCCGTGGCAGGCACAGTTGATGGTGCCGCCGGAGACCGTCGCGACCTTGCAACCGGCATGTGTGCAGGTCGAGGACAGGCCGACGAAGGATCCGGCATTCGGCTGGGTCACCACCACATCGCCCTTGATCACACCGCCGCCGATCGGCACCTCGGAGGTCGAGGCGATGGCATTCGGCTGTCCGACGGCGACATTCGGTCCGGTCGATCCGGCGGCGGCCTTGGGGGGTGCGGCCGCGGGTGCGTCGTTCTTGCCGTAGGTGGTGCATGCGGTGAGGGCGGCCACGGCGGCTGCCGCACCTGCTCCCGCGACCACGACGCGGCGGCGGTCGAGGACGAGATCATCGTTGTTCATATCGGACTCCGATCAGAAGGCGATGCCGTTGTGCTGGAAGAACCACAGCGCTGAGGTGAGCCAGAGGTCGGTCAGATGCCTTGTTCACCGTTACCGTTTCGCCGTTGACGATGACCGCCGCATCCGGCCCGAGGCCAGCGCCGCGGTTCGATCTGTCTACGTGGCAGACCCGGCGAGCGGTTCAACGCCGACATCCGCAGTAGCGGTCCGGCGCTCTGACGTGGAGCGGCGGACCCGGTCCCCCTCATCGACGTGGTGGCCGGGTCCGCCGCTGGGGGGCGGCGCCTATCCGCGGGCGATGGCCTCGAAGACCTTCGGATCGACGAGGGTCGACGTATCGCCGAGTTCTCGACCCTCTGCGATATCGCGGAGCAGGCGGCGCATGATCTTGCCGCTACGGGTTTTCGGAAGTTCCGGGACGATATGAATCTCCCTCGGTCGGGCAATCGGGCTGATCTCCCGGGAGACAGCGGCTTTCAGCTCACCGATCAGCGCATCGCCGGAATCGTGCGCGCCCGCGGTGAGAATGACGAAGGCGACGATGGCTTGTCCGGTGGTCGCATCGTTCGCGCCGACCACCGCGGCCTCCGCGATCGACGCATGTCCGACGAGCGCGGATTCGACCTCGGCGGTGGAGATCCGGTGACCGGAGACATTCATGACGTCGTCGACGCGGCCGAGCACCCAGAGGTCGCCATCGTCGTCGAGTTTGGCGCCGTCACCGGCGAAGTACCAACCGCGGTCGGCGAATCGTTCCCAGTAGGTCTCGCGGAACCGGTCCATATCACCCCAGATACCGCGCAGCATCGAGGGCCACGGCTGGTCCAGCACCAACAGTCCGGAGCGGCCGTGCTCGAGTTCGGCCCCGTCATCGTCGACGATCTTCGCGGAGATACCGGGTAGCGGGGTCATGGCCGCGCCCGGTTTGGCCGCCGTCACACCGGGCAGCGGGGAGATCATGATGGCACCGGTCTCGGTCTGCCACCAGGTGTCCACAATCGGAGTTCTATTGCCGCCCAATATGTCTCGGTACCAGCGCCACGCTTCCGGATTGATCGGTTCGCCGACGCTGCCGAGCAGCCGCAGCGAGGTCAGGTCGTGCGCATCCGGAATCTCGCGACCCCACTTCATGAAGGTCCGCACCAGAGTGGGGGCGGTGTAATAGATGGTGACGCCATACTTTTCGATGATCTCGAAATGCCGGTGCTCATCGGGGGAGTTGGGGGTGCCCTCGTAGACGACCTGGGTCGCGCGATTGGCGAGCGGACCGTAGACGATATAGCTGTGGCCGGTGACCCAGCCGATATCGGCTGTGCACCAGTAGACGTCCTGTCCCGCTCGGTGATCGAAGACGTTGTGGTGGGTGTAGGCGGCCTGGGTGAGATATCCGCCGCTGGTGTGCAGGATGCCCTTGGGTTTTCCGGTGGTGCCGGAGGTGTAGAGGATGAACAGCGGATGTTCGGCGTCGAAGGTCTGCGCCTCGTGATCGGGGGAGGCGTCGGTGACGGTGTCGTGCCACCACAGATCGCGGCGATCGGTCCACGGCACCTCGATGTTGGTGCGGCGCACCACGAGTACGTGCTCAACGGTGTGCTCGCCATCGGCCAGCGCCTCGTCGACAGCGGCCTTGAGAGGTGCGGCGGTTCCGCGCCGCCACTGCCCGTCGGTGGTGATCACCAATCGGGCCCCGGCGTCGTCGACCCGCTGGCGCAAGGCGGTCGGCGAGAATCCGGCGAATACCACCGAATGGGTGAGCCCGAGCCGGGCGCAGGTCAGCATGGCGACGATCGCCTCCGGCACCATCGGCATATAGATGGCGACTCGATCGCCGGCCCGCAGCCCGAGCTCGGTGAAATAGTTTGCCGCCCGGGATACTTCGGCGAGCAGCTCGGCGTAGGTGATATCGCGAGAGTCACCCGGTTCGCCCTCCCAGTGGATGGCCACTTGATCGCCGAACCCGTCGAGTACGTGCCGGTCCACGCAGTTGTAGGCGACATTGAGTTTGCCGTCGACGAACCATTTCGCGACAGGCGCGTCGCTCCAGTCGAGGATCTGCGTCCACGGCTGATGCCAGTGCAACCGCCGAGCCTGTTCGGCCCAGAAATCCAGCCGATCGGCGGCGGCGCGATCGTACAGTGCCGCATCGGCATTGGCGCTCGCGGCGAATGCCGCATCCGGCGGGTAGGTGGTCGGGTCGGTGGTTGCACTGGTCAACGTCGATCAATCCTCTCGAAACAACAAGGGCGGCAGGCTCACCTCGGATGCGGTCAGTGCACGATCGCCTTTTCCGCGCCGACACCGGTGAGCGAGCGAACCTCCATCTCGGCCTGTTTCGCCGGATCCTCCGGCTTGCGCCCGCCGAGGAAGGTGCCGACCACGCCGAGTGCGAAAGCCAGTGGGATGGAAACGATTCCGGGATTCGATAGCGGGAACCAATCAAAATCCGAACCCGGAATCATCGAGGTCTTCGTCCCGGATACCGCGGGTGAGAACACGATCAGCACAATCGTCGAGATCAGGCCGCCGTACATGCTGAACAGGGCACCGGTGGTGTTGAACCGCTTCCAGAACAGCGAGAACACGATGGTCGGCAGATTCGCCGCCGCCGCGACCGCGAAGGCCAGCGCCACCAGGAAGGCGATGTTCTGACCGTTGGCCAGGATGCCGAGGCCGATGGCCAGCGCACCGATCACCACCGCGGTGATCCGGGAAACCCTGACCTGCTTGTTCTCGTCGACCTGCCCCTTCTTGATCACGCTCGCGTAGATATCGTGCGCGAACGACGCCGATGCGGTGATGGTCAAGCCCGCGACGACCGCGAGGATGGTGGCGAAGGCGACCGCGGAGATAATGCCGAGCAGGATTACGCCGCCGAGTTCGAAGGCAAGTAGCGGCGCCGCCGAATTCTGCCCGCCCGCCGCGGCGAGAATGCGATCCGGTCCGACTATCGCGGCCGCACCGTAACCGAGCACCAGGGTGAACAGGTAGAACGCGCCGATCAGGCCGATCGCCCAAACCACCGAGCGCCGTGCCTCTTTCGCGGTCGGCACGGTGTAGAAGCGCATGAGCACATGCGGTAGACCCGCGGTGCCGAGCACCAGCGCCAGGCCGAGGGAGACAAAGTTCAGCTTGGAGGTCGCGCTGCCACCGTATTGGGCACCGGGGGCGAGCACGTCACGGGCGGCCACGCCCTTGGTCTTCGAGCCGTGCACCGCGTCCTGTGCCGAGCCGAGGATGTCGGAGAAGTTGAAGCCGAATTTGGCGAATACCATTACCGTCATCAGCGCCGCGCCGGTAATGAGCAGCACCGCCTTGATGATCTGCACCCATGTGGTGCCCTTCATGCCGCCGACCAGGACGTACACGATCATCAGCACACCGACGACGGCAATGACGATGCTCTGTCCGGTCTTATCCGAGATATCGAGCAGCAGCGCGACCAGACCGCCCGCGCCCGCCATCTGCGCCAGCAGATAGAACAGCGAAACCGCGAGCGTGGTCAGTGCGGCGGCGGTGCGGACCGGCCCTTCCTTCAGTCGGAAGCTCAGCACATCAGCCATGGTGAATTTGCCGGTGTTCCTGAGCATTTCGGCGACCAGCAGGAGTGCGACCAACCAGGCCACCAGGAAGCCGATCGAGTACAGGAACCCGTCGTAGCCGTATACCGCGATGGCGCCCGCGATGCCGAGAAAGCTTGCGGCGGAAAGGTAATCGCCCGCGATGGCGATGCCGTTCTGCGGGCCGGAGAAGCCGCGACCGCCGGTGAAGTAGTCGGCGGCGGTGCGGTTATTGCGGCTGGCCCGGATCACCACGACCATCGTGATCGCCACGAACAGGCCGAAAATGGCGATATTCGCGGCGGGATTGCCGACCGTTTCCGCGGCCGACAGATATTGCGTCCTCACGCCTGGTCTCCCTCGAGATAGTTGCGGATCGACGCGGCGCGCGGATCCAGTTCCTTATTGGCGAACCGGACATACAGCCAGGTGATTACGAACGTCGAGACGAATTGCCCGAGGCCGAGTAGCAGGCCGAGGTTGATATCGCCGATGACCTGGGTGGCCATGAAGTCGTGCGCGTAGGCGCCGAGCAGCACAAAGCTCAGGTACCAGACCAGGAACAGTGCGGTCATCGGAAAGATGAAGCGGCGCAACCGGCTTCGCAATTCCTGGAACTGGGGACTCGACTGGACGGCGGTGAAATCCTCCGCGGTCGGCGTGCGCCGCGGAGGCGTGCCATCTTTGTCGAGGTCGATACTGGTCATCGCAGGGTCCTAGCGTGTGACGTGGCTTACTACCCGCCGACCATAAAGGGACGCTCGTGCGGGATTCACGATGTGGCGTGGATCACTCTGTGAAGGCGTTGGTTTGTGCGGTGAACGGTCGGCTGGCCGCGACGAACGGTCAGCGGCTCAGCCCGATGGCACGCTCGCGGTCCGCGCCCATGCCGAGCCGCTCTGGTGCGTGCATCCGGACGAAGATGCGTCCCACCGTGCGGGCATTCTGCCCCCGCGTCAGCACGCTGACCAGGATCATCGACGCGAATGCCAGCGGTACGCTGAGCGCCGCCGGATAGCCGAGAACAGCAGCGAGCCAGCCGTTCGCGAGTTCGTCGGAGATGCCGCCGGTCACCGAAACCGCCGTCGCGCCGCCCGCCGCCAGACCGCCCGCGATCAGTCCGGTGGCCGCGCCCTTGGCCGTCAGACCACGCCACCAGATGCCGAGCACCAGCAGCGGACACAGCGTCGAGGCAGCCACCGAAAAGGCGAGCGCGACCGTGCGGGACAGATCCAGCGACACCACCATGATCGAAACACCAAGGGGCACAGCACCGGCGAATACGGCGGCGGCCCGAAAATCGCGAATCCGGCCGCGCAGCATATCCGTACTGAGCACACCCGCGATGCTGACCAGCAGTCCGGACGAGGTGGAAAGGAACGCCGCGATCGCACCTGCCGCGGCAAGTGCCGCCAGCAGTTGTCCCGGCAGGCCAGCCAGCACTGATCCGGGCAGCAGCACGACTGCGGCGTCGGAGGTTCCGGTGATAAGCAATTGCGGCACGTACAGCCGCGCGAAAACCCCCAGCAGAATGGGGAAGAGGTAGAACACCCCGACCAGGCCGATCACCGCGAGTGCGGTGGTGCGCGCCGCGCGACCATCGGGATTCGTATAGAACCGCACCAGCACGTGCGGAAGCCCCATCGTGCCCAGGAAAGTGGCGATGATCAGCGAATACACCTGGTAGGTGGGATGGGTGCCGCCGAATCCGCCGCCGGGCGCCAGCCAGGCCGCACCGTCCGTCGGCGCTCCGGCCACCACCGGCACGGCCGAGCCCGCCTCCAGGGTCAGTTCGGTGCCCGCCGCCAGTTCGTGTGTGCCGGGTGTGAGTAGGGCCGGGCCGTCCACCTTGCGATCGTCGAGCGTCCCGGTGATCGAAACCTGTTGCGGCGCGCCGACCCGCACCACCACGCCGGTGCTGACATCAACCGTGGTGCGTTCGGTGACCACCGGGGGAGCGGGTGTGCCGAGTTCGCGATCCTCGGCCAGAAAATGTCCGAGCAGCACCAGCGCCGGGATTGCCACGGCGGTCAGTTTCAGCCAGTACTGGAAGGCCTGTACCAGCGTGATCGATCGCATGCCGCCACCGGCTACATTCGCGATGATGATCGCGCCCACCGCTACCGCGCCGACCCATTTCGGCACATTCAGCAGGATGTGCAGCGTGAGCCCGGCGCCCTGGAACTGCGGAATGAGATATACACCGCAGACCAGCACCACCACGACCGCTGCCAGTCTGCGCAGCCGAAGCGAGCCGAGCCGGAACTCCGCGAAATCGGGCACCGTGTACGCGCCCGATCGGCGCAGTGGTGCCGCCACGAACAGCAGTAGACCGAGATATCCGGCGGTGAACCCGACCGGATACCAGAGCGCGTCCGCGCCGTATTTCGCGATCAGTCCCGCGACACCGAGAAATGAAGCGGCCGAGAGGTATTCGCCGGAGATGGCGGCCGCATTCCAGCGCGGCCCGACGCTGCGTGAGGCGACGAGGAAGTCGGAGGTGGTGCGCGCCAACCGAACACCGTAGACGCCGATCGCTACCGTGGTGAGGGCGGCGAACAGTAGTGCGAGCACCGTGAGCGCTGGGGCCGTCGCCGTGTTCACGCCATGCCCCGATCCGTTCCGGCATCCGGTCGGCAGTGCTGGCGGGCGGCGGGCCGTGATGCGGCACGACCCCTTTCCTCGCCGCCGACCGAGTTGCCGCCCATTCGACATGTCGTGGCGCATGGGCGCTCGGCCGAGCGGCGGTGCGCGAGTGTTGTCGCGGCGCGAAACATCAGGTCAGTCCTCGGCCAATTCCAGGAAGTCCTGCTCATTGCGTTCGGCGAGACGGACATAGAGCCGCCCGACGCCGTACAGCACCGGATAGACGGCGATACCGAGCAGCAGCCACGGCAGCCGAACCCCGAGCAGCACAAAAGATCCCACCGACCCGAGCCGGAAAAGTACCGGAAGCGAACACAATACGAGCACCATGACCAACCCGACGCGCACCGCCAACCCCAATTGCGCGCGAATCAGACCGCCGATCAGCGCCTCGCCGATCTCGGTCTGCTCGACCACTTCCGTGCGGGTCCGCACGCGTCGCGCGCCGCGGCGTTCGGCGAGCACGACGCGCTGTCTGGGCGGACGCGGCTGGGCAGTGGTCACGGATTCGTCCACTGCTGTCGCGGGCCGTGCACCAGCCGCTGCTTCAGCTCCCGCACCTGCCGACGGCTCACCGGCAATTCCACCGCCGCGGCTTTGCCGTCGGCCCGCAGCCGGACCACCGTTCCGGTGCCGACCGAGCGCAGCCCGGTCACCAACCGCAGCGCCACCAGATAAGATCGGTGCACCCGCAGGAATCCCGCGTTCTCCCACCGGGATTCCAACGCCGACAATGGAATCCGCACCAGATGGGATCCCCGACTGGTGTGCAGTCGGGCGTAATCGCCCTCCGCCTCCACCCAGCTCACGCTCGATCGGTGCACGAGCGTGGTGACTCCGCCCAATTCCACCGGAATCACTTCATTGGGGTCGGCACGCGGTTCCGCGATCGCCGGGGCCGGTGCCGCGCGCGCCGTGACGATCCGGCGCACCGCCTCGGTCAACCGCGCCTCCCGCAGCGGTTTGAGTAGATAGTCCACCGCTCCCAGATCGAAGGCCGCGATCGCCTGATCATCGTGCGCCGTCACGAACACCACCGCGGGAGGGTTCGCGAACTCGGACAGGATGCCCGCCAATTCCATGCCATCCAGCCCGGGCATATTGATATCGAGGAAGACGGCATCGATCGGATGCGCCCGCATCAGCCGCAGCGCACTTGTCGCATCGCTCGCGCTGTGGATGTCACCGACCCCCGACTGCGCGCGCAGCAAATACACCAGCTCATCCAGAGCGGGCTTCTCGTCGTCCACGGCGAGCACACGCAGTGCGGCGGCCGAGTGGTCGGTGGTCCGAGTCACAATCGTTCCATGGTAAGCGGAGCCCCTCCATAGTCGGCCCGGATACCTGGACCAGGGCTGAATCGGACCGGGTCCACGCGCGCCTTCGTCAGTGCGGCCGTGAGACCGCGCAGTCGTGGCGGCGCGCAGTCGTGCGCCGTGCGAAGTGACCTGTGGTCAGGCCTGGATGCCCGCGCGGAATTTGGGTACGCGGAGGCTGACCTTGGTGCCCGCGCCAGGGGCCGTCTCCACGATCAAACCGTAGTCATTGCCGAAGGCGGCACGTAAGCGGTCGTCGACATTGGCCAGGCCCACGTGGGCGGATTCGCGGGAGCCCGCCGGGCCGGTTCCGGTTTCGATGGCGTCGAGGGCACCGGAGCGCAACAGATCCGGATCCATCCCGATGCCGTCGTCCTCGACGCTGATCACGCAGTCGGTACCGGCATCGGCCGCGACAATGGTCACCGTGCCGCCGCGTGTCGCCCCGGCCAAGCCGTGCCGAACCGCGTTCTCCACCAATGGTTGCAGCGCCAGGAACGGCAGTACGACGCCGAGCACTTCCGGTGCGATCTGCAACCGCACCTGCAAAGCATCACCGAACCGAGCGCGCTCCAGCGCCAGATACCGCTCGATATTGCGTAGTTCGTCCGAGAGCACCGTGAATTCGCCCGCGGCACGGAAGGAATATCGCGTGAAGTCGGCGAACTCCAGGATCAGCTCGCGCGCCCGATCGGGATCGGTACGCACAAATGACGCGACGGTATTGAGCGCGTTGTAGATGAAATGCGGACTGATCTGGGCCCGCAACGCGCGCACCTCGGCCCGATCGAGTCGGGCGCGCGAGGCGTCCAATTCCGCCAATTCCAGCTGTCCGCAGGCATATCGCGCCACCTCGGCGACCGCCCCCAGGCGTCCTGGTTCCGGCTTTCCGGTGGTTACCACCCCCAAAGCACCTGCCACCCCGGCGTTTTCGATGAGCAGCGGCTGCGCGATCAGCGTCCGCCCGGCATGTTCGCCGCGACCCGGTCCTGACACCAGCACCGGGCGCTCGGTCGCCACCGCCCGCCTGGCCGCATCGGCGAAGGGCTCGGCCAGATCCGAATGCGGCCCGTCCCAAGCCAGCAATGTGCCGTCCGCGTCGGCCACCCCCAACGCGTCGGCTCCGGTGAGTATCCGAAGATGCGGTGCGGCCTCCTGCGCGGAGCGATCGTTGAGCCCCTGGCGCAGCGGCCGCGCGGCCAGCGATGCGGTGTGCAGCGCCGAGTAGACCGCCCGCTCGGCCGGTGTGGTCACCACCCTGCGCGTCCGAGACCACACCAGTAGCGCGCCGACGATCAGCACGCATGCCGTACCGACCGCGACAACGGCGGTGGTCACAGCACCCCCGCTGTCCGGTTCTGCCGCTGCCATACCATCGCCCGATTATGGCGCTGCCCGCGGTGAGTGCGTGGTCGACCGCGCGGATCGGGGCCGACGACCGCGCCGAGCGATGCGCGCCCTCTAGTCCGAACTGACGCACAGGTCCACCAGGCAATCCCATCGGCATACAGTCGTGCCATGACGGCGGGCTACTCCGGAACCCCTTTGGCCAAGAAACTCGGCATCAAGGCCGGCCACCGAGTGGTGCTCCTGCATGCCGCGCCGGGCTGGCGGATCCCGGAGCTTCCGCCCGAAGTGGAAATCGCCGCCGATCAGCCGGATCGGGCCGAGGTGGTGCTCGCCTTCTACCGCACCCATGCCGAACTCGCCGACGAGGCATCGGATCTCGCCGCCCGGCTGGCCAAAGGGGCGATGCTGTGGATCGCCTGGCCGCGCAAGGCGGGCGGGCACGTCAGCGATATCGCCGAGAACGATCTGCGCGAACTGCTGTTGCCCATCGGCGTCGTGGATGTGAAGGTGGCCGCGCTCGACAACGATTGGTCCGGTTTGAAATTCGTCTGGCGCAAGCGCGCTTGATCGATGGCTCGCGTAGTGTCGAGCGATCCGCGGACCACCCCACTGTCGCGGAAATCGGACAGCCGCATAGTGGGTCGCGAGACTCGCCGGTGATCTTCACCACCGACACGCCGGGCACCTGCGACAGCCCGGCGCGGGAAGCCGAACTCGTCGGTGGGGACCCCTAGAATCGCTACACCAACCCCCGTCGAGACCTTGGGAGGAAGGACCGTCTTGGCCGCCTCGTCCGGATCGTTCGTTCACCTGCACAACCACACCGAGTACTCCATGCTCGATGGTGCGGCCAAAATCTCTCCGCTCTTCGCCGAGGCGAAACGGCTGGGAATGAACGCGGTCGGGATGACCGACCACGGCAATATGTACGGGGCCTCGGAGTTCTACAACTCCGCCAAGAAGGCCGATATCAAGCCGATCATCGGCATCGAGGCCTATATCGCACCGGGTTCTCGATTCGACACCAAGCGTGTGCAATGGGGTGATCCCAGCCAGAAGGGCGACGACGTCTCCGGTTCCGGCGCCTACACCCATATGACCATGGTCGCGGAGAACGCGACCGGCCTGCACAACCTGTTCAAGCTGTCCTCACTCGCCTCCTTGGAAGGTCAGCTCGGCAAGTGGGCGCGCATGGACGAGGAGATCATCGCCGAGCACGCCGCGGGCATCATCGCCACCACCGGCTGCCCGTCGGGTGAGGTGCAGACCCGGCTGCGCCTCGGCCACGACCGCGAGGCCCTGGAGGCGGCGGCCAAATGGCAGGAGATCTTCGGACCGGACAATTTCTTCCTCGAGATCATGGACCACGGCCTGTCCATCGAGCGCCGGGTCCGCGAGGGGCTGCTCGAGGTCGGCAAGAAACTCGGGATCCGGCCGCTGGCCACCAATGACTGCCACTACGTCACCAAGGACGCCTCGACCAACCACGAGGCGCTGCTGTGCATCCAGACCGGTAAAACACTCAGCGACCCAACGCGTTTCAAGTTCGACGGCGACGGCTACTACCTGAAGTCCGCGGAGGAGATGCGGGCGATCTGGGATATGGAGGTGCCCGGCGCCTGCGATTCCACCCTGCTGATCGCCGAGCGGGTGCAGCCCTATGACGAGGTGTGGCAGCACCGCGACCGGATGCCGATCTTCCCGGTGCCCGATGGCCACGACCAGGCCAGCTGGCTGCGCCGCGAGGTCGACCTCGGACTGCGGCGACGCTTCCCGGACGGCGCGCCCCAGGAATATCTGGACCGCGCCCAGTACGAGATCGGCGTCATCCTGGAGATGGGCTTCCCGGCCTACTTCCTCGTCGTCGGTGACCTGATCAATCACGCTCGCGAGGTCGGCATCCGCGTCGGTCCCGGCCGTGGTTCCGCGGCCGGTTCGCTGGTCGCCTATGCGCTCGGTATCACCAATATCGACCCGATTCCGCACGGTCTGCTCTTCGAGCGCTTCCTCAATCCCGAGCGTGTGTCGATGCCTGATATCGATATCGACTTCGACGATCGCCGCCGCGGTGAGATGGTCCGCTACGCGAGTGAGAAATGGGGCACCGACCGCGTCGCCCAGGTCATCACGTTCGGCACCATCAAGACCAAGGCCGCCATCAAGGACTCGGCGCGTGTGCTGTTCGGTCAGCCCGGCTTCGCCATCGCCGACCAGATCACCAAGGCGCTGCCGCCGCCGATCATGGCCAAGGACATCTCGGTATCCGGTATCACCGATCCGGAACACGAGCGGTACAAGGAGGCCGCCGAGGTTCGCGAACTCATCGCGAGCAATCCCGATGTCGCCAAGATCTACGAAACAGCGCGCGGCCTCGAGGGCCTGATCCGCAATGCGGGTGTGCACGCTTGCGCGGTCATCATGTCCTGTGATCCGCTCACCGACGCGATCCCGGTCTGGAAACGCCCCCAGGACGGTGCGCTCATCACCGGCTGGGACTATCCGTCGTGTGAGGCCATCGGCCTGCTGAAGATGGACTTCCTCGGTCTGCGCAACCTGACGGTGATCGGCGACGCGCTGGAGAATATCCAGGCCAACCGCGGCATCGACTTGGATATGGACCGGTTGCCGCTCGACGATGCGCGCACCTACGAATTGCTTTCCCGCGGCGAAACTCTCGGCGTATTCCAGCTCGATGGTGGACCCATGCGCGATCTGCTGCGCCGCATGCAGCCGACCGCATTCGAGGACATCGTGGCCGTCGGCGCGCTGTATCGCCCCGGCCCGATGGGCATGAACGCGCACAACGACTACGCCGACCGCAAGAACGATCGGCAGGAAGTCAAGCCGATCCATCCGGAGCTGGAGGAGCCGCTCAAGGAGATCCTGGGTGAGACCTACGGCCTGATCGTCTACCAAGAGCAGATCATGCATGTCGCGCAGAAAGTGGCCGGCTATTCGCTCGGTCGAGCAGATATTCTGCGCCGCGCGATGGGTAAGAAGAAGGCCGAGGTGCTGGCCGCGGAGTTCGAGGGCTTCGAGGAGGGCATGCAGGCCAACGGATATTCCAAGGCGGCCATCAAGGCGCTGTGGGACACCATCCTTCCGTTCGCCGGTTACGCGTTCAACAAATCGCACGCCGCCGCCTACGGCCTGATCTCATACTGGACCGCATATCTCAAGGCGAACTATCCCGCCGAATATATGGCGGCCCTGCTCACCTCCGTCGGCGACGATAAGGACAAGGCCGCGGTCTACCTGTCCGATTGCCGCCGCCTCGGCATCACCGTGCTGCCGCCGGATGTCAACGAATCCGAGATGAACTTCGCCTCGGTGGGTAAGGACATCCGCTTCGGCCTCGGCGCGGTGCGGAATGTCGGCGCCAATGTTGTCTCCTCGATCATCCAGGCGCGCAAGGAGAAGTCGAAGTTCACCGATTTCTCGGACTATCTGAACAAGATCGATGCCATCGCCTGCACCAAGAAGGTCACCGAATCCCTCATCAAGGCAGGCGGATTCGATTCGCTCGGACATCCGCGCAAGGGCCTGCTGTTGGTGCACTCCGATGCCATCGATGCGGTGATGTCCACCAAGAAGGCCGAGGCGATCGGCCAGTTCGATCTGTTCGGCGGGCTCGATGACGGCGACGAATCGGTGGCCTCGATCTTCAACGTCAAGGTGCCCGATGACGAGTGGGAGACCAAGCACAAACTGGCGCTCGAGCGGGAAATGCTCGGCCTGTACGTGTCCGGACATCCACTCAACGGCGTCGAACATGTGCTTGCGGCACAGGCGGATACGGCTATTCCCGCCATTCTCGAGGGCGATATCAAGGATGGCGCCCAGGTGACCATCGGCGGCATCCTCGCCTCGGTCAACCGCCGCATCAATAAGAACGGCCTGGCCTGGGCCTCGGCGCAGATCGAGGATCTGACCGGTGGTATCGAGGTCTTGTTCTTCCCGCAGGCCTATTCGGTGTACGGCGCGGATGTGGTGGAGGACGCGGTCGTGCTGGTGAAGGCCAGAGTATCGGTACGTGATGACCGAATCTCCTTGATCGCCAATGATCTCGCCGTCCCCGACCTCTCCTCTATCGGTGTGGCCAAGCCGCTGGCGGTTGTCATGCCGACGCGCCTGTGCACACAGGACAAGATCGGCGAACTCAAGCGCATCCTGTCCAGGCATCCGGGCACTGCGGACGTCCACGTCCGCCACGTGGGCGCACGCGACAACACGTCACTGTGGAAATTGGATGACAGCCTGCGGGTTTCACCGTCCTCGGCCCTGATGGGCGACCTGAAGGCCTTACTCGGTCCGGGCTGCCTCGCGGGCTGACGCAGTTCGTCTGAATCGGTAGCGTCGGCGATTGCGGCGGCTACGCGCACGTTTCGTGTGGCGGCCGCCCCTTCTCGACGGTGCCGCCCCTTCTCGACGGTGCCGCCCCTCCTCGACGGTGCCGCCCCTCCTCGACGGCCGCACCGTCCGCAGCATCGGCGCGGCCGCCAGCGGCCGCCGCATTTCGGAGATCCGTGCGTGTTTTCGGCGCGAATCTGGGCGGGACGCGAAGACGGTGCGCGGGTACGAGTAGTCCACCGGGACCGGGCGAAACGCTTAACTGCCCGAACCCGCGCACGGGTTCGGGCAGTTGCGGCGACGAGCAGTCCGCGCGATATTCACTGTCGGCGGGGTCCGATCGAGAAGCATTGCGATGGTGCGTATTCAGACCGTGAGCCTGATTATGGCGCAATCCACCGGGTTGACCGTCTCGACCCGCTGGGTCCGGCGGTGTAGCGCGGCCGCCCAACCAACGGTGGCCCGTGCCGCACCACGCGGACCGCGCCCGATTCAGGCGATGACTTCCACCTGGGGTTATGCGTTTCAGACGGTAAGCTCGGCCGTTGCCCGATCCGCTGGTCCGATGGTGTCGACCCGCTGGGTCCGGCGGTGTAGCGCGGCCGCCCAACCAACGGTGGCCCGTGCCGCACCGCGCGGACCGCGCCCGATTCAGGCGATGATTTCCACCTGGGGTTATGCGTTTCAGACGGTAAGCTCGGCCGTTGCCCGATCCGCTGGTCCGATGGTGTCGACTTGCTGGCCCCGGCGGTGTAGCGCCGCCGCCCAAGTGACGGTGGCCAGTGCCGCGACGGCGAGGGCAGCGCCGATCCAGGCGATCGAGGGGTAGCCGAGGCCGCTGCCGATGGCCAGGCCGCCGAGCCATGGGCCGATGGTGATGCCGACATTGAATGCGGAGAAGTTGACCGCGGTCGCGAGGGTGGGTGCAGCCCCGGCCAATGCGAATACTCGGGTGTTCAGTGCCGGATTCGTGGCGAATCCGAAGGCGCCCAATAGGAATACGAGGATTACGACCGGTGCGGGCATGGTCGCGGTCAGCGCCAGCACTGCCGAGATGATGATCAACCCGATCATGCCGATGGTCAGTACGCGGAACGGATGGGCATCCGCGGTCCGGCCGCCGACGGTGATGCCGATCAGCGCGCCGATGCCGTACAGCGTGAGTACCAAGGGAATCCAGCTCTCCGCGATTGCGGTGGTGCGGGACAGGAGTGCGCCGAGGTAGGCGAAGGTCACCAATTGCGCGCCGGTCGAGAGTGCGGTTGTGCTGTAGGACAGCCAGAGGCGCGGATTGATCATGGTTCGCAGTTCGCGGCGCAGGTTCGGCACCTCGGCGGGACGTCCGCCGGGAATCTTGGCCGCTACCCCGGCCATGGCAAGCGCCGACAGCACGGCCACCGTCCAGAATGCGGCCCGCCAGCCCAGATGCTGGCCGATCACCGTACCCGCCGGGAGCCCGACGATATTGGCCACGGTCAGCCCGCCCGCGACAATACTCATTGCCCGACCGCGCGCGTTCTCCGCTACCAGGCTCAGCGCCGTGGTCGCGGCGACCGCCCAGAATCCGGCGTAGACGAATGCGCCGACCACCCTGGTTCCGAAGAGCACCCAGTAGCCCGGGGTCAGCGGGCCACCACATGCGCGGCGATGAACACCCCGAGGAAGGTCAGCAGTGCGGTGCGGCGTGGCCAGCGCAGGGTGATTACGGCTAGCGCTGGCGCGCCCACCAGCATGCCCAGTGCGAATGCCGAGATCAGCAGGCCCGCTTGGGGGATGGAGACGCCGAGGTCGGCGGCCATTTGGGTGAGCAGGCCGGAGAGCATCAGCTCCGAGGTGCCCTGGGCGAATATCGATAGCCCGAGTATGTAGACGGCGAGTGGCATGGGACCCTCTCTTATTTTGGATTGATCAGTTCAAAATGTTGACAAAGGAATGCGGCGCTTGCGTCGGCGTGCCGGACACACCGGTGGTCTTGCCCATGTTCGTGCGAACGGAATCCGTTGCAGCGGTGGCGCTAATGGGGCGGCCACCTCGCAAGACCTGTGAATCTTGGTGGTGGCCGAGGTCGGTCTCAGAGCACGCGCAATGCGGTTGTGGCGATGGCCTCCAGGGTGTCCTTATCGGCTCCGCCGCGCGCCGCGACGCGCATACCGCTGATCGTGGTGATCACGAAATGGGCTAGCGTGCGAGCATCTTTGCCCGCATCGATCTCGCCGGACCGCTGACCTGCCCGGATAACCGCGGTCAGTGCGTCGAGCCTGCGCTCCAGGTCGGCGCGCAATGTCGCCGCCACGGCTGGATCGCGCGGTGCCAACTCGACCGTCGAGTTGACCACCAGGCAGCCGACGGGGTCGTCGGCCGGTGCGTCGATGGTCTGACGCAATAGCGTCTGGATCTTCGCCCGCGCGGGCAGGTCGCCGTCGAGCACTTCGAAGATCGAGGCGTTCTTGCTATTCATGTACCGCCGCAGTGCCCGGTCGAACAGCTCGTGCTTACTGGTGAAGGTGTTGTAGATACTGCTGCGGCCCAAACCTGTTGCATCGCAGAGGTCTTGGGTTGAGGTGCCCTCGTAGCCCGCGGACCAGAACGCCCGCATGGCCGCGTCCACCGCCCGGTCCTCGTCGAATGCCTTAGGTCGTGCCATGGGTTGACGCTAGCACGTTTTGAACTAACTGGTCCAATATGGCTGGGCTACGGCGAGATCGCGACTCCGAGCGAAAGGGCCGCGAGAAATTTGGGTCCGTCCGCGTAGAACTCGTCGAGCTCGCGGATCTCGAATCCCGCGCTCTCGACGGTGCCGCGGATATTGCGATCGAGATTGCATCCGCCCGCGATCGCCTTCTCGATCGGATTCAACCGGTGCTGCCACGCCTGGACGCCCGGATCCGGCGCAAGCCCGTGTTCGACGAAATGCAGGGTCCCGCCCGGGACGAGCACCCTGCGCACCTCGGCCAGCGCGGCCGCGATATCCGGAATGGTGCACATCGTCCAGGTCGAGAGTGTGGAGTCGAAGCTGTTATCTGCGAAGGGCAGCGACTGACCGTCGAGCCCGGCGCGTTCGATCGGCACGGTGGCCCCGGTCAGCCGCTTATCCGCCAGGCGCCAGCCGAGGTCGGCGGGCTCCACGGCGCTGACCGACTCGACGGCGGCCGGATAGAAGGGGATATTCAGCCCCGATCCGAAGCCGATTTCCAGCACGCGCCCGTGCAGCCCGGCGCAGGCGCGCTCCCGCTGCGGATTGTTCATCTTGGCCCCACAGACCAGATTCACCAGTCGCGGCACGACCTGATCGTTATAGATGCCCATCCACTCACTCTGTCAGGGTCCGCGCGCCGCAGGCAATGGTCAGCTGGTCGAAAGGGCGCGTTCCGATGTCGACGGGCCGCATGACCGGCGACATGCGATGCTGGCTCGGTGACCTTGTTCGAGGTGTGGGCCCCGCGACCGGAACGGGTGCGTATCGAGGTCGATGGCGCCGTGCATCCGATGACGCGGTCCGGCGACGGTTGGTGGCGGGCCGAAGTGCTCGCCGTGCCAGGCACGCGGTACGGCTACCTGCTCGACGACGACCCGACCGTCCTGCCCGATCCGCGCTCGGCTCGGCAGCCCGACGGCGTGCACGGCCGCTCGGCGGTGCACGCCCTCGATCCCGCCGGGTGGACCGATGCGGACTGGAACGGTCGCCCGTTGGCGGGTGCGATCATCTACGAACTGCATCTGGGCACCTTCACCCCCGAGGGCAGCTTCGACGCCGCCGTCGAGCGCCTCGACCACCTGGTCGAACTCGGCGTCACCATGGTCGAGTTGATGCCGGTCAATGCCTTCGACGGCAGCCACAATTGGGGTTACGATGGCGTGCTCTGGTATGCGGTGCACGAGCCCTACGGCGGGCCCGATGGTTTGCAGCGCTTCGTGAATGCCTGCCATGCAAAGGGTTTGGCGGTCGCCCTTGATGTCGTCTACAACCATCTCGGCCCTTCCGGCAACTATCTGCCCCGCTTCGCGCCCTATCTCACCGAGGGCCGCAATACCTGGGGTCAGAGCCTCAATCTCGATGGCCCTGCCTCGGACCCGGTGCGCCGTTTCATAATCGAGAACGCTTTGCGCTGGTTGCGCGATTTCCATATCGACGCACTGCGCCTGGATGCCGTGCACGCACTCGTCGATCGCACCGCCACCCATCTGCTCGCCGAACTCGCCACCGACACCGAATCCCTTGCCGCACATCTGCGTAGACCGCTGACGTTGATCGCGGAGAGCGACCTCAACGATCCGCGGCTCATCACCCCGCGCGCGGCGGGTGGTTACGGCCTTACCGGCCAATGGAACGACGACCTGCATCACGCGGTGCACACCGCGGTATCCGGTGAACATCAGGGCTACTACGCCGATTTCGGTTCGCTGCGCTGTCTTGCCCAGACACTGACGCGCGGATTCTTCCACGCCGGAACGTATTCCAGCTTCCGCGGCCGCATCCACGGCCGTCCGATCGACACGCGACTTGTCCCGGCGAGCGCGTTGCTCGCCTACACCTGCACCCATGATCAGATCGGCAATCGGGCGATCGGTGACCGTCCCAGCGCCTACCTGAGCGACGGACAGTTGGCGATCAAGGCCGCGTTGGTGCTGTTTTCGGCATACACGCCCATGCTGTTCATGGGGGAGGAGTGGGGTGCGCGCACCCCGTTCCAGTTCTTCACCTCGCATACCGATCCGGTGATCGCGGCCGCCACCGCCACCGGCCGCAAGAACGAATTCGCCGAACACGGCTGGGACAGTGACGAGGTTCCGGACCCGCAGGACCCCGAAACCTTCCTCCGGTCCAAGCTGGATTGGTCCGAACTCGAACATGCTCGCCACATACGGCTACTGTCCTGTTATAGAAAGCTGATCGGTTTGCGACGTGAGCGGGCCGAAATAACGGACCCGTGGCTCACGCGTGTATCTGTTGACTATGACGAGCATGCCCGCTGGATCGCGGTGCGCCGGGGCCCGCTGACTTTGCTGTGCAATCTCTCCGAAGGGCAGGTCAGCGTGCCTATCGTTGGTCTTTCGCTGCTGTCGTGGGAACCCGTGACCGAAGGCGTTTCCACGACGGAGATACCGGGCCATTCGTTCGTGATACTCGCGGGCGCGTAGCCGAACCCCAGCTCGGATCGCGATTGCCGAAAACCCGCTGAATGTAACTGTCCGAGACACAACATTGCCGAGTGTGACCAGCGCCATTACCTTTGGAATATGAGCAACGTGGCTTCACCCGGGGACCTAGCGAATCTCCCCGATGGGATGGGTGGCAGCGCCGCCGCCGAATTCGCACCATTGGTACGCGCATTCGCGAAGGTCTTCGGGTACCGCCGGGGGGCGGGCGGCGCGTTGGCCGTACATCTGCACGGTGAGCCGCTGGTCGATATCTGGACCGGGAGCGCGGGCGACAAGCCTTGGAGCCAGGACACCGGCGCGATCATCTTCTCCGCCACCAAGGGCATCACCGCGACGGTCATCCACCGGCTGGCCGATCGTGGTCTGCTCGACTATGAAGCGCCGATGGCCGAGTACTGGCCGGAGTTCGGCCAGAACGGCAAGGGCGATATCACCATTCGTCAGGTGATGACGCACAGCGCCGGACTCGGTGGCCTCAATCCGATCGCGGCCGGACTCGAGGATGTGCTCGACCACCAGCTGATGGAGCAGCGTCTCGCCGCCGCGAAACCCGATCGTCTGCTCGGCACCCCTGCCTATCACGCACTGACCTTCGGTTGGCTGCTGGCCGGATTGGCCCGCGCCATTACCGGACAGGGGATGGCGGAGCTATTTCGCACCGAGGTCGCCGAACCGCTCGGCATCGACGGCCTGCATCTGGGCAAGCCGTCCGCGCAATCGTCGACCGTCTATGCGCCGCTGGCGGGCTCTCAGCTCAGCCTGATCGGAAAGCCGGTCAGCACAAGGGTTTTGGGTCGCAGCTATGGTTTGCCGGGTGCGCTCGGGGCTGCGGCGCGGTGCCTGTTCCTGCCCGGATTGGAGACCATCCTGGAGGGCGAACTCCCGCGAATTCTCGATACCGAACTCGGTGCGGGCAACGGTGTCTGCACCGCACCCGCCCTGGCCACCATGTACGGCGCGCTGGCCAATGGCGGTATGGCGGGCGGCGTGCCGTACCTGACACCGCGAACCATCAAGGCGCTCAGTCGAATTCGGACCTACCGGCTCGACCGCGCGCTGTTCTACGCCCCCATGCTCTGGCGCCTCGGTTACCACTCCCTGCCGATGCCCGGTGCACACGGCGGCTTCGGTCATATCGGCCTCGGCGGTTCCTTCGGCTGGGCCGAACCCCGCCTCGGCCTATCCGTCGGATTCGTGCACAACCGCCTCTCGGCCGCGCAGCTGAGCTTCGACCAGGCCGCGGCCGGTTGGCTATTGCCGATGGTCATGACGGGCCTACGCGCGACCCGCCGGACTGCTCCCATGATCGAGACGCCTGAAGCCGCGTAATCCACAATCCGCCAGCAAGTGCCAGCGCCGGGGATTTCGGCGGCTGGCACTGACGATTCTCTCGGCACTGTGATTCTGCCTGTGTGGCGATTCCGGCGGTCGTTCGAGGGTTCCGGATATCGGCCGGTAGCTGGAATTCTGCACGGACCGGCCGCGCGGACAGTGTCTGCGCGGCCGGTTCGGATCGGAGTGGCGCTCAGGTGAGGTAGCGGTAGGCCGGGGAATCGGGTTCCAGCCGCTCGCACTGGATCGGCGACTCTTCCATCCGATGTAGCAGCGAGCTGAGCCCCTCCGGCGCACCGAGTTCGATACCGACCAGCGCGGCACCGGTTTCCCGGTTATTGCGCTTGACGTATTCGAACAGGGTGATGTCGTCATCGGGACCGAGCACCTCGTTGAGGAAGCGTCGCAATGCGCCCGGCTCCTGCGGGAAGTCCACCAGGAAGTAGTGCTTCAGACCGCGGTGCACCAGTGAGCGCTCGATGATCTCGCCATACCGAGACACATCGTTATTGCCGCCGGACACCAGGCACACCACCGTCGAACCGGGTTCGATCGCGATTTCGGCCAGCGCCGTCGCCGACAGCGCGCCCGCGGGTTCGGCGATGATGCCCTCGTTCTGGTACAGCTCGAGCATGGTGGTGCAGATCGCGCCCTCGTCGACCTGCATCATGCGGAAAGCGCCCGCGCCCCTTGGTGATTCGGTCGCCATCAGCAGCGGCAGCGAACCGTGCGAGACCACCCGGCCGCCGAATCCGGCGACCGCGGTATACGGCAGCTGACCGATCCGGCGCACCGCGGCGCCGTCGACGAACGGATCGATCTCCGGCAGCGTCACCGGGCCGCCCGCTACCAGCGCGGCGGTCATGGAGGCCGCGCCCGCCGGTTCCACACCGAGGATGCCGGTGCTCGGCGAGCGCTCGCGCAGGTAGGTGCCGATGCCCGCCAGACAACCCCCGCCGCCGACCGGGATCACCACCAGATCGGGAGTCCGACCGCCGAGCTGTTCCAGGAATTCGGGCGCGATGGTGCCCTGTCCCGCCGCGGTCCGCGGATCGTCGAACGGCGGCACCATGGTCGCGCCGGTGCGCTCGACATCCTCGGCGGCGGCGGCCGCGGCGGCGTCATAGGTTTCCCCGACCGCGATCAGCTCGACGAACTCGCCGCCGTGCACCCGGATGCGGTCGCGCTTCTGCTTCGGCGTGGTGGTCGGTACGAAGATGCGGCCCTTGATGCCCATCGCATTGCAGGCGAAGGCTACGCCCTGGGCGTGATTACCGGCGCTGGCCGCGACCACGCCCGCGGCCCGCTCGGAATCGGTGAGCTGCACGATCAGGTTGTAGGCGCCGCGCAGCTTGTAGGAACGCACGGCGGTGAGGTCTTCGCGCTTGAGGTAGACCTGCGCCCCGGTCAGCGCGGAAAGCCGGGGACTGTGCTGCAGCGGGGTGGGCTCGATAATGTCGGCAATTCGCTTGGCGGCGGCATCGATCTCGTCCGCGGTCAGCGCGGGACGAGATGTGGACTGGTCGTCGAGAAGCTCAAGCGGATTGGACACTTGGAATATGGTGCCACCCGCCGCGTCGGGTGGACGCGTCGGGTGGGCGTCGGACGAGCGGTTTCGCGGCCGGAGCTACTGCGGGGTCAGGACGAAAACCGGAATCTCGCGGGAGGTCTTGGTCTGGTAATTCGCGTAATCGGGCCAGACCGCGACTGCCCGCTCCCACCACAGCGCCTTCTCCTCGCCGAAGACCTCGCGCGCGGTGTAGTCCTTGTTCACGGCGCCGTCACGCAGCTCGACATGCGGCTCGGCCTTGATGTTCCAGTACCAGACGGGATGCTTCGGCGCGCCGCCCAGCGAGGCGACGACCGCGTATTCGCCGTCGTGCTCGACCCGCATGAGCGCGGTCTTGCGCAGTAGCCCGGTCTTCGCGCCCTTGGTGGTCAGGACGATGACGGGCTTGCCCTGCAGGGTCAGGCCCTCGGTGCCGCCGGAATTCTCGATCAGCTCGGCCTGCTCACGGGCCCAATCGGATGTGCTCGGTGCGTACTCACCTGTCAATGGCATGACAACCGCAACACCGCGGAGCCCACCTCTGTTCCCGCTCAAATGTTAGGTAGCCCGAACTTCTCTATCCGTGTAACCTGACGGCATGGCAGTGGTCCCCCTTCAGGCCCGCCGCACGGTGATAGATATCGCTGGCAGCGCGTGGCCGATGTACAAACTCGAGGCGATCGCCCTCGCCGTGGTCATCTGCCTTGTCCTCGCGCTGATCACCGGGTCGCTCCAGGTAGCGGTCCTGGTTGCCGCAGGAGTTGGAACCGGCCGCTGGGTCGTCGGCCAAGTCGCCGCGCGCCGCCGAGCGTAGCTCCGCCGACGCCCGCTTCAAGATCAGGTGGAATCCGGGGCGGCATCGCCCGAGTAGCCACTGCCCCCAGTGCCACCTGATCTTGATCGAGACTCAGGCGACGTCGAGGGGGAGGGCGGGGAGTTCGGTGCGGGAGAGGACGCCGAGTTTGGGGTAGGCCTTGTAGAGGTGGTGGCTTACGGTGCGGGGGCTGAGGAAGAGTTGGGCGGCGATGTCGCGGTTGGACATGCCCTGGGCGGCGAGGCGGACGATCTGGAGTTCTTGCGGGGTGAGCCGGGCGAGGACGCCGGTGGTGGGGCGGCTTGTGGTGCCGATGCCGAGGGCGGCGAGTTCGGTGCGGGTGCGGTCGGCCCAGGGGGTGGCGTCGAGGCGGTCGAAGGTTTCCACGGCGGGCTGAAGTTGGGTGCGCGCCTCGGACTTTCGACGGTTGCGGCGTAGCCATTCACCGAAAAGCAATTGGGTTCTGGCCTGTTCGAAGGGACGTCCGCCGCGTTCGAGGGCGGCTTGAAAGTGTCCCTCCGCCTCGGCTTCCGGGCCGGTCAATGCCAGACAGCGCTCGACGAGCGCGCCGACCCACTCCTGTTGCGAGGCCGTGGCCCAATCGCGAAGCCGGTCCAGTGCATCACCCGCTCGCTCCGGGCTGCCCATGCGCACCGCTGCCTCGATCAGGTCAGGTAAGGCGCGCAGACCGATCACGTGGTGGCGGGCGGGTTCCACGGTCAGCAGCTCCAGTCGGGACAGGGCACTATCGACCTTGCCGAGCCCGAGATCGAGCACGCCGAGCGCCGCCAGCGTCCATGGTGCGCCGGGCGCGGCCGCACCACCGAGTTCTTCGGCGAGGGCACGGTCGACCAACTCTCGGCAATCCGGTTCCCGCCCCTCCAATGCCGCCAGATAGGCGAGGTAGCTCGACATCTGGCTGATCCAATGCTGCTGCGCGATATCCTCGGCGATCCGCAGCCCTTCGAGCGCGGCGATGCGACCCTCGCGTGGTCGGCCGAGGAATAGTTCGGTCTCGGCGCGGAAGAACAGCAGGGTCGGCAGGAGTGCGATGCGACCCTGGTCGCGGCATTCGGCAATGAGGGTCTGCGCCAGTTCCGCGGCCTGCTCGTCCTGCCCGACGACCAGGCCGACGCCGCACATCTGCACCAGATCGCGCGGGCTGTCGGCACCGTTGCGGCGGGCGGCGGCGGCCGCGTCGCGCAAGTCGATGGTGAATCGGCCGTCGATGCCCGCGACCGTGTAGCCGGCGACAGGTGTCATCGGTTCGGCCTCGGGCAGGTCCAATGCGTTGATATGCGCGGCGATCTCCGCGAGTTCCGGTGCGCCCAGGTACCAGGCCGTGTGCACTGCCTGCATGAGGACGCGCGCTGCGCGCGCCGGATCGTCGGTGCGCACCGAATCGGCTCCCGCGAGTAACAGTTGGTGCGCCGAGAGTGGTTTGCCCGCACCGAATTCCGCGGTGGCGCGAACCAGATCCAGTCGGGCCCCGAGCATTCGGTCGGTACTCAAACCGGCCGCGCGGTCGGCCAGTCGGCGCGCACGTTCCAATTGTCCCGCCTCACTCGCGGTTTCGGCGGCCGCCACCAGCCGCCGGACGCGGGCGAACGCGTCTGTACTCAAACCCGCGGCGCGCTCGTAGGCGGCCACGGCACCGGAATAGCCGCTGCGCCGCCGCGCGCGATCGGCCGTGTCCTCGAGCGCTGCGGCGGCGGTCTCATCCGGTCCGGTCGCCGCCGAGGCCAGATGCCAGGCGCGCAGGTCGGTATTCTCGGGTTCGGTCAGTGCGGCGGCGAGGGTGGCGTGCGCCGCGAGCCGCTGCGTCAGTGGCGCACCCTGGTAGACGGCCGAGCGCAGCAGGGGGTGCCGGAAATTTACGCTCACGCCATCACTACCGACCAATCCGGCATCCGCGGCAGGTTGCAAGTCCGGCAGTCGCACCCCGAGTTCGTCGGCGGCGCGCAGCACCGTGGTGAGGTCGTTGGTGCCCGCTGCGGCGGCAATCAGGAGCAATGTCCGGGTGGCCGCGGGCAGCCTGGACACTTGGCCGTGAAATGCCACCTGGAGCCGCTGCGTCAGCGGCAGTGGATTCGGCCCGCTGGAGTCGGTTCCCTCGGCCGCCAGTACCGCGGGTAGCTCCAACAGCGCGAGCGGATTGCCACCCGCTTCGGCAAGCAACCGGTACCGGATGGCGGGCGAAATATCCGGACCGCGACTGTCCACCAGCGCGGCCGCCGACTCCTGCGCCAAGCCGGTCAGCGCGAGTTCGGGCAGGCCGGGCGCGGGAAAATCCTGCTCGCCGGTGCGCGTCGCGAAGATGATCACCACGCCCTCGGCATCGAGCCGCCGCGCCGCGAACAGCAGCGTCTCCGCCGTCGCCCGATCCAACCAGTGCGCGTCATCGATCAAACACAGCAGCGGTCCCTCGGCCGCCTCCTCGGCCAGCAGTGACAGCACCGCCAAACCGATCAACATCCGATCCGCCGGATCATGCTGCGCCAGACCGAACGCCCCGCGCAGCGCATCGCGCTGCGGTGCGGGCAACCCGTCCACCAGCGCCATCCCGGGCTTGATAAGCAGGTGCAGTCCCGCGAATGGCAACTCCGCCTCGGACTCGATTCCAGCACTGCGGACCGCCGGAATCCCCTGCGCCGCCGCATAATCCAACAGCGCCGTCTTCCCGATCCCCGGCTCCCCGCGCACCACGAGCGCGCCGCTGCGGCCCGCACGAGCCGCCTCGAGAAGCCGATCGATCCGAGCTTGTTCGACTTCTCTTCCGTAGAGCATTTGCTCACCGTAGCCGCCGAGCGAACCCGAGTGACCGACACCCGTTTCGTCGATGCTTCGATGGAAACGGATCGGACACCGGGCTGTGCCACGAAAATCCCGTTCGGCGCGGGCCTTTGCGTTGAAAGACAACATTTTCATTAACATCCCCCGCGGACGCCCCGATGATTCGGGTAGTCGAGTACGCAGGTTTCGACGGTAATCGGCGGGGAGGATTCACTCATGAAACGACTGGTGGTCTGCTGCGACGGCACCTGGAAGGCCGAATCCAGCAGCACGGTATCGAATATCATCAAGATCGCGCAGACGATCCGGTACGAGGCGCCGGGAAGGTCGGGGGAGCCGGTCCAGCAGTGGGTCAGCTATGTATCCGGGCCGGGCGCCCGCGGCTTCCTGGCTGACCGCCTGATGGGTGGTGCGTTCGGACTCGGCCTCGAGGCGAATCTGTCCTCGGCGTACTGGCATCTGGCACTGAACTGGCAACCGGGGGATGAGATCTACATCTTCGGTTTCAGTCGCGGTGCGTTCACCGCGCGTAGCCTGGCCGGTCTGATCGGGCGCATCGGGATCATGACGCCCGATGCCATGATCGAGGGAAAGTATCCGGATGCCTTGCGGATTCACCATCAGCCCGCGCCGCAGCGGACCCCGGAGGATCCGGATCCCAAGGAGCCGCAGGAGTGGATCGACTTCCGCAAGCAGAACTGCTGGGACGCTCCGGCCAAGATCGACTTCATCGGGGTCTTCGATACTGTGGGCGCACTCGGCGTGCCCGGACTGACGTCGCTGCGGCACCGGTTCCACGATGTGAAGCTCGGACGCAATGTCTACTGCGCGCGGCATGCACTTGCGCTTGATGAGCGGCGGCGCAATTTCGAACCGTGCCTCTGGGAGGTGCCGATCGAGCCGGATGTGAAGTACTCCCACGACTACGACCGGGTGAAGCAGGTCTGGTTCGAGGGCGTGCACAGCGATATCGGCGGCGGCTACAAGGAATGCGGACTCTCCGATATCACGCTGCGCTGGATGGTCGAACAGGCCGAGGCGGTCGGGCTCGTCTTCGACCGCGACCGGCTGGATGGGCTGTCCCAGCGATGTGCTGCCTCGGGTCCGAAGCATATGGAACTGCATCGCTCGCTCAGCATCGGATACCGAATCCTCAATGTGCTGCGCACCATTCGCCGGCCGCGCAACCCGCGGTTCTACTGGGACTCCTGGCGGCGGCTGTACACCGACGGGGACCGCGGCGTGCGCCTGGCCTCCACCGTGCACGACGCCACCGACTACCGACCCGTGAATCTCCGGCGCTGGCTGAAGGACAACGACGGCATGGTGCCCGAGACGCTGATCGAGAAGACCGGCACGGTAACGGCCATTACACCGGAGGAGCCCTCAGCGCACCAGTAGCGCCACCGGCAGCCGGGCGAACAGCTTTTCCAATCGGGCCCGGCCCTGGAAGGTGTGGCCGGTCAGCCGGTCGGTCCAGTTGCCCTGCGGCAGTTCCAAAGTGGTATCGGCCCACCCGGTTTCGGCCAGGCCGAGGCTGTGCCGGGTGGCGGCCACGATCACCTCGGGCGTCTCACCGGCCCGGCCGCGCGCATAGGCGACCAGTCTGCTCTCCTGCTCGCCCGTGGCGAACAGGGGCAGGTAGGTGCCGCCGACGAAACAGTCCGGACGTTCGCGGCGCAACCACAGCGCATAGGCGACAATCCACATCTTCGCCGCGCCGGTGGTATCCAGCGCCGGTGTGCCGGTTAGTGATTGCAGCAGTCCCGCGCGGACCGCGAAGTCCACCGGGCGGCGGTTGTCCGGATCGACGAGCGTGTCCTCCCACAGCTCGCAGCCCTGATAGATATCGGGAATGCCGGGTCCACACAGCTGCAGCAGCTTCTGTGACAGCGAATCCGACCAGGCGTGCGGTGCGAGTTCGTGCACCAGATCACCGATTTCAGAACCGACCGGCCCGTCGATCACCGCATCCAACCATCCGTGCACCTTCGTCTCGAATTCGGCATCCGGTTCCTCCCAGGAGGTATGGACACCGGCCTCGCGAATCGCCTTCTCGGCGAACAGATGCAGTCGCTCGCGCAGTCCCGCCACCGAGGAGGCCGGGCGGCCGTCGGCGGGCCAGACGCCGAACATGTTCTGCAACAGGAACAATGTCGTCGCACCGTCGGGACCGGGGTTGATCTCCTGCCAGGACTCGACGGCACGCGCCCAGGTCTCCGCGGCTTGGGACAGCACCCCGATCCGGGCCCGCACATCCTCGCCGCGCTTGGTGTCGTGTGTCGACAGTGTGGTCATGGTGGCGGGCCAGCGTTGCGCGCGTTCGCTATTGGAGAGATGGAATTCGTTGAGCGAGTGGCCGAATCGGGCCGGATTGCCGCCCACCTCCTGCAGTGATACCAGCCGCGCCGCCTGATAGAACATGGTGTCCTCGACGGCTTTGGCGGTGATCGCACCGCAGACCTGACTGAATCGAACGGCCGCCTCGCCGTCGGATGCCAACGCTGCCACCAGCACGCTCAGCGGCACCGTCAGTTCGCTATTGCGCTTTTCCACCTCGGCGACCACCGCGCCGGTCATACCGGCCAACGGTGCGTAATCCACCCGGTACACCGGCATGAATGCCAGCACCTCGATGGTGGCATTGGTCAATGCCATGGTGTCGAAGCTTTCGGCATGCGCGTCGCGTTTGATCGCGGCGACCAGGCGCCGGATCTCGGGGGCCAGAATGTTCTCCGCCACCGCGCGTTTGATGCGGTGTTCGGTCTCACCGATCCAGGCGCGGTCGCTGCCGTGCCCGGCGAGCTTGCGCGACAGTTCGGTCAGCGCCTGTTCGCCGTCCGGGTCGATCAGTACGCCGCCGTAGTCGGACAGTGCGTCGTAACCGGTGGTGCCGTCGACCGGCAGTGTCGCATCCAATGGTTCGCGATTGGCGAGGATCTTTTCCACAAGTAGTAGCCGGTGCGGGCCGATGAGCCGACGCAGCTTCGTCAAATACGCGGTGGGATAGGACAATCCGTCCGGATGGTCGACCCGGACGCCGTCGATCAGATCGTGTTCGCACCATGCGGCCAGCTCGCGGTGGGTGATCTCGAAGACCTCGGGATCCTCCTGGCGCACGGCGGCCAGGCTGCCGACCGCGAAGAATCGCCGGTAGGTGCACAACCCCGCCTTCCAGCTGACCAGCCGGTAGTGCTGTTTATCGTGGATGCGAAGCGCATTGTCGCCGTCGGTGCCCGCCGCGATGGGGAAGCGCAGATCGTGTAGTGCCAGCATCGGTTCCGAACCGGACCGGTCCACCGTCAGTGCGGCCGGATCATTTTCGCTCTGCAGCACCGGCAGCGCCAGCCGACCGCCCGCGCCATTGCCCGCACTCCAGTCGATATCGAAGAAATGCGCGAACTGCGATTCGCGACCGTTGCGCAGCACATCCCACCACCACGGGTTCTGCCGAGGATCGGCCACGCCGACGTGGTTGGGCACCAAATCGACGATCAAACCCATACCGCGGCTGCGCACTTCGTCCGCGAGCGCCTTGAGTCCGGCCGGACCGCCGAGTCCCGCCGAAACCGTGGTGGGATCGGTGACGTCGTATCCGTGCGTCGAACCGACCGTCGCGGTGAGGATCGGCGACAGGTACAGATGCGAAATCCCCAGCTGCTGTAGGTATTCCGCGATCGATCGGGCATCGGTGAAGGTCAACACGTCGGGGCGCAGCTGGAGTCGGTAGGTGCTGCGGATCGTTGTCTGTCGGGCGGGAGTGCGGCCGCGGGAGATGGGATCGGTGTGGTGGGTCTGCATATCGGACTTGTGCGTCTCGATCTTTGGCGTCTCGATCATTGGCGGTTTCGGTTATACGGGGCAGTGGAGGACGAGCAGACAGCGGGCGGGGATGGCGATGGTGCTCGCCGCCGGGTAGGTGGCATCGGCGCGACCGTCGGGTACCGAACAATCCAGTGCGACAGCCCATTGCGCGCCGTAGTCGGAGTTCGGCAGCGCGAAGTCCAGGCCGCTGTCGTGGGCGTTGAAGCACAGCAGGAACGAATCGTCGGTAATGCGTTCGCCGCGTGGACCGGGTTCGTTGATGCCGAGGCCGTTGAGATATACCGTCAGCGACTTGCCGAAACCGCTGTCCCAGTCCGCGGGGGTCATTTCCTCACCTGCCGGGGTGAGCCACGCGATATCGCGGGCATGATCTTTCGACCGGATCGGCCGGCCCGCAAGGAAGCGGCGGCGTCGGAATATCGGGTGCTCGGTGCGCAGTGCGATCACCCGCTTGGTGAATTCGAACAGGTCCGAATTCGTCTGCATCAGCGACCAATCCATCCAGGCAAGCGGTGAATCCTGGCAGTAGACATTGTTATTGCCCTGTTGGGTGCGGCCCATTTCGTCGCCGTGCGCGAGCATCGGTGTGCCCTGACTCAGCACCAGCGTGGCCAGCAGATTTCGACTCTGTTTGGCGCGCAACGCGAGTATCTCCGGATCGTCGGTGGGGCCCTCCACCCCGCTGTTCCAGGAGCGGTTGTAGCTCTCGCCGTCGCGATTGCCCTCGCCATTGGCTTGGTTGTGTTTCTCGTTGTAGGACACCAGATCCCGCAGTGTGAAGCCGTCGTGGGCGGTGATGAAGTTGATACTCGCGCTCGGCCTGCGCCCGGTGGCCTCGTACAGATCCGAGGATCCGGTGAGCCGGGAGGCGAATTCGCCGAGGGTGGCGGGTTCACCGCGCCAGTAGTCGCGAACTGTGTCGCGGTACTTGCCATTCCATTCGGTCCACTGGCCCGGGAAGTTGCCGACCTGGTAGCCGCCCTCGCCGACATCCCACGGCTCTGCGATGAGCTTCACCTGGCTGACCACCGGATCCTGTTGCACCAGATCGAAGAAGGTGGAGAGCCGGTCGACATCGTGCAGTTCCCGGGCCAGCGTGGCGGCAAGGTCGAAGCGGAAGCCGTCGACGTGCATATCCAGGATCCAGTACCGCAGCGAGTCCATGATCAGCTGCAGCGTATGCGGATGGCGCACGTTCAGGCTGTTACCGGTGCCGGTGTAGTCCATGTAGTGCGATGGGTCCTCGTCGACCAGGCGATAGTAGGCGGCATTGTCGATACCGCGGAAGGCCAGGGTCGGCCCGAGGTGATTGCCCTCGCCGGTGTGGTTGTAGACGACATCGAGGATCACCTCGATGCCCTCGGCATGCAATGCCCGCACCATGGCCTTGAATTCGGTGACCGCGGCGCCGCCGCGCGGGCTGGCCGCGTATTCGTTGTGCGGGGCGAGATAGCCGAAGCTGTTGTAGCCCCAGTAGTTTCGCAGGCCCTGATCCAAAAGGACACGGTCGTGCAGGAATTGGTGTACCGGCATCAGCTCGATCGCGGTGATGCCGAGTTCTTTCAGGTGTTCCACGATTGCCGGATGCGCGATCCCGGCGTAGGTGCCGCGCAATTCCTCCGGAATATCCGGGTGGGTCATCGTCATGCCCTTGACGTGCGCCTCGTAGATGACCGTTTCGTGGTAGGGCCGATTCGGTGGACGGTCGGCGCCCCAATCGAAGAACGGGTTGATCACCACGCCGGTCATGGTGTGCCCCAGCGAATCCTGGCCGTAGGTGTAGAGCGAGGAGTCGTTGTCGAATTCGCCGTCGAAGGCCTTGCCGTAGGGATCGAGCAGCAATTTGCTTGGATCGCAGCGCAATCCGTGCTCGGGATCGTAGGGTCCGTGCACCCGGAACCCATAGCGCTGGCCCGGTCCGATGGTCGGGAGATAGGCGTGCCAGACGTAGGTGTCGACCTCTTCCAGTGGCACTCTGGTTTCGGTGCCGTCCCTGGCGATAAGGCACAACTCGACCGCGTCGGCAACTTCGGAGAACACCGAGAAATTAGTGCCTGCGCCGTCGTAGGTCGCGCCCAGTGGGTAGGCGGTTCCGGGCCAGACACCGAGGGGTGTCACCTCACCGGGCGCTGCGTCGGGCTGAGCCATGTCAACGACACTAGCGCCAGCCGGATGGCGCTGCGTGCGGGTGGTTGCGGCCGGACGAGTCAGTCCTGGTCGGGGCCGGTTTCGGGCCAGAGTCGCCGGTAGCCTATCCGGGTGGCCAGCCGGGCGAGTGCGCCGAATACCGCATGCCGCAGCCAGACCAGGACGCCCGCGATATAGCCGTCCTGGTAATCCCACAGCAATATCGACTGAGTTTCACTGCTCCAGTGTCAGCCGCCAGGTCTGGCCGACCAGATCGTGGCCGAAGCTGTGATGCGAATTCGATTCCACGAGTTCGAAACCCGCGCGCTGATAGATACGCCGCGCCGAGGTGAGGATGTCGTTGGTCCACAGCACCATCTCGCGGTAGCCCACCTCGGTCGCGAATCGCACGCAGCGCTCGACCAGTGCGGAGCCGACGCCGAGGCCGCGCGCGGTCGGCTCGACGAGCAGTAGCCGCAGGCGGGCGGTTATCTCGTCCTCCGCGACACAGAAGACGCAGCCCACCGGTTCGCCGTCGTATTCGGCGATCCAGGCGTATTCGCGACGCTCGTCGTGGTCGTCCAAATAGTCCGCGACAATGCGGGCCACGAGTGCCTCGTAGCTGGTGTCCCACCCGTATTCGGCGGCGTAGAGCGCGGCATTGCGCTGGATGACCCAGCCGTAGTCGCCGGATTTCGGGGCGCGGAGCACCAGTGTGCCGGGGGCTGGTCCGTCGAGAATTCGCTGGATGGTGCGCATGGAGGTGATCAGTGCCGCGCGCTCGGCTGGTTTGTGCGCATTGAGCAGGTAGCCGACTTCGGCGCTCGAGCGCTGGTTGAGTACGGCGAAGATCTCCTTGCCGCGTTCGGTCAGCCGGACCTCTTGGCGGCGACCGTCGCTTTCGGAGCGATTGCGCTGGACCAGTCCGTCCTTTTCGAAGCGGGCCAGGATGCGGCTCAGATAGCCGGGGTCCAGGTCGAGCGTGCGTCGCAGCGTGACGACCTCGGTCGCGCCGGAATTGGCCAATTCGAACATGATTCGCGCTTCGGTTAGTGAATATTCGCTGTCCAGCAGGCCCTCGCGCAGTACCCCGATGACCCGGGTGTAGCGGCGGTTGAATTCGCGCACGGCGTCGATATCGGCGGCGGCAATGGTGGTCACGGCGGCTCCCAATCTTTGACTGAGTCAAAGGATACGTCGGAGCGCTCGCGTGGGTGCGGAATTCGACTCGATATCGTGCGCGCGCAGCTCGAGTGGTAACTTGAACACCGTTCAAGCCCTCTTGGGCTGTCACGCGACCGCGAGGAATCCTGTGGCATTGACCCCTGACGAGATCACCGCCATCGACGCCGAACATGTCTGGCATCCCTACGGTGGCTTTCCCGCGACGACCGAACCGCTGGTGGTTTCCGGTGCTTCCGGAACCCGGCTCACCCTCGCCGACGGTCGGGAATTGGTCGACGGGATGAGTTCGTGGTGGGCCGCTATCCACGGTTACCGGCATCCGGTCCTGGATGCCGCGCTGGTGGCGCAGTCGCAGCGGATGAGTCATGTGATGTTCGGCGGGCTCACCCATGAACCGGCGGCCCGACTGGCCGCGTTACTCGTCGAGCTGACGCCCGCCGGTCTGGACAAGGTATTCCTGTGCGATTCCGGTTCGGTATCGGTCGAGGTCGCGGTCAAGATGTGCCTGCAGTACTGGCGTGCGGCGGGTCAGCCGGACAAGCGACGGCTGCTCACCTGGCGCGGTGGGTATCACGGCGATACCTTCACGCCGATGAGCGTGTGCGATCCGCAGGGCGGCATGCACGCACTGTGGACCGATGTGCTCGCCGAGCAGATCTTCGCCCCGGCGCCACCGCTCGAGTATTCGGTCGAGTACGTGGCCGAATTCGAGCAGCTGTTGGCCGCGCATGCCGACGAACTCGCGGCCGTCATCGTTGAGCCGGTCGTGCAGGGCGCGGGCGGGATGCGCTGGCACGATCCGCGGTATCTGACCGATCTGCGACGCCTGAGCGATGAGTACGGGGTGCTGTTGGTCTTCGATGAGATCGCCACCGGATTCGGGCGCACCGGAGCGCTTTTCGCGGCCGATCACGTCGGAGTGAGTCCGGATGTGATGTGCGTCGGCAAGTCGCTCACCGGCGGATATCTGACCTTGGCTGCCGCGTTGTGCACCTCCCGCATCGCCGAGACCATCAGCGCCGAGCACGGCGGGCTCATGCACGGTCCGACCTTCATGGGTAACCCGCTGGCCTGTGCGGTCGCGGTTGCCTCGATCGAGCTACTGCTGCAACGGGATTGGCGTGCCGAAGTGGCCCGGATCCAATCGGAATTGGAAACCGGTCTGGCCCCGGCGCGTTCGCTGCCCGGGGTGGCGGATGTGCGGGTGCTCGGGGCGATCGGGGTTGTGCAACTCGATCATCCGGTGGATATGCGCAAGGCCACCCATGCCGCCGTCGAAGCGGGCGTCTGGCTGCGCCCGTTCCGTGATCTCATCTACACCATGCCGCCGTTCATCAGCACGACCGAGGACATCGAACGCATCACCGCCGGTATGGTCGCCGCCGCCCAAGCCTGACGCGTCAGGCGCGTTTGCGGGTCCCGTGTTCGACTCCCGCGCTCTCGGGACGGTCGGTGTCGGAGACGATCTCCCATACTCGGAAGACGCAGTGGTAGTCATCGGCCCAACCGCGGGCGATCAGCAGATAGTTATCGCCGTCGCGCAGCAGGATCCGGCGGCCGGGAAGTCGCGGATGCTGCGGAGTGAATGTGGGCACGAGCGAGTGCAATTTGGTCAGGGCATGTTCGCGAGTGCCGACCACCTCCGCGAGTACCCGCGGCGACCAACGCTTGTGATCGCCGGAACCTGTTGTCTCTTCGACGACTATCGCCCACCGTGGCATTCGGCCCTACTCCCTTTGGCGGAAGTGCCGCGCCACCGATGGTCGGTGGCGACCTTCAACAAGTGGCTCCCACGGTACCAGTACCCGACCCTGGGCAGGCGCCCTGAACGGTGTTCAAGTATGCTGCGGAGCTGTGACTACCGATCCGTTGGGCTGGCTTGATGAACGCGCCGCCGAGCGCGTGCGCGTCGGGTTGCGCCGTGAGCTGCGACCGCGTGCGGCACAGTCGCCGTCGATCGACCTAGCCTCCAATGACTATCTCGGCCTGGTGCGTCACCCGGAGGTGATCGAGGGCGCGATCGATGCCGTGCGCCGCTGGGGCACCGGGTCGACCGGATCCCGGCTCGTCACCGGCACCACTGCCGAACACGAGCAGCTCGAGACCGAACTCGCCGAATTCGTCGGCGCCGAGACCGGTTTGGTCTTCGCCTCCGGCTACGCCGCCAATCTCGGGGTGGTGACCGCGCTAGCCGGGCGGGGCGCGCTGGTCGTCTCCGATGCGGGCAGTCACGCTTCGCTGGTGGATGCCTGCCGACTCTCGCGCTCGCGGGTGGAGATCGCCGCGCATTGCGATGTCGAGGCGGTCGAGCGGTTGCTGGCCGAGCGGAGCGAGGAAAGGGCACTGGTACTTACCGATTCGGTATTCAGCGCCGATGGTGATCTGGCTCCGCTGGCCGAGTTGCATCGGGTTACCCGGGCGAATGGCGCGGTGTTGATCGTGGATGAGGCACATGGGCTCGGTGTGCGCGGCACGGGTGGGCGCGGGGTGGTGCACGAGGTCGGCCTGGCCGGGGAACCGGATCTCGTGGTCACCGCGACCCTGTCGAAAGCCTTTGCCGCACAGGGTGGTGTGGCGTTGGCCGGCGAGCGGGTGCGTGCGCACCTGATCGATGCCGCGCGCACATTCATTTTCGATACCGGGCTCGCACCGGCCGCGGTCGGCGCGGCGCGGGCGGCGCTGCGGCTATTGCGTCGGGAACCCGAGCTGGCGGGTCGGGTGTTGCAGCGGGCCGCCGATATCGCACGTATTGCCGGTGTGGCGCAACCGGATTCGGCAGTTGTCTCGGTGGTGCTCGGTGAGGCACAGGTCGCATATGACGCTGCGCAGGCATGCCGTGCACGTGGACTCGACGTCGGATGCTTCCGTCCGCCGACGGTGCCCGAGGGGACATCGCGGTTGCGACTCACCGCCCGGGCGAATCTGACCTCCGACGAACTCGACACCATCGCAACGGTTCTCGGCGAGGTGCTGACGCAGGCGCGTGGATTGGTGACCGCATGAGTGTGCTGTTCGTGACCGGTACGTCGACCGAGGTCGGCAAGACCGTGGTGACCGCCGCGGTGGCCGCGGCCGCACTGGCGGCGGGGCGATCGGTGGCAGTGTGCAAACCGGCCCAAACCGGTGTAGCACCGGGCGAATCCGGCGATCTCGCCGAAGTCGAACGCCTCACCGGTGTGCGGAGAACGGTCGAGATCGCCCGCTATCCTGATCCGCTGGCGCCGGATACCGCCGCACGTCGGTGCGGGCAGCCGCTGTTGACGCTTAGTGAAACCGCCGCCGCCATCGACTCACTCGCTGATGCGGATCTGACCTTGGTGGAAGGGGCAGGCGGATTGCTGGTCCGCCTGGGCGAGTTCACGCTGCTCGAGTTGGCGCAGAAGCTCGATGCCCCGGTGCTCGTTGTTGCCGCAGCGGGACTGGGGACCCTCAACCACAGCGAATTGACCACGCGCGCACTGTCATCTGCCGGTGTCCGCTGTGCGGGTTTGGTGATCGGTTCCTGGCCCGGTTCGCCGGGGCTTGCCGAGGAGTGCAATCGCAGTGATCTTCCTCGGGTTACCGGGGTCGAGTTGGTCGGTGCGGTGCCCGCAGGTGCCGGTGGATGGGATCGCGAACGATTCTCTGCCGCGGCGCCTGGTTGGTTCACTCCCGGTTGGTTCACTCCCGGTTGGTCTGCGCTCGGCCGGTAGGTCTGCGCGGCGATTGCGAGGACCGGACCCGAATCGGACTCGGCAAGCTCGCCACCCTCGTCGAAACCGGCGAACTGCCCTGACCGCAACCGGCGTCACCGGCACAGCTCAATACTGGACGCAGCCACCAGATTCCAGTGCTCGAGCTGTTTGCGGATCTGCGACGCCGCGTGAGCTCGACCTGCTGATCTGAGGTTTGTCGGCGAAGATGATCGCCTCCGCCTCGGTGGTGGCCGGGGGTACTCGCCTGGCAGCACTCGCGAACCGTACCTACAGTGGGTTAGATGTCGCCGTTGGACGATCGGCACCCGTCCACCGTCTCGGACTGGGATAACGCGCGACGGAGGGCCCGGCTTCGGGAGACTCGTCTCGGGCACGGGTGGCAGACGTTGCGCCGTACCAGGTCGGCGGTGCTGCGGGTCGCCTTGATATTGCTCGCTGGGCTCATCGTGTTCGCCCAGTACTGGGTGCACGACGTCACCCCGGAACGCGATCGGCTCGCGCGCACCGAACCCGCTGTGCTGCCGATTGCCACCCCCGCGCATGATCGCGACTGGGACACCGTCGTCGTCGATATGGTGGGTCTCGGCGGTCTCAATGCCAGCAATACCGCGGCCGCACTGCCCGCTCTCAGTGATATGGGCGTGGTCTGGGCCATCAAATACGACAATCAAGGTATCGACACCAAGGTGATCGCGGATCTGATCATCCGCGCCGCCCAGATGTCGGGGCTGAAGAACATCGTGCTGGTGGGACACAGTATGGGCGGGGTCATCGCGCTCGAGGTCGCACGGCATATCCACCTCGACAGCGATCTGCGCCTGGTAGGGGTGATTCTGGACTGCACACCGGTGGATTTGAATGCGGTGCGTCCGGAGAGTCGTGGTGCGGGCGAGGATATGGTGCGCTGGATGGGCTGGCTGCCAGGGGCGCGGGAGAGCCGCACACTGCGGCTGGCGGTCGAAACCTATGCGCGTCGTGACCGATTCGTCGATCGCGGGACCAATGGGTTGCCCGGGATTCGGCTGGAGCCAATGCGTGATGTTGTCCGAGAAGTGTTGCGCGAGAAGGTCTTTTCCAAAGACGCGGCCAGCAACGGGCTGATCGAAACACAGTTCCTGGCCATCGTGGCGGGCGGTGCGATCAACGATCTGCGCGCGCTATCGCGGCCCGCCGAGGACAAACCGCGCCCGGCCATCGTCTTCATCCGTCCGCGTAATCCGAATAACGACCGGGTGGTTGATGTCGATTACTCCCATCAGGTGCTCATCGAGCGGGCCGGTGGCGTCGACGGCTCGCTGCTGGTCGTCATGCCGCGAAATACCGGGCACGCCAATCCGATGCAGCGCCCCGAGGAGTACAACAAGATCATCGACCAACAGATCCTGCCGTACATTCAGCGGTATCAGGAGCAGGTGCGCGCGACGGTCTCCGCGGCGGCGCCGCGCTGAGGGGGTGACCGCCGGCGGGGTGGGTGAAAGCAGTTGGAATCACGCCAAGGCAAACCGTATGCGTGCCGGTTTGGTCTTGATTCAATCACCCTATGTTCCGACCACGTACGTTCCTGACCGGCCTGCGCGGCCGCACAATCGCCGCGTTGCTCGCTGCGGCGACCGTTGCGAGCTTGGGTGTGACCGGCTGCGCGAGCGACGATAAGCCGGTCGGTAAGACCGATGCCCCGCTGCCCACCGAAATCCCCGCAGGCACTAAACTCGTGCTCGCCGACCAGTCCGAGCGGTTCAAGTCGGTCCTCCAGTTCTCCGGCGAACTGGACAAACTGCCGTTCAAGGTCGAATTCGCCAATTTCATCGGCGGACCGGCCATTCTGGAGGCATTCCGGGCCGGCGCCGCCGATGTCGCGACCGTCGGCGATGTTCCGCCGATCCATGCGCAGGTCGCCGGGCAGGACGTGCCGATAATCGCGGCCTACCAGTCCAATCCCAGCGCATTGAAACTCGCGGTGGCGCCGGGTAAAACGGCCACCACGCTGGCCGATCTCAAGGGTAAGAAGATCGCCTACGCGGAAGGGACCGCCCAACAGGCCGCGGTGCTGCGCGCGATCGCCAAGGCGGGGCTGAAATCCACTGATGTGCAACTGGTTCGGCTGCAACTCGCGGAATTCCTGGACGCGGTGCGCACCGGTCAGGTCGATATCGCGCCGCTGGTCGAACCGAATGTCACTCGGCTGCTGCGCACACCGGGTGCGTCACTGATCCCGGATTCGGAGACCGCTGGCATCTACGGTGGTGTCGGCTATCTTTACGCGCGCCGCGCCGCGGTGACCGATCCGGCCAAGGCGGCCGCGACTCGGGCGGTGGTCGCCGCCTATGTTCGCGCCTACCAGTGGGTCAATACCCACCAGGAGGAGTGGGCGCGTAAGTACTACGTCGAGAACCAGAAGGTCAGCGCGGATGACGCCAAGCGCATCGTCGACTCGCTCGGTACCTACACCTTCCCGCATCTGGATCAGCAGCTCATCGATCGTCAGCAGGGCACCATCGATGCGATCGACAAGGCGGGCGAACTGCCCAAGAAGGTGCGCGCTGCCGACGATTTCGATCTGCGCTTCGACGCTGTCGTCACCCAGGCAGTCACCGAGAGCGGTGCCTTATTCGAACCGAAGGCGAAATAGCAATGGCTACCTTGGATGCCGGAGTACTCGGCCGGATCGGACGAAGTTCACGCACCGCAGCGGAGCCGGTATTGGCCCGCCGCAAACTGACACGGCCTCGGCTCGGGCCGGGCCGCCCGATTCCGTTCGGCATTGCCATCGGGCCCGTACTGCTGATCGCGGCATGGGTGATCGGATCCGCCACGGGCGCACTGGATGAGCAGACACTGCCGGCGCCGTGGACGGTCGCCGAGACGGCTCGCGATCTGCTGGCCGACGGCAGACTGCAGTCGAATCTGCTGACCTCGCTGAAGCGCGCGGCCTGGGGTCTCGGGTTCGGCGTGGTGATCGGTGTGCTGCTCGCCTTGATCGCCGGGTTGAGCCGGGTCGGTGAAGCCCTGTTGGACGGGCCGGTTCAGATCAAACGCTCGATTCCCACGCTGGCGCTGATTCCGCTGTTCATCGTGTGGTTCGGCATCGGCGAGGAGATGAAGCTGATCGTCATCACGACCAGTGTCGCGATTCCGATCTACATCAATACTCACGCGCAACTGCGCGGCGTCGACAGCCGGTATGTGGAATTGGCCGCGACGGTGGGTCTTTCGCGGTGGAGTTTCATTCGCCGGATCGCGCTGCCCGGTTCGCTGCCCGGATTCTTCACGGGCTTGCGGCTGGCGGTCACCATCTCCTGGCTGGCGCTCGTCGTGGTCGAACAGGTGAATGCCACCAGCGGCATCGGCTATCTGATGACGCAGGCGCGCACCTACGGCCAGATCGACGTCATCGTCGTCGGCCTGGTGATATACGGACTGCTCGGACTGTTCGGCGATCTCGCCGTGCGCGCGACGGAACGGAGGGTGCTGTCATGGCGACAGACGATCGCGGACTGAATGTGGTCCGAACCCGCGCGCTGCGCAGGGGTTTCGGCGATCGTGTGGTGTTGCACGGCATCGATCTCGATATCGCACGCGGCGAATTCGTCGCCCTGCTCGGGCGCAGTGGTTCGGGTAAGAGCACCTTGTTGCGCGCGTTGGCCGAGCTGGATCGTGATGTGCTGGGCTCGGGTGAGTTGCGGGTGCCGACGGAACGTGCGGTGGTCTTCCAGGATTCGCGCCTGCTGCCGTGGAATCGGGTGCTGGACAATGTGACTCTCGGTTTGAAGGGTGCCGATGCCGCCGAGCGCGGCCGCACTGCTTTGGCCGAAGTTGGACTTGCCGGGCGGGAAAAGGCCTGGCCCAAGGAGCTTTCCGGCGGTGAGCAGCAGCGCGTCGCCCTGGCGCGGTCGCTGGTCCGGGAGCCGGAGTTGCTGCTGGCCGATGAGCCCTTCGGTGCGCTGGACGCGCTCACCCGCATCAAAATGCATGTGCTGCTGCAGGATCTGTGCGCCCGGCACAAGCCTGCCGTTTTGCTGGTGACCCATGATGTCGATGAGGCGGTGCTGCTCGCCGACCGCGTGCTCGTCCTCGACGAGGGACGCATCGCCGTCGATCAGCGCATCGATCTGGAACGTCCACGCCGCCATATCGATCCGGACTTCAACCGCCTGCGCGAGCTGCTGCTTTCCAGCCTCGGCGTCGATGTCGCAGCCCTGCACGATGAGAAGAAGGCCTCATGACCCGGCAACTCAGCCTCAACGCGTTCATCTACCCCTCCGGACATCATGAGGCGGCCTGGCGGCATCCGCAGAGCCGACCCGACCGGATCTACGATGTCGCCTACTACCAGGAGATCGGCCGCACGGCCGAAGCCGCGAAACTCGACGCGGTGTTCTTCGCCGACGGACCCGCACTGCGCACCAATGTCGAACACAATGCGGCCGCCGGTCTGGAACCGATCACGTTGCTCACCGCGATCGCGACGGCCACAACCCATCTCGGTCTGATCGCCACCGCATCGACGACCTACTACGAGCCATACAACCTGGCCAGGCTGTTCTCCACGCTGGACCACATCTCCGGCGGCCGGGCGGGTTGGAATATCGTCACCACCGGAACCGACCTCGCCGCAGCGAATTTCGGGCTCGAGAAACATCCCGATCATGCGACGCGGTATGCGCGGGCACGGGAATTCGTCGATGCGGTCGTCGCGCTGTGGGACAGCTGGGAGGACGACGCCATCCTGCTGGACCAGGAAGCGGGCATCTACGCTGATCCGGCCAAGATCCATCCGATCGACTTCGTCGGTGAATATCTCAGTGTGCGTGGGCCGTTCAACGCTCCGCGCACGCCGCAGGGGCATCCGGTGCTCGTGCAGGCCGGTGCATCGAATGACGGACGGGCGTTCGCGGGCCGGTACGCCGAGGCGATCTTCACCGCGCACCAGCGGCTCGAGGATGCGCAGGCGTTCTACTCTGATATCAAGGCCAAGGCCGCCGAATTCGGACGTGACGCCGAGCAGATCAAAATCCTGCCCGGTATCAGCCCGTTCATCGGCGATACCGAGGCGGCGGCCAAACAGTTGGAGCGGGAGTTCAACGAGCTCACAGTGCCCGAATACGGGCTGAAGCAGTTGGAGGGCATCGCGGGTGAGAGCCTGCGCCACCTGCCGCTGGATGAACCGGTGCCGCTCGAATTGTTCAGCGACGCGGGCGATGTCACCGATAATGAGCGCAGCCGTCGGCAAGTGGTCGCCGGGATCGTGCAGCGGGAGCGGCCCACCGTGCGCGGACTGCTGCATCGTCTCGCCGGTGCCCGCGGACATCGGGTCTTCGCCGGTACACCGGAGCAGGTCGCCGACACCATCGAGGAATGGTTCCGCAACGGCGCCGCCGACGGTTTCAATGTGATGCCGCCCTATTACCCGGGTGGCCTGGAGGTCTTCGCCGAGCAGGTCGTCCCGATCCTGCAGCGGCGCGGGCTGTTCCGCACCGAATACACCGGAACCACATTGCGCGACCACTTCGGTCTGCCGCGACCGGAGAGCCGGTACGCCCGGCGACCGGCGCTCGCGCAGTGAGCGGCTGTACCAGGCCGTATCCGGTCGGACAGCGTCCTGTTCTTGTTCATGCCGAAGTTCAGCCACCGCTGCGGTGTCGACTCCGCATGGCGCGGGCGCTGTGAGCGAACGGGTCAGCGCCACAACGGAATCCGCTCGCCTGCGCACGCTGGTGTGGACGGTGTTCGTGCCGGTGGTGCTCTACGGCATCGGATCCGGTGCGGCCGCACCGATGTACGCGCTGCGCGCGTTGGACCTCGGTGCTTCGGCCGGTGTTGCCGGAATCGTTGTCGCGCTGAGTGGGTTGGGGATGGTGCTGGCGGATCTGCCCGCGGGGCGGATCGTCGCACGCATCGGCGAGCGCTGGGCGATCGCAGTCGGTTCGGGCCTCGGCCTGGTCGGGGTGCTGTGCGCGATCTTCGCACCGCATACCGGGGTGCTGGCGGTTGGTGTGCTGCTCAATGGAACCGCCAGTGCGGTATGGGGTCTGGCGCGACAGTCCTACATCGTGTCGGTAGTGACACCGCAGGAGCGGGGTCGGGCGTTCTCGGCGTTGGCTGGTGCCTCGCGCCTCGGGTCGTTCTGCGGGCCGTTCATCGGTGCCGGGATGGTCTATGGGATGGGGCCGAGCGGTGCGCTGTGGTTGCAGTTCGGCACAACCGTGGTAGCGGGCGCGGCGATGCTCGCCATCCGCTCGGCTGACGGTGACGATATGGACGGCGCCGATCACACCTTGCGGTCGGTGGTCGTCGAAAACCGCAGGGTACTGGGCACACTCGGGCTGGCGGCGCTGCTGATGGGTGGTGCTCGGGCGACCCGCATCGCGCTGCTTCCGCTGTGGGCCGCGCATATCGGCGCGAGTGCCGTCGCCACGAGCCTGATATTCGGCATTGCCGGGGCAATGGATGTGCTGCTGTCCTATCCGGGCGGCGCCCTGCTCGATCGGTACGGCAGTCGCGCCACCGGTGTGCCGTCGATGTTGCTGTTCGCGGTGGGCTTCGCGGCGCTTCCGTTCACCTCGACGGCGCTCGAACTCACCGGTGCCGCAGTACTGCTCGGGCTCGCGAATGGCGTCAGCAACGGCATCATCATGACGGTCGGCGCGAGCGTCGCACCGCCGGGGCGACGTGCGGAATTCCTCGGTGCCTGGCGTCTGACCCATGACGTCGGCATGTTCGCCGGCCCCGTTGCCGTCGGCTTGATCAGTGCGGCAACAGTTCTCGGTGCCTCGGCGCTCGCTATCGCTGCGGCGGTATTCGCAGGCGCGCTCGCCATGCACCGCTGGTTCCCCGGTGCCTATCCCACCCTGTTCGCAGACGCACGCCGTCCCGAAACCCGGGCAACCGACTGAGCGCTCGGACCACTCATGGCGCACACTTGGTGCGCACCGCGCGCAGGTTGCTCCTTGTGGAGGTGTGCGCGGTCATAT
This sequence comes from Nocardia sp. NPDC049737, assembly GCF_040674755.1. Taxonomy (NCBI): domain Bacteria; kingdom Bacillati; phylum Actinomycetota; class Actinomycetes; order Mycobacteriales; family Nocardiaceae; genus Nocardia; species Nocardia sp. NPDC049737. Next base: position 29,276 of record NZ_JBFANH010000025.1, on the reverse strand, counting down.
CTGAATGCTCGTTGGTGGGCAGGTCGAGGGCGCTGGTCGCGTTTGGTGGGCTCGGCCATCTCTGGCGCACACCTGGTGCGTGCCGCGCATAGGATGCACCTTCTGCGAGGTGTTCGCGGTGTATGCGAGGGCCCTGCACCGATGCGCTCGGGTACTTCAGGATGCTGGTCGGGTTCGGCCGAGGTAGGCGAGGAGCTGGTCGCCCGGGGCGGTGGTCCGCGGTTCGATCGGCGCAGCGAATAGCGGCGATCGGTCGGCTAGCGGTACGAGTTCCGGTGCCACCGAAAGTAATTCGCGGGCGAGGCGGTCGGGGATAGGCGGCGGGTTCGATCGCGCGGCGGCGAGATCCCAGGCGTGGACCGCCAATTCGAGGGCACCGACGGTGCCCAAGACATGGGCGGGCACCGGCCTTCCGAAAACGACCACCGAGCGGGGGCGCTCATTCGCCCAGGCGCCGAGCAGGGCCATGGCTCGACTCCGGATGTGCAGCGTTCCCGCACAATTCGGCAGCGGTGCGCCCGGCATGGCAACCTGCCCGCCCGTCAAACCTTCTCGCAGCGCGGCAATCGACTCGTCCACATGCGCGAGCAGCATGCGCGTATTCCAGCCCCGACAGCCTGTCGGCGTCGACAGATCGGAACCTAGGTCGGGCAGCACAGAAAGCAGATAGGCGACCGCCCGCTCGAGCAGATCTTCGCTCATGGCAATACCGGCTCGGGGCGCGCGGTCGCCACCAATGATGTGGGCAGTCCGAATGCGGCGAACATCGAGCTGTCGTGATACGAGACGACATGCGCGACCCCGGTCGGCGTCACCGTGAGGATCTGCAGCGATTGCGCCTGCCCCCGCAGGTAGAACGCGAATCCGGGCTGAGCGTTCGCGGCGATCGGCACCATCCGGACCTCGCCCGCCCTATACGGACACTTCGACCGAACCAGTTCCACGATCGTGGTATTGCCGCGGAACCATTCCTCGATCGGCGGCATCTCCCACACCGCATCCGATCGCAACAGCGTGACGAGCGTATCCATATCGGCGGCTTCGAACGCGGCAGCATAGCGATCCAGCAGGGCGCGGATTTCGGGGTCGTCCGGTTCGGCGACCGGCGTGTCCGGTTCCAGCTCCGCGAGCGCGGCATGTGCGCGCTGCAGCATGCTGTTGACCGCGGCCGCGCTGGTCCCGAGTAGCTCGGCAACCTCGGCGGCCCTCCAATGCAACACATCTCGCAATATCAACACCGCACGCTGACGCGGCGGCAGATGCTGCCAAGCCGCGATCAATGCCAGCCGCATACCCTCGCGCGCCGCGACGATGGCGGCCGGATCCGAAGTCTCCGGTGTGACCAGCACGTCCGGCATCGGTTGCAGCCATGGCGTTTCAGACGCGAAGTGCACCGCCTGGGTGGGATCCGCGGTGGGCTCGGACAATCCGGTGGGCAGCACGCGGCGTCGATGCTCGAGCGCATTGAGGCAGGCATTGGTGGCGATCCGGTACAGCCAGGTCCGCATCGAAGCCCGACCCTCGAAATCGCCGTACCCGCGCCAGGCCCGCAGCAACGTCTCCTGCACCAGATCCTCGGCATCGTCGACCGAACCGAGCATGCGATAGCAGTGGGCGAGCAACTCGCGCCGGTACGGCGCGGTACGGGCGGCGAATTCATCGCTGTCTGACATGTGCTGTCCTTCCGGGCACACCGAATGGTGGCCCCTCTGAATATCGACCGCCGTACCGCCCAGAACTCATCGGTGCGATGAGTTTCGGGCCGCCGCCGGTCGGTATCTGTGCGTGTCCGAACCATCGGGCGCGCCGAAACCACAGGAAGGACCACCGTGAGCACACCGATCATTTCGGCGGTGACACAGCGCTGGGTACTAGTACTCGGCGCGGTCGCGTCGCTGATGGCGGCACTGGACACCCTGGTCGTCGCCACCGCGCTCAGCACCATTCGGCACGACCTAGGGGCGTCTCTGCAGACGCTCGAATGGACCGTCAACGGCTACAATCTCAGCTTCGCCGTCCTGCTGATGACCGCTGCGGTACTCGGCGACCGCTTCGGGCGCAAGCGGATGTTCATGGTCGGGCTCGCCATCTTCGTCGCCGCGTCCGCGGCCTGCGCGATATCGACCTCCGTCGCGACTCTGATCGCCGCGCGCGTGGTGCAGGGCATCGGCGCGGCATTGATCATGAGTCTGGCTTTGGCGCTGGTCAGCGCGGCATTCGCGCCAGAGAAGCGCGGTATGGCCATGGGACTGCTGCAGGGCATCACCGGACTCGCGGTCGCGTGTGGTCCGCTGGTCGGCGGGGCCGTCGCGGAGGGGTTGTCCTGGCAATGGATCTTCTGGCTGAACGTGCCGATCGGGCTGCTCGCGCTGCCACTGGTAGCGGCTCGGGTTCCGGAAGGCTTCGGCTCCGATACCGCGGTGGACGGCACCGGGTTGGCATTGGTCACCGGCGGCGCATTCGGTGTGGTGTGGGGTTTGGTGCGCGGCAATATCGCGGGCTGGTCGAGTTCGGAGGTGCTGATCGCGGTGGTCGGGGCAATCGCATTGCTGATCGCCTTCGCGGCCTGGGAGGCGCGCACGCGCGAGCCGATGTTTCCGATGCGGCTTTTCGTGAACCGTGGTTTCGCGGCGGGCAATACCGCCATCTTCCTGACCTTCGCCGCTCTGTTCGGCGAGGTGTTCTTCTACGCGCAGTTCTTGCAGGCGGTGCTGCACTACGGGCCACTCGGCGCCGGATTGCGGCTGCTGCCGTGGACTCTCACGCTGTTTTTCTGCGCGCCGGTCGCAGGTGCGTTGGCCGACCGGATAGGGGAGCGGCCGTTGATGGTGAGCGGGCTGGTCCTGATGGCGGGCGGCATGTTCTGGATCGCCGTCATCGCCGACCCGGCAATGACCTACGGCTCCTTCGTCATGCCGTTCATCGTCTCCGGCGTCGGTACCTCGATGGTGTTGCCGTCGGCGCAGAGTTCGGTGGTCGGCGCGGTCGAACACTCGATGCTCGGCAAGGCGGCAGGCGCGAACAGCATGATGCGTGAGTTGGGCGGCGTCTTCGGAATCGCGATCGCGGCAGCGGTTTTCGCCGCGACCGGTGGATACGGTTCGGTGCGGGAATTCACCGACGGATTCGGTCCGGCGATCAAAGTCGGTGCGGCACTTGCCCTACTGGGCGCGGTGGTCGCACTCGCACTGCCCGGTCGTAGGGCGGGTGTGGCAGTTGATCTCGAGGCCGCGACGGTACCCGTCTGAGTCCGGTCGTTCGAACGAGGTGCCACCGGTGCGCATTCCATGTGTCGGCCGCGCATCCGGCATAGGCAGTGTGTACTGCACACAAGGGGTGCGCACCGCATTGATCGTCCCGCGGGATTCGGACCGGTCAATCCGGGTGAGTCGAAATGCTTTCCAGCCATGGGTGATCGGGGTGCACCCGCGACAGCCACTCGAACAGCCGGGACCTTTGGGATCGGTCCATCGCGGGTAGCGCGCGCCGGAAGTCGGCTTCGTCCTTGTCGCGGCGTGCCTTTGCCTTGAACAGGAGTGCGACCTCGGGAGTCGCGTACGGAATGCCCTCGCTGGTGTGGCGAATCAGTTCTTCGTAGGGCAGGGTGATCGTTGGGTCGCGGCGGCACACCCATCGATCACCGACGTGCGGTTCACGGAACACGTCGAGCCGATAGCGCCCGGTCGCGGGTTCGCGTAGCCAGGTCTGATGGAAGTCTGCCGCCTTCGCCGGAAAAGGCCAGATTCGGTCGTCACCGATAACGTCCCACTCGAACCCAGGAAAAGCGGCGACAACCTCGCTGAATCTGTCTTGTGGGACAGCGATTTCGAGGTCGCTGTGCTTGCGAGCCCCGCCTCCGGTGAACAGCTCGAGCGCCCACCCCGCGGACACGCACCACGCAACCGTGACACCCGACATCCGCTCTGCGACTTCCGCGGGCGTCCACGCCGCCCACAGCCTGTCGCATTCCTCCGCCGAAACCAGACGCCCGGCCACCTGGGGCGACCCTGCTGCATCGGGATCAGAGATGGGCATCGGGGCGTTCCTTCCGGGCATGTGCGCCGACGAAGAACTCAGCGTACGCGGGTGCCGAGCAGGTGACGCACGCCGCCGACGAAAAGCTGCAGACCGAAATCGAAACGTGCTGTCGCGTCCGGAGTTTCGTTCAGCGGTGACGCGTCCTCGGCGAGCGCACCCGCCGAATCCATTTGCATTCTGGACTGCTCGTCCACGGTTTGTCCCAGCACGTAGTACAGCAGTGTGTACGCCGCGAGTTCGGCTTCCGGCCGCGGCATCCCGCCGCGGATCGCCGCACCCACGAGTCGTTCCCGCCCCTTGCTGGTGGTGAGTCGGGAGGCATAGGTCGCCGAGACCAATTCCGCGCCGTCGCGATAGGCGAGCAGACAACTGCGCAACCTGTGCGCCAATTCGGTGATCTGGCCCGACCAGTCCTCGGCCTCGATCGGATCCTCCATCGGGGCCAGAATCCGGTCGGCCACCGCGCCGAGCAGCGCCTGTTTATTGGGAAAGTGCCAGTACAGGGCCCCTGGCTGAACCTGGAGTGAACCGGCGAGCCTGCGCATGGTCAGGTCGGCGAGACCGTACTGGTCGAGTATGGCGGTGGCGCCGTCGACCACGTCCGCGCGGTGCAGCTGCACGGTGTTTCCTTCCGCTGTATTCGATTGCGGCATTCCCGGGGCCCTCCGTGCTTACGCTCGCTGCCGCCTCCAGGCCCCGTCGCTCATGCCGCGCGTGTTTTGACTCACTGTTACCGCTACCCTAGCCTGAACACCGTTCAAGTTGCACGGCCACCTCGGCCGGACGAAGGGATTCGTGCAGTGACCCAGGCACCCGTCCAAACCGATATTCTGGCGACCGCTCGCGAGCAAGTGCTCGAGCGCGGCGAAGGCCTGACCCAGGAGCAGACCCTCGAGGTGCTCCGGCTCGGCGACGACCGGCTGGAGGAACTGCTCGCCCTCGCGCACGATGTGCGTATGAAGTGGTGCGGTCCCGAGGTCGAGGTCGAGGGCATCATCAGCCTCAAGACCGGCGGCTGCCCAGAGGACTGCCACTTCTGCTCGCAGTCGGGTCTGTTCCAGTCGCCCGTGCGCGCCGCGTGGCTCGATATCCCCAGCCTGGTCGAGGCCGCCAAGCAGACCGCCAAGACCGGCGCCACCGAATTCTGTATCGTCGCGGCCGTGCGCGGTCCGGACGAGCGGCTGATGGCGCAGGTCGCAGCCGGTGTCGAGGCCATCCGCAACGAGGTCGACATCCAGGTCGCGTGTTCGCTCGGCATGCTCACCCAAGAGCAGGTCGACCAGCTCGCCGCCATGGGCGTGCATCGCTACAACCACAACCTCGAGACCTCCCGTTCGCACTTCCCGAATGTCGTCACCACGCACACCTGGGAAGAGCGCTGGGACACCCTGCGCATGGTGCGCGAGGCCGGTATGGAGGTCTGCTGCGGCGGCATCCTCGGCATGGGCGAAACCCTGGAGCAGCGTGCGGAATTCGCGGCGAATCTGGCCGAACTCGAGCCCGACGAGGTGCCGCTGAACTTCCTCAACCCGCGTCCGGGCACCCCGTTCGGTGACCTCGAGGTGCTGCCCGCCGCCGACGCGCTGCGCGCCGTCGCCGCCTTCCGGCTCGCGCTGCCGCGCACCATCCTGCGCTTCGCGGGCGGTCGCGAGATCACCCTCGGCGACCTCGGCGCCAAGCAGGGCATCCTCGGCGGTATCAACGCCGTCATCGTCGGCAACTACCTGACCACCCTCGGTCGACCCGCCGAAGCGGACCTGGATCTGCTCGGCGAGCTGAAGATGCCGATCAAGGCGCTCAACGAAACACTCTGAATCGGTCACGAAAGAGGCTGGCGCCGTGAGTACTGTCATGGATATGGACGAGCGCTACAACCCGTTCACCGGTAAACGTATCGTGCCGGGGCTCGACGATCCGGTCCCGGCCGCCGCGGCACTGGGGCTGGAACCGCCGCGCTTCTGCGAGCAGTGCGGTCGGCGCATGATCGTGCAGGTCAGCCCCGACGGCTGGTGGGCGAAGTGCTCGCGGCACGGTGTGCTGGATTCGAAGAATCTGGAACACCGCTAGTGGTGGCCCAATACGGCGAGGGCATCACCGCGGGGCCCGGATCGGCCCCGAAGGTGGGCGTGCGGCGGGAGCTGCGGGCGGCCGCGCTGATCGCGGTCGGGGTGGTACTGCTCAGCGTGCTCGGCGGTGTGGTGTGGGCCTTCGTGGCACCCACCGAACAGTATCTGGTGGTCAAGGTGCGCGCCGGTGCGGTACCGGCCAAGGGCGCGGCGCTGACCGGGGAGAGTGTGCATCAGTTCGACGCGCTGGCGATCTTCGTCTGCATCGGCGCGGTGCTGGGTGTGGTGACGGCGATCGGCGTGTGGCGTTGGCGTCGCGTGCGCGGCCCGCTGCTGCAACTGGGGCTGCTGATCGGTTCCGGCGCAGGCGCTTACGTGATGTCGAAGGTCGGCGAGCAGATCATGCAGTGGCAGCATCCGATGCCCTACGACCCGTCGGTCGGGCAGATCGTGCGGCTGCCGGTGGAGGTTGGCAGTTGGCTGGCGCTGATCGTGCAACCGCTGCTCGCCGCGCTGATCGTGCTGTTCCTCGCGGCGCTCAGTCCGACAGAGGATCTCGGCACCGGCTTCAGCGGACCGTTCGGCGATTCGCGGCCATACTTCACTGCGGCAAGCGGATTCGCGGCCGTCGACAATGCCGATTCGTATCGTGGCGCTGCGAACGGCGCGCCGCTGCCCTACGGTGTGCCTTATGGCGGCTTCGGACCGTCCGGTTCGGATCGCGCGCGCTGACGTTATCCGAACCGTTGCCCACGCGGCGGCACAGACGTACCAGAACGGCCTAGAATTGTGGGAAACGCTGTGCGTTCAGAGAGGAACGGATCATGGCGTTCGTCGGTAGCGGACCGGTGGTCGAAGAACTCGACGCGAAATTCTGGCGGGTCGTCGAGCCGCTCGTCTATCACGGTGCCACACAAGAATTCGTCATCCCATCCGGCTTCCGCACCGACTTCGCCTCGGTGCCACGAGCATTGGTCTGGCTGATACCCCGCTACGGCGCCTATACCCGCGCCGCCATCCTGCACGACTATTTACGAAGCTCGCACGAGGTGAGCACCGCCGACGCGGACGGCCTTTTCCGCCGCTGCCTGCATGAGTTCAGGGTGTCGATACCGCGCCGGTGGATGATGTGGGCCGCAGTGCGTTTGGGCAGCGGACTGCGCGGGGCCACACTCGGCGATATCGCGCGCTTTTTACTCGTCGCGATCCCCTCGATCCTGTTCCTGGCGATCCCGGTTGTCGTGGTGCAGGTATTCCTGTGGCTGTTCTGGGTGATGGAGTTGATGTTCTGGGCCGTGGCACGCATCGGACAGCGCACTGCGGCACCACCACCACAACCTCAGATGAAGACCGCGTGACCATCCGGTCTGGAACCCTCTTTCTCCCGTCCCACCTGCGTATTCGTATGTCCTGATCGAGGTTCGCGTTCGCGACCCGGCTTAATCTCGTTGCACGCAGGGGGTCTCGCTCCCGCTATCGGAACGTGCAGGAGGACAGATGGAATCGCGTGTGCGACCGTCGCCGAGAACCGTTTTCGCACAACAATTCGCCGCGCTGTTCGAGGCCGCGGGCAATCCGACATTGCGTCGGGTGGCGACCGCAGCGCCGGCGCGGATGCGGGCGGCGCGCGCGGCCGGCCAGAAGAACGGAGCTTCGGTCCAGCGCATCAGCGGCTGGAAGTCTGGCCGCAATGTCCCCGCGTGATTCGAATCCCTGCTGTCCGTGCTGCTCACACGGAATCCATCACAGCGGCGTTGGCCGAATGGGGTGTGAACCGACATCGCCTGCTGGTCGTGGAGCAGTTCGAGGAACTATTCACCCTGTGCCGCAACGACGATGAGCGCGAGGCGTTTCTGGCCGCCCTGGAACACCTCGCCATCCGCGGCGAACACGAACCAGCCGCCGTCGTCATCGAGGTCCGCGCCGACTTCTACGGCGAGTACCTGGCCGCGGCGGGTGGGGGAGGACTCCGGCTGTGGGATCTGGATCCACGGCAGGCGATCGACCGCATCTGCGTCGCCGTTCAGCCGATGCTGAGTCGGGAAGTGTGGCAGGAACACCTGGCGGGATTGCCATATCGGAAGACGTGCGGCTAGCTGGCGAAAATCAGTAGTCGCGCCGCCGATCGCGCGGATATCGTTGGCGCGCGAGATCGAGCCGAGCGATGGGAAGGAGGTGGCGATGAGCGAGGATGTGTTGACAAGGCATGGGCAGGGCGTGCTGGTTCCGGAGGCTGGGGAGTCCGAGCGGGCTGATCTGGTGGCGTGGCGGCGGCGGGATGCGTTGCGGCGGTCCAGTGCTGCGCAGCCGATTCCCAGTGGGCGGCGGTATCGGCGGAAGGTGAAACATAAGGGGCGGGAGCGGGATTGAGGTTGTGACCCGTGGTTCGCGGTTGACCCCGTTTTCGCGTGCGAGCGCATGTGGAGGCGGGGTTTTCTGCTGTCCGCGTGGGGACGGGATGTTGCCCCTCGAGTCCGATTCCGGCAGTGGGCTCAGGAACGTTGCATCCGGTGGGCAACCGATTGTGGCGGGTGCCTTCGGGCAGCTCCGAAAGTAGTTCTGCCACAGGGCTTTCACTGCTCCTCGCCGCTGTGTATTCATCCGGTCCGCAACGTGGAACAGACGACCGCTTCCGGACCGGATAACTCGTATCCGACTGTGACCAGCCATATTCGGCGACTCTGCCCAACACCCGGTATCGCCCGATGCGATCGAGCCCTACCGTCTGAGTTGTTCGATTCGATCGAACCGCGGAGCCGGATTTCGGTCTCGACTCCGTGAAACACCGTGCGGATTCAGCGACTCTGAGGGGGAGAGCTATGTCCTGGAAATCTGCGGTTACCGGAGCCGCGCTGGTGATCGGAATGACTTCCGGCGCAGCGCAAGCGGCTGCCGAACCGCCGGGCGAGGTGACGGTCATACGGGTCGAGGCTGCGGCCGAGTCCGCGTTCCCGTGCCTGTGGCCGGTGTGCATTTTGAGCTCCGGGCACCTGGCTGTGCCCGGCGGGCTGTCCGAGTAGAAGGGGAGTGCCCTGGTCGATGGTGACGAGGGCACGCTCGGATGCCGTGGCCCCTACGGCAGTGGCCACGGCACAGTCCATTTCGAGCTCGGCGACCGCTTCGGGGGAGCGGTCGCCGAACTGAGGGGGCGATCGTGGGGGAGGCGATCGTGGGGAGGTCAGGTGGGTGGGCGCAGCGCAGCGAATTCGTCGGTGACTCGGATTTCGGAGTCGGTGAACCGATAGACCGCCGCGGGGCGTCCACCCGCCCGGCCGGGGGATGCGGTCGCGCCGGTCGGCGTGATCACCTTGCGGCGGGTGAGAACTCGCTGCAGATTCGTCGTGTCGACCTCGTAACCAAGCGCGGCGCAGTAGATTTCGCGCAGCGTGGACATGGTGAACCGCTCAGGTGCCAGGGCGAAGGCGATATTGGTGTAGGAGAGCTTCGCGGCGAGCCGGGTGCGCGCGTGTTCGACGACCGTGCCGTGATCGAACGACATGCGCGGCAGCTGGGAAACCGGATGCCACGTGGTGTCCGAGGGTAGTTGCGGGTCCGCGGTCAGCGGCACCAGCCCCAGATAGGCCGAGGCGATCCGCCGCGGTGCGGGGACTCGGTCCGGATTGCTGAATACCGACAGCTGCTCGAGATGTGCCAGCTCGCGCACATCGACCTTCTCGGCGAGCTGGCGACGGGCCGAGACATTGAGGTCTTCATCGTCGCGCAGCCGTCCGCCCGGTAGCGACCAGGTGCCCTTCTGTGGGTCGAGGGCGCGCTCCCACAGCAGCACCGCGAGTTCGGTCCGCTGACCGGGTGGACATGGCCGAATCAGCTCATCTGTCATGCGCGCAGGGCTGCTACCTGCGGTGATGTCGTCGGGGAAGCGCCGAACCTGGAACACCGCGGTGAGCGTTTCGTGGATGGTGCTACTATGGGCCACGTTTTCGATTATAAGTCGAAAACCTGGTTTGGTGCGAATCGGCTGGCATGTGAATAGGCACAAGGGCCGAGCGCACGAGGAGAGGAGCCATCCATGGCGACCATGGGTGTGAAGTTGGCGCCCCCGCTGATGGGGCAGGTAGTCGATGGTCCGACCGGATTCACCGGTGTCGAGGCCACACCGGAGTGGGCGGTCGAGGTCAAGCGCCTCGCCAGGGAGCGCAACGCGACGATTCTCGCGCACAACTACCAGTTGCCCGAGATCCAGGACGTGGCCGACCATGTCGGCGACTCGCTGGCGCTGTCCCGCATCGCGGCCGAGGCCCCCGAGGACACCATCGTGTTCTGCGGTGTGCACTTCATGGCCGAGACGGCAAAGATCCTCAGCCCCGAGAAGACTGTGCTCATTCCGGACGAGCGGGCGGGCTGTTCCCTGGCAGATTCCATCACCGCCGACGAATTGCGGGCCTGGAAGGCCGAATTCCCGAATGCGGTGGTCGTCTCGTATGTGAACACCACCGCCGCGGTGAAGGCGCTCACCGATATCTGCTGCACTTCCTCGAATGCTGTCGATGTGGTCGCCTCGATTGATCCCGACCGTGAGGTGCTGTTCCTGCCGGATCAGTTCCTCGGCGCGCACGTCAAGCGGGTCACCGGCCGCGAGAATATCCACATCTGGGCGGGCGAATGCCACGTGCACGCCGGGATCAACGGCGACGAACTGACCGAACAGGCCCGCACCCACCCGGATGCCGAACTGTTCGTGCACCCCGAATGCGGTTGCGCCACTTCGGCTTTGTACCTCGCGGGCGAGGGCTCGTTCCCAGCCGATCGGGTGCACATTCTGTCGACCGGCGGAATGATCGACGCCGCCAAGGCCGCGAAGTCGAATCAGGTCCTGGTCGCCACCGAGGTAGGCATGCTGCACCAGCTGCGCAAGGCCGCCCCCGGCATCGACTTCCAGGCCGTGAACGATCGTGCGTCCTGCAAGTACATGAAGATGATCACCCCGGCGGCGCTGCTGCGCTCGCTCGTGGAGAACACCGATGAGGTGCACGTCGACCTGGAAACCGCCGCGCTGGCCCGCAATTCGGTGCAGCGCATGATCGAAATCGGCAATCCAGGCGGTGGCGAATGAGCGGCCGCGATCGGAGCGTGATGTGCGCGCTCGTCCGGAGTGGCGGTGCGGAATGATCGCCGGGGCGGTCGGTAGCGGTTGCGTTGCCGACCAGGTCGCGAAGGGCAGGGGCGCATGAGCATCGCGCCGCGGATCGACTGGGAAGCCGCCGCCGATCTGGTCGTGATCGGCGGTGGCGTCGCCGGATTGACCGCGGCACGCACGGCATCGCTGCGCGGTCTGCGAGTGCTCATCCTCAGCAAGGGCGGCCCGACCGATACCGCGACCCAGTACGCTCAGGGCGGCATCGCTGTTGTTGCGCCGCAAGAGGATTCGGTGGAATCGCATGTGCGTGACACGGTCGAGGCCGGTGCTGGACTGTGTGACGAGGCGGCGGTGCGGTCGATCGTCGAGGGCGGTCAGGCCGCCGTCGCCGCGCTGACCGATCTGGGCGCGGTCTTCGATCTGGCGCGCGACGGTCAGATCTCGCGTACCCGCGAGGGCGGGCACAGCACGCGGCGGATCATTCATGCCGGAGGGGACGCTACGGGTGCCGAGGTGCAGCGTGCGCTGAACGCGGCCGGACTGCCGGTCCTGTTCGGTGCCGCGGCACTGGAAGTTGTCACCGGGCGGACCGGAGTTCAGGGCGTGATCGCGGTGTCCGAGAACGGATTCGGGGTCGTGCACGCGCCAGCGGTGCTGCTGGCCACGGGCGGGCTCGGACAGCTGTACGCGCTGAGCACGAATCCGCCGGGCGCGACCGCCGACGGTATCGCGCTTGCGCTGTGGGCCGGTGCGACGGTGGCCGATCTCGAATTCGTGCAATTCCATCCGACGGTGCTCTACACCCCTGGTGGACTCGGCAGACGGCCCTTGATCAGCGAGGCCGTCCGCGGCGAAGGCGCGATACTGGTCGATTCCGAAGGGAATTCGGTCACCGCGGGTGTGCACCCGCGTGGTGATCTGGCACCGCGCGATGTGGTGTCACGTGCGATCGCCGCCCGGATGCGCGCCCTCGGCACCGATCACGTCTATCTCGATGCCCGCGCGATCGACAGCTTCCCACAACGTTTTCCGACGATCACCGCATCCTGCCTGGCCGCCGGGATCGATCCGCATACCGAGCTCATTCCGGTCGCACCCGCCGCGCACTACCAATGCGGCGGGGTCGTGACCGACACCCATGGCCGGACCGCGGTTCCCGGTCTGTATGCCGCGGGTGAGGTGGCGCGGACCGGGCTGCACGGTGCCAACCGGCTGGCCTCGAACAGTCTGCTCGAGGGTCTGGTAGTCGGTGAGCGCGCAGGGGTGGCCGCCGCGGAACGCCTCGACGAGGAAGCGCACGTCACGGACGTTTCCTTCCACACCATTCCGCGCGCGGCCCGTGCCCTGGTGCAGCAGTCGATGACATTGCATGCCTCCGTGGTTCGCGATGCCGCTGGGCTTGCGGAGGCGGCCGCACGGTTGCGCGATGCGGTGTCGCACAGTGCGGCAAGTCGCTTGCGTGCCGAGCTGACCAGCGCCAACCAGCGATTCGCGGGATCGACGAGCGCGGCGATCGAGCTCACGGAGCTGAGCGGCGCACTGAACGGCAGCGGCGCGGTGAATACGGGTGAGGCATCGCACGCGACCGCAGATCTCAACGATGCGGCCGCGGCCGCGGCGCAACGCATCACCGCATTCGAGGACGCGGCCCTCACCCTCACCGCCCAGGTCCTCTTGCTCTCCGCGGCAGCCCGCACGGAAAGCCGCGGCTCGCACACCCGCTCCGACCACCCGACCCCCGACGACCACCAACGCCGTAGTCGCGCAGTGCGTCTGGGACCAGAAGGTCACCCCGTGCCCGCCCCCGACGGTCTCGACCTCACCAGCTGGACCCAGGACGCCATCCCCAGCGCCTCATGACCGCGGCAATGCACGAGAATAGTAGGACGAGGAGTGCACTGATGGGACTGGATACCGGCCTGGATCGTGACGAAATGCTGGCCCTGATTCGCACCGCACTGGATGAGGATCTGCGATACGGCCCCGATATCACCACGGCGGCAACGGTTCCCGCCGACGCGGTGGTGAAGGCGTCGGTGGTTTCGCGCCAGCCGGGCACGGTGGCCGGGCTCGATATCGGTCTGCTCGTGCTCGACGAGGTGATCGGTGCGGGCAATTACGAAATCACCGATCGGGTCGCCGACGGCACTCGGGTCGAGCCGGGTCAGTCCGTGCTCGGACTGGTCGCGCCGACCCGTGGCCTGCTCACCGCCGAACGCACCATGCTCAACCTGGTCTGCCACCTCTCCGGCATCGCCACTGCCACCGCCGCGTGGGTGGATGAGGTCGCGGGCACCAACTGCCGCATCCGCGACAGCCGCAAAACCCTGCCCGGCCTGCGTGCCCTGCAGAAGTACGCGGTCCGCGTCGGCGGTGGCGTCAACCACCGCATGGGCCTCGGTGACGCCGCCCTGATCAAGGACAACCACGTGGTAGCCGCCGGTTCGGTGGTCGCGGCCCTGCGCGCGGTGCGCGACCTGGCCCCCGATATCGCCTGCGAGGTCGAAGTGGACAGCCTCGAACAACTCGATGCCGTCCTGGCCGAAAATGTCGAACTGGTTCTGCTCGACAACTTCCCTCTCTGGCAAACCCAAGCTGCCGTCCAACGTCGCAACGCCCAGGCCCCTGACACCAAGCTCGAATCCTCCGGCGGCTTGACCCTCGCCGACGCCGCGGACTACGCCCGCACCGGCGTCGACTACCTGGCCGTCGGCGCGCTCACCCATTCGGTGCGCGTCCTCGACCTCGGGCTGGACATGTAGCAGTCAGGCGGTGAGTTCGCGTTCCAATGGGGTTCGGAAGCGAGGGATGGCGCGAACTTCGCCGTACCAGGTGCTGATGCGGGCGGCTTCGGCTTCGATGAGCGATTCTGCTTCGGAGCCGATGTCTTCCAGTAGGCGGTAGACGATTTCGCCGTCTTTGCGTTGGGCCCAGCCGCCGACAATGCGGCCCTCCCACCAGATGGTGGGCCCGACGTTTCCACTGCGGTCGAAGAGCATCGGGGTGTGTGGGCCGAGGTACCAGTCGCGGGACTGCCAGCCCATCGGGGTGGGGTCGAGTGCGGGGAGTAGGGCAGCCCATGGTTCGGACTCAGGGGTCGGTTCCTGGTCGTCGGCCAGTAGTAGCCCGGCACTGCCGTCGAGATCGACTTCCACCACGTCGAGTTGGGCCAGGGCCTTGCGGACTTCGGTAAGCGTCCAGCCGGTCCACCACTTGATATCGGTGACTGGCGCGGGGCCGAAGGCGTAGAGCCACTGCCGGACGAGTTCGGCGCGGGCCGCATCGGCCGGCATGGTCGCAACGCCTTGCGGCAGCCAGGTTTCGATCGGCGACCAGGTGTATTGGCTGCTCGTCCAACTGCCGTTCGGTCGACCGCGCACGATGCGCCCCTCCACGCCGAGGATCACAAGCACCCAGGTGGTGATGCTGTTGGGACGCGAATATGCCTTGTCCGGAGCGGTATTGACCTGCGTGCGCAACCGGGGCACGTCCTTGCTCAACTGTGCGCCGGTCGCCGCACCGCGTGCCAAAAGTGCCTTGTGCGTTTCATCTTCGACGTCGGCGAGCCAGGCGCGCACGTCCCCGTCGACAACTCCGGCCTGCTCGATGAACCTGCCGTAGGTGCGACGCTGCTTCTCCGCCAACGCATCCGCGCACGACGCCTGCAATATCGGCAGCAGTTCGACCGGCGCGATGAACATCGTGCGCCGCATCGCGAGCAGGCGCAGCAGCGTCCGATCGTCGTACAGTGCTTTCTCGACATGCGCGGGCTCGGCGGTGAGGCTGCGTGCGCCCACCGACAGATACGCCGTCGCCGGATCGGTCGCATGCAGTACGACTAGGGAACGGACGATCTCGGCTACGTCATCGGTGCGACACGCTGGTGTGAGCCGATGCCGTCGCGCTAGCCGGGCCCGCCGCTCCGCCACATCAATCGAACGCATATGCGAATACTAGCGGGCAGGGCCGAACTACTGCGGATCCACCCGCAGGGCCTGGCACGCCTCGCGCACCGCCGCGATCTCGTCCTCATCGAAATTCCCGTCCGCATTGCCGATCATGATGCCGATCTGGACCGCATCGGCCTCGGTGGCTTCCCCGCCGCCTTGCCTATCTACCGCAGCACATGCGCGCGTCCGAGCGCTGGATCGCCTATCGCGCGCACGGTAGCAGGCCCCACCGGGACACGCGTGCCCCCGAAACGGCACCGAATTACGCCGGTTGCCAAGCACGCACCAGATCGAGCAGTCCCGGAAAACGCGCGTCGAGGTCCTCGATCCGCACCCGGCTGCGGCGCTCCAGTCCGTACTGCCGCTGGCGGGTGACACCCGCCTCGCGCAGCACCCGGAAATGATGTGTCAGTGTCGATTTCGGCCGATCGATCTCGAACCAGCCGCAGGAGCGATCGGTCTCGGGGGATTCGAGCAGCAGTTTCTGCACCATGCTCAGCCGCAGCGGATCGCTGAGCACGCCGAGCACATTCTCCAGTCGCAGCTCGGCACGCTTCGGCTCGGGCAGCGTGGTCGCGACGGTGTCGGTCGATGGCATCGGGTCTCCTGCGGATCGGCAAATCCTTAGTTCGACTTCTATCGTACTAGATGTTAAGTTCGACTCCTGTCGTACCAGTACGAGAATTTTCGAACAAGGAGTTGACATGACGACGCTCGCGGCGAAACCGGAAACCGAGGTGCGCCGCGACGGCGCGGTTTGGCTGGCGGCATGGCCCGTGCTCGCGGTGTTCGTGCTCTCGAATGCGCCTACCCCGCTCTATGTCGTGTGGCAGCACCGGCTGGGCTTCTCCTCAGGCACGCTGACCGCCGTATTCGCCTGCTACATCGCCGGATTGCTCGGCGCGCTGCTGGTGGCGGGCGTGGTGTCGGACCGCATCGGCCGCAAACCTGTGCTACTGCCGGCGGTGCTCCTCGCCATGCTCGCCTGCGTCTTGTTCGCCACCGCGAATTCGGTCGCGATGCTGGCGATAGCGCGCCTGCTCACCGGAATAGCGGTCGGCGCGGCCGTTTCGGCGGGGATGGCGGCGGTAACCGATATCGGCGGTCCGGAGCGCAAACGCCTTGCCGCACTGGCGGCCTCATCGGCCATGGTGCTCGGCGCGGGCTTCGGACCATTGCTGGCAGGTCTGCTGTCACAGTTCGTACCCGGTCCGACCGTCACCATATTCATCGTTGAAATCGTCTTGCTCGCTACGGCTTTCGCGGTCTTGGCGCGGCTGGAGCTGCCCAAGGGTGCGCGCGGACGCGGCCCATGGATTCGCATTCCCGCGGTCGCATCGGGTGGGCGCACCCCAGTTCTGCTCGGCATCGCGGTATTCGCACCGGGGATTACCGCGACATCATTCGTGCTCTCGCTCGGCCCCTCGCTCCTGTCGACCCTCTTGGGTGCCACCAACCGCGTGCTCGCCGGCGGCCTGGCCTTCGTCATGTTCCTCGGCGCCACCGGCGTCCAATTCGCGGTGCGGCGGCTGCGCCTGCGCACGATCCTGCTCGGCGGCACGGCAGCCACCCTGCTCAGCACGATCACCTTGGTCGCGGCGCTGCGGTTGTCTTCGATCGCGGTCTTCGCCGCCGCCGCGATCCTCGCGGGGATCGGCCAGGGCTTGGGCCAGTTCGGCGGTCTCACGGCCATCAGCGCGAGCGTGCCCGCCGATCGGCTTGCCGAGGCCAATGCCGCCCAGAACGTCGGTGGCTACCTGCCCGCAGCATTGCTTCCGCTGTCGGCCGGATTCCTCAGTGACGCAATCGGTTTGCCTGCGGGCGCGACGACCTTCGCGGGCATTGTGGGAGCGGCAGCGGTGCTCGGCGCGGTATTCGTCGCGACTCGCCCGTTTATCGGACAGCGATAGCCGCATGTCATCATTCCAGAATGAGGCACCTACTGCTGATGCTCGGCTGTGCGCTGTTCGCCGCGGTGTCGACGACAAGTCTTGTCGCACCGTCGGTTTCGGCCGAACCGGAATGCGAGGTCCGAGTCGACGTGCGGCCGGTGACCCTGACGGTGGACGGCGAGGACGCCACCGGCCGGGTATACGAACCGTATAGCTGTGCGGCAGGTGATCTGACGCCGCGCGATCTGGTCATCGCGGTCCACGGCCACGACGGCACCTCCGCCGACTACGCCGAATATCTGACCTCGATCGCCCGCCGCGCCGCGACCCCGATTCTGTCCATGGACGCCCGCAGCACGACCGGCGTCTGGCGCACCGGCGACTGGAATCTGTGGGCGGGCTGGCGCGATATCGTCACCGCCACCCAGTGGTACAAGAACGAACATCCGACGATCGGCCGCACCGTGCTGTGGGGCTGGAGTCAGGGCGGCACAATGAGCGGACTCGCGGTGGCGCACGGCCCGCAGGGACTCTTCGACTATTGGGTCGACAACTATGGGCCCGCGGACGATTTCACCATGTGGCTCGCCTCGGCGGGCGTCGATCCCGCACTGCCCGCTCAGATCGAACGCGATGCGGGCGGCTGCGCCCCGACGGTCTGCCCGCAGGCCTATACCGAACGTTCGCCCGTTCTCCTCGCCGCCCGGATGAGCATGAAGCGTGCCTTCCTCATCCACGGCACCGGCGACGATGTGGTGCCGTACCCGGCGACCCTGGAAATGCGAGCCGGACTGCTCGCCGCGGGCAAACCCACCTCGATGTACACCATCGTCACCGGCCGCGATTTGAACGGCGCCGTGGTCCCTGGCGACCACAGCGTCGGTCCCGCGTACTTCGAGGGCGGCTGCGTCGTCGAGCGCCTGCTGCTCGGCACCGAACCCGTCGACGGACCCGATCGCGACTATCTGGTCGACGTCGCCCGCGACACTGTGGTCGCTCCCGCGGCGCCGCCGGACGCCAAATGCGCCGCCTAGGGAACACTTGTCGCTGTGGTGTGGTTCATCCGGGCAGAACCGTACACAAGGAGAGGTGCAATGAAGCCGAATGACCCCGCTTACCACTGGAACGGCGCGGAATTGGACCTCGACGCGTACTTGGCCCGCATCGGCTACACCGGCGACCGCACCCCGACACTGGCCGCCCTGCGCGCCCTCGTCCACGCGCACACCACCACGATCCCGTTCGAGAACCTGGAGTCCATTCTCGGCCGCCCCGTCCCGCTGGATCTGGAATCGTTGCAGGACAAGATGATCCGGCATCGACGCGGCGGGTACTGCTACGAGAACGTCGGCCTGTTCGCCGCCGCGCTGGAACGGCTCGGCTTCGGGGTGACCGGTCTCAGCGGCCGGGTCACCATGGGCGTAGCCGACGGCCTGCGCCCGGCCACCCACGCCCTGCTGCGCGTCACCACCGGCGATGACGATCGCGTGTGGATCTGCGATGTCGGCTTCGGCTCGGGCCCGCTCGCGCCCTACGAACTGGTCGAGGGCGGCGAATTCGCACTCGGCGACTGGCGCTTCCGGCTCGAACACACCACCGGCGAACTCGATAGCGACCTGTGGGTGCTGCACCAATTCGGCCGCGACGGCTGGATCGACCGCTATACCTTCACGTTGAACCCGCAGTACCGCATCGATTTCGCGGTCGGTAACCACTTCGTCTCCACCGCCCCGCGCTCACCGTTCACCGCCCGGCCGTTCGTGCAGCGCTTCCTCCCGGACGTCCACCACGTACTGGACAACCTCACCCTCATCACCGAATATCCGAACGGCTCCAGCGAAACCCGCGAACTCGAACTCACCGAACTTCCGAAAGTCCTCACCGAGGTCTTCGATATCGACCTGTCCGAACCCGACGCCACAGCGCTCGCCCAGGGGCCTTGGCTCGCCTGAAGTCCGTACATTCGCACCTGTTGCGGTCCACCCGGATCGCGACAGAAGTGCGGCTTCCTCCGTGCGGGCTACCCGAGTTGGTCACGATCGGCCACTAGAGTCGGCGGGGTGCGTGCCAACCGGAATCTTCTCGTTCTGTTCGCAGCCACCGTCCTGGCCCTTGGTTGCAGCTCTGGGCCGGACCAGCCCGACACCGTCGCCGGGCAGTTCGCCGATGCGCTCAGTCGCGATGACGTCGCCGCGGCCGCCGCACTCACCGATGATCCGGCCAAAGCGTCGGATGCGCTGGGCAAGCTTTACGACGGGCTCGGCAAGGATGTGAAATTCGAGGTCCGCAGCGCGGATAAGAACTCCTTCGCCCTCGCCGCCACCTGGAAGTTCGGCAAGGCCGGCAAGAACACGTGGAGCTACACCACCAACGGGTCCGCCCGTGAGTCCGGCGGCGTCTGGAAGATCAAATGGGATCCCGATACCGTCGCACCCGGTCTCGCGCGCGGCCCGCTGAACTACGCCACCACCAATCCGAAGCCCGCGCGTGTGCTCGAGGCATCCGGCGGTGAGTTGATGACCGAGCAGATGGTCACCCTGGTGAACGTCGCCCCGAGTGCCGACACCGCCGCGCTCGCGGCCCTGCTCGCCCCCATCGCCCCCGATATCACGACACAGTCATTGCAATCGGATCTGGCTGCGGCACAGGGCAAGCCGATCACCGCGGTCACCTTGCGCGACGCCGATATCGCCCCGATCCAGACGGCGCTGGCCGCCGTTCCGGGCGTCACCCTGGCACCGCAGACCCGCCTGCTCACGACCGACAAATCCCTCGCATCACCGGTGCTGTCCGGCCTCGCCGAACTCTGGCAGAGTTCCGCCGACGCGGCAGCAGGCTGGGCGGTGCGGGCACAGACCGCGGACGGCACCGAACGCGTCGCCGGTCAGGATCCCGCACCCACCCCGGATATCGTGACCACACTCGACACCGATCTGCTGCGCTACGCGGAGAGCGCGTTGACGCCGATCACCCAGCCCGCCGCGATCGTGGCACTGCAACCCTCCACCGGAAAGGTGCTCGCCGTCGCGCAGAACGCCGCCGCCGACGCACAAGGACCGATCGCGCTCACCGGCCTGTATCCGCCGGGTTCGACCTTCAAGACCGTCACGGTCTCGGCCGCACTGCAATCTGGCGCGGTGACACCCGACACCGTGCTGCCGTGCCCGGCGACCGCGAATATCGAGGGCCGCAGCATCCCCAACGACAACAACTTCGACCTCGGCAACGTGCCGCTGCACACCGCCTTCGCCCAGTCCTGCAATACCACCATGGGTCAACTCGCGGTGAATCTCGCACCGAACGGCCTGACCGATGCCGCGGCACAACTGGGCCTCGGCATCGACTTCGTCACACCCGGTCTGACCACAGTCACCGGCAAGGTGCCGACCGCGGACACCCCGGCGCTGCGCGTGGAATCCGGGATCGGTCAGGGCAAGGTGACGGCCTCACCGTTCGGGATGGCGCTGGTCGCCGCATCCATCGCGCGTGGATCGGTGCCGCTGCCGATGGTCGTCAACGGACAGCCCGGTGTGGCCGATCACACCCCGGCGGCACTGCCGCCGACTACCGAAGAGCAGCTGAAAACCATGATGCGCGAAACCATTACCGGCGGCACCGCCACCGCTCTGCGCGATATTTCGGGCCTGATCGGCAAGACCGGCACCGCCGAGTACCTCGATGACAAGCACGCGCACGGCTGGTTCGTCGGCATCGACGGTGACCTGGCCTTCGCCGTATTCGTCAGCGATGCGAACAGCTCGGGTCCGGCCGTGGAGGCCGCAGGCCGTATGCTGCGTGCACGACATTGAGCAACACTGTCGAATCGGCACTGCATTAGCATTCGGTGTGTTGTGGGCGGCGAATATACCCCCGCTGCCGCGTGCCGAGGATTGCGCCCCGCTACACTCGTGCGGAACGCGTTGATGGTCAATACGCGTGATGTCACGATTTCGAGAAGGTTCGGAGTAGGCGCCATCGATACCGGTCAATTGATCGCGGAGCACTACCGCCTGGTCGAGCGGATTGGTAGCGGCGGCACAGGTGTTGTTTGGCGTGCCATCGACGAACGCCTGCAGCGCTCGGTCGCGGTGAAGCAGATCCACATCAAGCCGAGCCTGCCCGAAGCAGAGCGCGATGTGGTGCGTCAGCGCGCGTTCCGTGAGGCCCGCAATGCGGCGCGCTTCCAGCATCCGAATGCGATCGTGGTCTTCGATATCACCGAGCACAACGGCGATCCGTGCCTGGTGATGGAGTATCTGAAGTCGAAGAGCCTGGCCGGCGTGATCTCCGCGCAGGGCATGCTGCCGCTGACCCAGGTCGCGCGGATCGGCGAACAGGTCGCCTCGGCGCTCATCGCCGCGCATCACGCCGGAATCGTGCACCGCGATGTCAAACCGGGCAATATCCTGCTCGACGACACCGGCACGGTGAAGATCACCGACTTCGGCATCTCCCGCGCCACCGGCGACGTCACCCTCACCGAGACCGGCCTGATCTGCGGTACCGCCGCCTATCTCGCACCGGAGGTGGCGCGCGGCGCCGACCCGACGCCCGCTGCCGACGTATTCGCCTTGGGGGCAACGCTTTTTCACGCACTCGAGGGCGAACCGCCGTACGGTTCCAGCGCCAACCCGCTCGCCGTGCTCTACGCCGCGGCGAACGGCCAGGTGAGCGAACCGCGGCATGCGGGCCCCGCGACCGACTTCCTACTGGATCTGCTGAGCCCGGACCCCACCGAGCGGCCGACCATGCGTGCGGCCCGCGAACATCTTTCCGCGCTCGCCGATTCCGGTTCCGCACCGGTGCACGCCGGATTCGTACCCGCTAGTGAGGCTTTCGGTCGGCACGGTGAATCCGCGACGCGTGCGCTGCGCCCACCCGCGAATCCGACGCCGGAACATCAGCCGACCGCGCGGCAGCCACGTCCGGCACCGCCGCCGCGAAATTCCGCCCGTCCCAACAACTCGGGTGCGTCGCGTCCGCGGACCGCCGCGCATCCGCAGACCGCGACGCAGCCGCGTCCGGCACTGCGCAAGTCCGGTGGCAAGCGCAAGGCCGTATTGGTCGGTGCGACCGTCGGTGCGGTGGTGGCTGTCGTGGCCATCCTGATCGGTGCGCTGAATCAGTCGGGCACCAATACGCCGTCGGTGCAAGCGAGTCCGCCTTCGTCCTCCGCGTCCAAGGGAACCAGTTCCACGGTCGCCGCTGGCGCGCCGGGGCAGACGAAGAGCGTCGGCCAGGCAGACTCGCGGCAATCCATCGATCAAGTGGTGGACTTCTACAACAACCTCATCTATCTGAGGTTCGCGGCTGCGTGGAAACAGTTGACTCCCGCTGCCCAGCGGGTCTACGGCAGTCAGTCGGCCTTCCAGGATTACTGGACGCAGAATCGGGTCACGGGCTTCAACACTGTTGATGCCGCCGATGGTGGTACGGGCACCAACTCAGACGGTTCGGTGGACGTGAACGTGGCCAGCGTGACCTACGCGGGCCAGAACAGGTCGGTGACGCTGCGGTTGATCAACCCTGGCAGCGGGGCCCCACTCATTGACAGCGACACCCGCAGCGGCGACGCTCGCTGAACGAGTTGTCCCGCAACGGGTAGCGCCTAGCGCGATCCGGATCGCACCGACGTCCGCGCCCAAGTCGCCAGCAACTGCAAAGCCGTCGCGCTCGGAGAATCCGGTTCGGTGGTGTGCATGATCAGCGCCTGATCCGGATCATCGGGCAGGCGCAGCGTTTCGAAGCCCAGCTCGAGTCGGCCGACCACCGGGTGCAGGTATGTGTATCGTCCGTGCGTCTTGTCCTTGAGTTCGTGACGCTGCCACATGGCGGCGAAGTCGGCGGAGTTCGCGCTCAATTCCTCGATGAGCGAGGCGATTGCCCCATCGCCGGGATTGCGCGCCATATCCAGGCGCAGATACGCCACGACATCGGCGCCCTTGGCCGCCCAGTCCTCATACAGTTCGCGCATCCCCTCATCGAGGAATACCAGCCGGGCCAGATTGCGTTCGTGGGGCGGTAGTGCACCGAAATCGGTAATGAGCGCGGCGGCAAGGGAATTCCAGGCGAGCACATTGGTGCCACGGCCCACGATGTAGGCGGGCACATCGGCGGCGGTGTCGAGCAGTCTGCGCAGTCCGGGGCGGACTTCCTGCTCGGCCGGTGGCTCCTCGCCGGACCACGGCCGCGCCAGCCGATAGAGATGCTCGCGCTCCACCGGATTCAATCGCAGCGCCTGCGCGACGGCATCCAGCACCGACTCCGAAAAATGCAGGGTGCGGCCTTGTTCCAGACGCACATAGTGATCGACGCTGACCCCCGCCACCATGGCCAACTCCTCGCGGCGCAGGCCGGGCACCCGGCGGCGGCTGCCGTAATCGGGCAGGCCGACCTCCTCCGGGCTCAGCCGGGCCCGCCGGGAACGCAGGAATTCGCCGAGTTCGGCACGTCGATCCAGACTCACGTCATCCAGTATCCAGGCGGTTGCCCGGCCGCATCCTGGTCATGCCGTGCCCAGGCTCGCGCGGCGCTGTTTACCGCCACTGGCCGCGACGAAAGTAGTGATCACCGCCGGAACGGTTCCGGCGGTGAACGGAGACGGACACAATGAGCAACACCCGCCCCCTCGGCGACACCGGCATGGACATCACCCCGCTCGGCTTCGGCACCTGGGTCTTCGGCGGATCCGGTTGGGAGTACTCGTGGGGCGCCACCGATGACGCTGACTCGATCGCCGCGATTCGACACGCGGTGCACGCCGGAATCAACTGGATCGATACCGCAGCCGCCTATGGCGTGGGCCATGCCGAGGAGGTGGTCGGTCGTGCGCTCGCCGACATCCCGGAGGCCGAGCGGCCCTACCTGTTCACCAAAACCGGTTTGATCTGGGAAGAAGGCGACGACCGTTCCGGCCCGCCGCGCCGGATCATGCGGCCCGACGTGGTGCGCAAGGAAATCGAGGATTCGCTGCGTCGGCTGCGGACCGACCACATCGATCTGTATTTGGTGCACTGGCCGGATACCGGCGCGGCCTTCGTCTACGGCGCCGAGGGCGAGGCCAACGACCAGGCGACTCCGCTCGAGGAGTACTGGCAGGTCATGGCCGATCTGAAGAAGGAAGGCAAGGTCCGCGCCATCGGCCTGTCCAACCACGACGCGGCCCAACTGGCGGTTGCCGAATCCATTGCCCATGTCGATGCGATCCAGCCGCCGTTCTCGGCGATCAACCGCTCGGCCGCGGCCGATATCGCCTGGGCACATGAGAACGGAACCGGCGTGATCGTCTACTCACCACTGCAATCGGGCCTGCTCACCGGCACCTTCACCGAGGAGCGCCTGCGTAACCTGCCCGACGAGGACTGGCGCGGTTCGCATCCGGACTTCACCACCGGCCTGTCCGCCAAGCTCGCCCTCGTCGAAGCCATGCGCCCGATCGCGGCCCGCCATGATGTGACCGTCGCCGAGGTGGCCCTGGCCTGGGTAACCGCATGGCCCGGCATCACCGGCGCGATTGTCGGCGCGCGTAACGCCACTCAGATCGACGGCTGGCTCGGCGCCCGTGACCTGACGCTCACCACCGACGACCTCGCCGCAATCGAGACCGCCATCACCACAACCGGCGCGGGCACTGGCCCCGCCCGCGCATAACGTCCGAGGAACCACCATGACACTGCATGTCGTCGCCGAATTCCGCGCAAGCACGGGTCGCGAAGACCGCCTGCGCACGGCACTGGAAGCAATGATCGAACCGTCCCTAGCCGAGCCCGGCTGCCTGACCTACCACCCCTACACCGATCCCAACGACCCTTCCCACATGGTCCTCGTGGAGGAGTGGATAACCCCCGAAGCCCTTGACGAACATTTCACGACGCCACACTTCTTCCACGTGCGCGACGTACTCGACCAGATCCTCGCCGAACCGATGATCATCAAGCGGCTCGTCTCGGCCTGACAACCGCCGCGCCCCGGTCCACTATCGGACCGGGGCAGGCGGCCGTACTCCGCGACACATCCGGCGACCGCAGCGGATAGCGGGCGGCGCCGGACCGATAGGCTGGTAACTGGAGCGGGGCGGAAAATACCGACCGCTCGGCGTCGGGCACGGCGTCCAAGGATCAGGACAGACAGGATCGCAGACCTCATGACATCCCGCCTCGAGCTCGCCCGCGTTGATCTGCGCGGCCGTACTCCCTCCGTTGCCGAGCTGCGCACCGCGCTGCCGCGCGGGGGAGTCGACGTGGACTCGGTGCTGCATCAGGTGCGACCGGTGGTGGAGGCGATCCGAGACCGCGGGGTCGCGGCGGCGCTGGAGTTCAGCGAACAGTTCGACGGTGTGATTCCAGCGAGCGTGCGGGTACCGGCGGCCGAACTCGAGGCCGCATTGGAGACGTTGGATCCGGCCGTGCGCACCGCGCTCGAGGTCGCGATCGAGCGAACCCGCAAGGTGCACGCCGATCAGCGACGCACCGATACCACCACCGAGGTCGTCCCGGGTGGCACGGTCACCGAGCGGTGGGTGCCGGTCGAGCGGGTCGGGCTCTACGTGCCCGGCGGCAATGCCGTCTACCCGTCCAGCGTCGTGATGAATGTGGTGCCCGCGCAGGCGGCCGGTGTCGACTCGCTGGTGGTGGCGTCGCCGCCGCAGGCGCAGCACGGTGGGCTGCCGCACCCGACCATCCTGGCGGCCGCGAAGCTGCTCGGGGTCGAGGAAGTGTGGGCCGTCGGCGGTGCACAGGCCATCGCGCTGCTGTCCTATGGCGGTCTCGATACCGATGGCGCGCAGCTCGAGCCGGTCGACCTGATCACCGGTCCCGGCAATATCTTCGTGACCGCCGCCAAGCGTCTGTGCCGCGGCTTGGTCGGCATCGATGCCGAGGCGGGCCCCACCGAGATCGCGATCCTGGCCGATGCCACCGCCGATCCGGTCCACGTGGCCGCCGATCTGATCAGCCAGGCCGAACACGATGTGCTCGCCGCCAGCGTGCTGGTCACCGACAGCGTCGAACTCGCCGATGCGGTGGACGCCGTGCTCACCACCCAGATGACGGTGGTCAAGCACGCGCACCGGGTGCGGGAGGCATTGTCCGGCAAGCAATCCGGCACCGTGCTCGTCGACGATATCGAGCAGGGGCTCCGGGTGGTGAATGCCTACGCCGCCGAACACCTGGAGATCCAGACCGTCGATGCGTCCGGCGTCGCGGCCCGAGTGCGCAGCGCCGGCGCGATCTTCGTCGGTGCCTACGCACCGGTCAGCCTGGGCGACTACTGCGCGGGCTCCAATCACGTACTCCCGACGGCGGGATGTGCGCGGCACTCCTCGGGCCTGAGCGTGCAGACCTTCCTACGCGGTATCCACGTCGTCGAATACACCGAGGCCGCACTCAAAGACGTCGCCGGTCACGTGGTCGCCCTGGCCAATGCCGAGGACCTGCCCGCACACGGCCAGGCCGTACAAGCACGATTCGAGGCACTGGCATGACCCCCGAGATCATGGTGCCCGGCTCCGACATCGGTCTGGACGACCTGCCGCTGCGCGAGAACCTGCGCGGCAAGAAGCCTTACGGCGCACCGCAATTGACGGTGCCGGTGCAACTGAACACCAATGAGAACCCGCACCCGCCGAGCCGAGCTCTCGTCGACGACGTCGCCGAATCCATTCGCGCCGCCGCCGTCGACCTGCACCGCTACCCGGATCGCGACGCCGTCGCGCTGCGCACCGACCTGGCCGAGTACCTAACCCGCCAAACCGGCATCGCGGTGAACACCGCCAACGTGTGGGCGGCCAACGGCTCCAACGAAATCCTGCAGCAGCTGCTGCAGGCCTTCGGCGGACCCGGTCGCAGCGCACTGGGTTTCGTGCCGTCGTATTCGATGCACCCGATCATCTCCGAGGGCATCGATACCGAATGGGTCGAGGCCAAGCGCAATGCCGACTTCTCCCTCGATATCGACTACGCGCTCACCGTCATCGCCGAGCGACGACCCGATGTGGTCTTCGTGACCAGCCCCAATAATCCGACCGGACACAGCATTCCGCAGGCCGACCTGGCCCGGATCCTGTCCACCGCACCGGGCATTGTGGTCGTCGACGAGGCATACGGCGAATTCTCCGCCGAGCCCAGCGCGATCGCCCTTATCGATCGATACCCGACGAAACTCGTGGTCAGCCGCACCATGAGCAAGGCCTTCGCCTTCGCTGGCGGCCGCCTCGGCTATCTGGTCGCCGCCCCCGCGGTGATCGACGCGATGCTGCTGGTGCGGCTGCCGTACCACCTGTCGGTGGTCACCCAGGCTGCTGCCCGCGCGGCCCTGCGCCACGCCGATGAAACCCTCGCCAGCGTCGCCGAACTGGCGGCACAGCGCGACCGGGTCGCGGAAGCGCTGGCCGCCATGGGTTTCGAGGTGATCCCCAGTGACGCCAACTTCCTGCTCTTCGGTCGTTTCACCGACGCCCCCCGCGCCTGGCAGCACTACCTGGACCGTGGGGTGCTGATCCGCGACGTCGGCATTCCGGGATATCTGCGCGCCACCATCGGTCTGGCCGCCGAGAACGACGAATTCCTGCGCGTCAGCGGCACCTTGGCCGATACCGACCTCACTATCCGATGAATCCGCCTGTGGAGGAAGCAAAGATGAATCGCACCGCGCGGGTGGAGCGCGTCACCAAGGAATCGAATATCGTCGTCGAACTGGACCTCGACGGCACCGGCAAGACCGATATCGCCACCGGCGTCCCGTTCTACGACCACATGCTGACCGCGCTCGGCGCGCACGCCAGCTTCGATCTGACGGTCCGCGCCGAGGGCGATATCGAGATCGAGGCGCACCACACCGTCGAGGACACCGCCATCGTCTTCGGCCAGGCACTGGGTAAGGCACTGGGCGACAAGTCCGGCATCCGTCGCTTCGGCGATGCATTCATTCCGATGGACGAGACCATGGCGCACGCCGCGGTGGACGTCTCCGGTCGCCCGTATTGCGTGCACACCGGTGAACCCGATCACCTGCTGCACGCGCTGATTCCCGGGTCCGGACCCGGTGCGCCGTATTCCACCGTGCTCAACCGGCATGTTTTCGAGTCGATCGCGCTGAACGCCCGCATCGCCCTGCACGTGCGCGTGCTGTACGGCCGCGACCAGCACCACATCACCGAGGCCGAGTTCAAGGCGGTGGCTCGGGCACTGCGCGCCGCCGTCGAGCTGGATCCGCGGGTGAGCGGTGTGCCGTCGACGAAGGGGACACTGTGACAACGAAATCCGTCGCTCTGCTCGACTACGGCTCCGGCAATCTGCACTCCGCGCACCGCGCGCTGATCCGGGCCGGGGCGAATGTCGAGGTGACCGCCGACGCCGGTATCGCGCTGGCCGCCGATGGACTCGTCGTCCCCGGCGTCGGCGCGTTCGCCGCGTGCATGGCGGGGCTGCGCGAAGTGAAAGGGGAACGCATCATCGGTCAGCGGCTGGCCGGTGGTCGTCCGGTGCTCGGTATCTGCGTCGGCATGCAGATCCTGTTCGAGCGCGGCGTGGAGTTCGGGGTGGAAACCGAAGGATGTGCGGAATGGCCGGGCGTGGTCGAGCGCCTGTCCGCACCTGTGCTCCCGCACATGGGCTGGAACACGGTGTCGGCTCCTACCGACAGTGTCTTGTTCGCCGGAATGGCGAGCGATACCCGTTTCTATTTCGTGCACTCCTATGCCGCACAAACATGGGACCTGCCACCGAGTGAACACTTCGCCGCGCCGAAGCTCACTTGGGCCGAACACGGAGTCCCATTCCTGGCGGCCGTAGAGAACGGTCCGCTGTCGGCGACGCAGTTTCATCCCGAAAAGTCCGGTGATGCCGGGGCGCAGCTGCTCCGCAATTGGGTGAACTCGCTGTAAACACCCGCTGGCCAGGCGATTTGACATCGTGCACGGCGGTAAGTAACTTTATTCAAGTCAGAGCGACACGGACACCGACCCGGAGCCCAAAGCGCAGCGGAAACGTTGAGCACAGCGGCCTGGGAAACGAGGTAGTACGAGGAGCGCCTGACGATCACACTGGTTCGGAAGGTTCCTGATTTTGTGTCGGGAGTCAGCTGAGCTAAGCTTCACCAAGTTGCCTCACTGAAGCCCCGGATTTACGCCGGAGTGAATGTGTGTGCGTGTGTTCTTTGAGAACTCAATAGTGTGTCGATGAATGTCAGTGCCAAATGTTTTATTTGGTTCCGGCTCCTCATACCCCCGTGTGGG
>NZ_JBFANH010000024.1:0-158433 GCF_040674755.1 Nocardia sp. NPDC049737 | reverse complement strand
CTGTAGCTGACCGCGCCAATGACCTCGATTCGGCTACCGCGTGTTCGACAAACCCACGCCGATCGCAGATGCGAGAGTTCCCCAGCGCAGCCACGGGAATAGCGCACGGTTGTCCGTGGCCATGAGAAAGTCGCCACTGGTGGCCGGTCGTAGGTCGCCGTTGGCGGCCAGGTAGAAGTCCCCATTCCCTTGCTCGTCGTGTCATGCCCGGAGCTCGTGGCCTGGGCAGTGACGGTGATAGCGCCAACTGTCATCCGTCACTGCCCAGGGAGTTCCATTGAAGTCTGCGAGGGAGCGAATGGACATTATTTCCGCCTATCGAGAGGTCGGAACCTATCGTGGGGGCGCCGAGTTGTGCGGCACTACGCACAAGACCGTGAAACGGGTCGTCGAGCGTGTCCAGTCCGGCGGTCGGCCGCCGGAGCGGGTGCCGCGGCTGCGCAATTACGATTCGGTGCGCGAGCTGGTCGCTGAGCGGGTCACCAAGTCGAAGGGCCGGATCTCGGCTAAACGACTGCTCCCGGCGGCGCGGGCCGCCGGTTACGAGGGGTCGCCACGGAATTTCCGTCGGCTGGTTGCCGAGCAGAAAGTGTTGTGGCGCAAGGATAATCATCGGGGTCGTCGCCCGGCGGTGTGGTCGCCGGGTGAGTATCTGGTGATCGACTGGGCGCAGGTCGCGCCCGGGTTGCAGTTGTTCTGCGCGGTGCTGGCGTTCTCGCGGTGGCGGTTCACCGCGTTCGCCGCCGATCAAAAGCAGTCGACCACGCTGGCCTTGATCGCCGAAGCGTTCACCGCGATCCCCGTCATCAAGACCCTCGACAACTTCGACGTCGCCTCCTCGTCCATCGGCCAGGCCAGCTTCGACTACCTGTGAGCCTGGAATGGGTTCGCGCGCAGCACAATCTCGCGCTGATCGGGCCACCCGGAACAGGCAAAAGCCACACCCTGATCGGGCTCGGACACGCCGCCATCCACGCCGGACACAAAGTCCGCTACCTCACCGCAGCCGACCTGATCGACACCCTCTACCGCGGCCTCGCCGACAACACCGTCGGCAAAATCATCGACAACCTGCTACGCGCGGACCTGGTGATACTCGACGAAATCGGATTCGCACCCCTGGACGACACCGGAACACAACTGCTGTTCCGGCTGGTCGCAGCAGCCTACGAACGCCGCTCACTCGCCGTCGCGTCACATGGCCAGCACCATCTCGATACCAGCGACGTCGCGATCGAGATGCCGACCGGTGAAGGCAAGACCCTCGTGGCGCTGTTGATTGCCGACTACGCGCTGGACCAGGGTTTTGTCGGTGGCCTACTTGACGGGAACTCGTCACCTAGCGGAGCAGGTCCAGGAAGAGGCCGGCAAGCTTAACACTTCACCGGTGCGGAGTGTTGATCGGCCGTCCGGCATCGAGATCCGCCCCTATCATCCGCCGACCGCGCTTAATGCGGGCTACAGCCAAGCCAGACAACGGACCTATCTGTCGGCGACACTCGGGTCGATGGATGACCTGCAGCGCCGCGTCGGCGGTGGCAAAGTCACCCGGCTGGTGACCGAACAGCCCTTGCCGACCGGTTCGACCGGCGAGCGGATGTTCGTGCTCAACCCGAGCCAGAAAAAAGCCCTCGACCCGGCAGTGATCGCCTGGGCGGTTCGGCAGACCATCGCCGCCGGTGGGCGGGCAGCGTGGTTGTGCGCCAGCCACCCCGAAGCCGAGGACGTTCAGATGCTTCTTACTGGCTTCGGCCACGACGTCTACCGGCTCCGCGCGGGAGATGACTCCAGCGTGGATGCCTGGAGCCGCGCCCCATTGGGCCACCTGGTTACCGCTGGCCGCTACGACGGACTCGATCTCGCCGGCGATGTGTGCAAGCTGGTAGTCATTACAACAGTCCCGCAATCCAGTAGCGAGTTCGAGCGATTGGGTGTGAATCTTGTTGTGGTCACACCTGATAACGTGTTGACGTTGAACGAGGCGTTTGCGACGTAGCTGACGCCCAGGTAGAAATGTTGCTCACGTGCGCACTGGTGGTAATTTCCCGGCATCTCGACGACGCGGTGTTGTCGGTGGCTCGGGTCGAACGCGCCGCCCTGCAGCGCCTCATGTCGGAACTGCTCAGCGCACCTGCGGTGCAGGTTCTCGCGCTGCTGGGAATAGGCAACCACCATGATCATGTGGAGGTCGCCGTGGTGGCGATGCACGCGGTGATCGATCACGCGGCCGCCGACCGGATGGAGTTTCTACAAGGACTTCAACGCGTTGTCGGACCTGCGGCGTCGCCGGCAAAGCCCGGGACCAGGTGTGGGCGATGGCTCGCTCGGGCCGTCTCGGACATCGACTGCGAGTTGGCGAAAGATTCGGGCAATCACTCGGTACCGGACCCGGCTGCCGGTGCGGGCGGTACCGACCGGATCACTAAGATCATCCGGCGCTCGCATAGCCCTTGCGGCGGAGACATCCTGTGGTGGCTGGATCCGGCGCCCGAACCGCACCCCGCCGACACGGTCGGCCCCGGAGTGGGGGCACTCCGATGCGGGTGATGTTCGTAGCGACACCGCTGATCGGGCATCTGTTCCCGATGATGCCTCTTGCTTTGCATCTGCGTGCGGAGGGGCACCAGGTGCTGGTAGCAACCGGTGGCGATGCCGCGACGGCGGTTTCCTCCGATGTCCCGGTTGTCGACGTCGCACCGCGCATCGGACACATCCGTGCCGTCGCACAGGGATTGGGCTTGCACCCGGTCCTCGCACTGCGATCCGCGGCGGGAATGGCCGACGCTCGCGGCGGCGCCCACGTGTTCGCCGTCACCAACAAACCGATGATCGACAAGCTCATTCGAGTGGCGGCCCGGTTCGCGCCCGACATTGTGGTGCACGAACCCTTCGCGTCTGCCGCGGCCATCGCCGCGGCCCACCTCGGCGTCCCCACAGTGCTGCACAATATCGCGCTGGACGACGGCACCGTAATTCGACGGGAACTGTTGCGGCTGCTAGGCGGTGCCGACATTCCCGCGAGCACGGCCACCCTGTCGATCGCGCCGCCCAGCATCGTCTCTGTCCCGGGTTGGCCCCTGCGATACATCCCGTATTCGACACCGGGCGCATCCACGCCTCGATTCCTCCTCGACTCCCCCCGCCGACCGCGCATCGTCGTAACCCGAAGCACCATGCTCGGCGACGGCCCCGACGCGATGCTCCGATCGGTGCTACGGGCCGCGCCCGACGTCGACGCCGATATCGTTATCGTCCGCCCGAACCGAACAGTCATGCGCGCCACCAACCTTCCCGGCAACGTCCGAACAGTCGGGTGGATCGCGCTGCACGCCGTGCTCCCGACCTGCACCGCGATGGTCAACCACGGCGGCGCCGGCTCGGTGTATGCGGCTCTGCGCGCCGGAATCCCTCAGCTGGCGACCCCCGCCCCCGGCGACCGCAGGTGGAACGCGGTATCGGTGCATCGCCGCGGAGCGGGTATCGCGGTGCTGGGAAGAACGATCACTGCGGCGCACCTGCACACCTTGATCACCGACGCGCGCCTCGCCGACGCTGCCCGCGCTGTCGCGGCCGAGGTGGCCACCATGCCTGCCATCGACGAGGTCGCAGCCCAAGTCCTCGCATTGGGCAACAACCGGCCGCCCCTGCGACACTCCTGACCGACGACCGGGGGAACCCGGAGGCGATTCAGATCGACAACGACAAGACGAAGGCGCGGATCCGAGGATTGTCGCGGTGTCGCGTCAGATGGTCCAGCAGCTGCGGATCCCACCAGTCGATGGTGCCGCGGAAGCGATTGAGCAGGACCAGCGGGACACCACTTCGCGGACCGAGGCCTAAGATCGTCGCCCGGGAGTTCCATGCTCGCGTGACTGCGGCGCGCAGCGTCGGCGTGTCCAGGAACTTCATCGCCTTCTACTCTGGGGAAGCACTGGACGAGATGGGCAGCGATTCGATGCTGACGCCGATCTTCAAAGTTGCGCACACTGTTGATGTCGACCGCCCCGATCGCGCTGCCCTGGATCTGCTGCGGTTGATGCAGAAGTGAGAAATCACCCAACCTCCTACCTCCACAACACCTCACTCCGGCCGGAAGTCGATGTGATCGGCCCAGGTGTAGGCGAGGAACCGCAGCATCGGGTCGTCGAGTCGCCACGGCTGCGCATCAACGCGCTTGTGAGGATGTGCTGCTTTCCCAAAGTTTCTCGCACTTCCCTTGCGGTGTTGGTGTAGCTTCCGCTCGCCAGCGCGGCGGGTTTGTCCTCCCAGATCCTTGCCCGGTGAAGTCGTCGATAGCGCGCGGCCGAGAATCCATTTCCGCGGTGTGCCTACCGCCATCCGTTGGGTTCCATGCGCATAACCGGCTGGGCATCGAGCATTTGGCGCAGCGCAGCATCGAGGGGCCAAGGAAACAGCAGGTCGTGGCCGAGCCGATTGTCCACCGCAGACACCGCTCCCCGCAGCATTGACGTGGTACCGACCCGGTCGACGATCGATTCGAACAATGGGGGCGGCGTCGCCAGGTAATACAGTGGCCGCCGCATTGTCCCCGCCGCTACTCGGCGAGTGGCCCCTCGCCGCAACGGCGCGCTCAATCCGGCGGCATAGAGCAGACCGTCGGGTGTTATCAGCAAACGCTCCGAGGTAACAGTGACGTTGCCGGTGGATTCGCCGCTGCCCCATTCCATCGCCGCAAGTCGGCCGTGCATCACACGCCATCGGGCGTCGTCGGACAGCACCCTTTCGACGTCGTCTCGGCACAACCACGGATACGGCCCGGCGCCGGAATCGAAGCATTGCCGCAGAGCCTCGTCGATGAAATCGAACAGTCGCTGGTTCATCACATGCTCCTCGATCGCGCGACATCCGGACAAGCTGCGTGTCGTCCGGCATAACTTTGTACTAGAAGCATCGCCTCGGCGGAGCGGTCGAGATCCATCATCGCGGCCTCGATATCGAGACTGGCTGGTGGTCGAACGACGGTTCCGCCGCACTCCGGTCCACTGCACCGGGCTCGGGGCTCGGGCGCGATTCTTCCTTCTTCGGCCAGATCAGCGGGACCCACGTGGTACGTCCGGATAGCTTCGGCTTCTCCGTCGACGCTCGTCACTTCGAACGCGAAGATGGCAACGCGTTCTCCCTTGGCCGGACGCCCGAACGGCCAGGGATTGTCGTACTGTTCCCCCGACGGATTCCCGATCGTCTTCGCGATTATCGTTGTCGGCTCACCCATGATTCTCGTTCCTCACTTTCCGCGGCTTCCGAAGCGTGGGGCCCGTCGCGGATCGAAAACAGCTGGTCAGCTCGACCATGACCGCATAGTCCACCCTATCGCCGGGGCGCTGGGCCGGCCGCCCTTTCGGTCGAGATCTGTGCAATCCGCCAGTCCGAAGCGCGCAACGAGGTCACCGTTGTCGGCATCGAGGGTGATGGTGGCACCGTCGTCGATGTCGCCGGACAACAGCGCCCGCCCAATGCGTGTCTCGACTTCGTGAGAGATGAAGCGCCGCAACAGCCGCGCGTCGTACACCGGGTCGTATCCCTCCTTTTGGGAGTCCGCATCCCTCGCGCTTCGCGCCGGGATCGCAAATACCACCAGGCCAATCCAGGAGCCGTCTGTGGTTTGCCCCCACGCATAGACCAGGCCGGACACCACCTGTGCAGTCGAGTCCGGACGATTTGACGCGCATCGTCACCGCATCACGACGGAATGCGCCCTGCGGCGGGATCGCGATGCCCAAATTCACGTTCACCGTACCGGTGGCCGAACTCGTTGCGGCCGTTAGCGACTCGGGTGGTGGTGACTAGTGGCCCGATTCCGCCTGGAAGACCTCCCGATCCCCGGGCACGCCGTCCTGTCCAGCCAGCTGGGCTCGGAGGATCTGGACGAACTCATCGAAACCACGCGGCTGTGGGCGTTGCGGGCAACGTCGACTATCTCGCCGACGAATTCCAGCGCGCAGAGCACATCGACCTACGTGCCGATCCGCAAGCGCTGCAACGACTTTTCGAGGCGGCAGAGAAGGCCAAAGTCGAGCTGTCCTCGGTGACACAGACACAGGTGAATCTGCCCTTCGTCACCGCCGACGCGAACGGACACTGAACGGGAGCGGCCCGGCGCGTCGAGGAGACTCGACGCGCCGGGTGTCGCGTTCCAGTTCCAGGACTTGGAACAGCGAACCCCGCCCGCCGCCACGATAAAGCTCGAGCGTTGATAGCCGGAATGGCTAGCATGTTATGGGCGTAACGGCGCTGGCTCTGTCGCAACCGTAACTGCGGCTGCGGTTGTGTGGATCATGTCGAAGTTTCAGAAGAGGGGTGGCTCACGCCTCTGCGGGATGGCGAAACCCTAGTCCTCAACAGCAATTCAAAGTAGATGTCGACAACCGGCTTTCCAAGACGGACCGTCTGTCTTCCGCAACCATGCCTCCCGGTAGGCGTCCCGGTCAGCCTGGATCTGGCGGCGTGACTCGTCCGTCTCGAAGATCACGAGCGCGTACTTCATGAAGGGTTCTTCTCCTGAGTCAGGCGGTGATGCGGGCGAGTGCCCCGGTTTCGAGGGCTGTCCACATGGCACGGTCGGGGCCGAGGGTGATGCCGTGCGGCTCGGCGCCGGGGGTGGGCAGGTCGTGTGTTTCGATCACAGCGTCCGGCGTGACGGTGCCGACGCGGTTGCCGCCCCATTCGGTGAACCACAGGGTGTGGTCAAGGCCGGGGGTGATGGCGTGCGGTCGGCCGGAGCGGTCGGGTAGCGGGAACTCTGTGACGGTGCCGTCGGTGGTGATCCGGCCGATCTGCCCCGCGGCGATCTCCACGAACCACAGTGCACCGTCGGGTCCCGCGGTCATCCCGACCGGTGCGGCTGCCGCGGTCGGGAGCGGGTGCACGGTCACGGTGCCGTCCGTGCCGATGCGGCCGATGGCGTTGGCCTGGTTCATGGTGAACCACATTCCGCCGTCCGGGCCCAGGGTGATGGCGGACGGGAACGCCCCGGTGGCCGGAAGCGGGAACTCTGTGACCTCACCGTCGGTGGTGATCCGGCCTATTCGGTCAGCGGCGGTCTCGGTGAACCACAGCGCCCCGTCGGGACCGGCGGCGATGCCGAACGGCCCGCACTGCGCCGTCGGTAACGCGAACTCCCGGACCGCACCGTCGGTGGTGATCCGGCCGATCCGGTGTGCCTGGTACTCGGTGAACCAGAGCGCACCGTCCGGGCCGGGTGTGATGATCGTCGGCCCACAGCCTGGGTCGAGTTGATGGTTCTCCGGCTCGCCGCCCGGCGCCAGCCGACCGATATGTCCACTGTGAACCAGCGTGTACCAGAGCGCGTCGTCCGGCCCGGTGGTGATCGCGTACGGCCCGTCGCCGGTCACGCTGTACTCCTCGATCGATACCCGTGTCATACGGCCTTCTCCAGTCCGTGCTCGGCGGCTGTGCGGGCGATTTCGGCGGGGGTGCCGGCCATGATGCTGCGGGCGTGCTCGGTGACGAGTTCCACCGGCCAGTCCCACCAGGCCGCGCGGCGCAGCGCTTCGACGTCGGCGGCGTCGAAGCGCTGCCGGATCGGACGCGCCGGGTTGCCGCCGACGATCGTGTACGGCGGTACGTCCGCGGTGACGACCGCACCGGCCGCCACGATGGCGCCATCACCGATGGTCACGCCGGGCATGACGATGGCCTGATAGCCGAACCAGACGTCGTTGCCGACCACAGTGTCGCCACGACTGGGCATGCCGGTGACGAGGTCGAGGGTCTGCTCGGTCCATTCGCCGCCGAACATGGTGAATGGGAAGGTGGACACGCCCATCGTCGGGTGTTCGGCGCCGGCCATCAGGAACCGCGTCTCGGCGGCGATCGCGCAGTACTTGCCGATGACCAGCCGTTCCGGGCCGTAGGCGTAGAGCACGTTGCGGTGCTCGAACTCCGTCGCGCCGTCCGGGTCGTCGTAGTAGGTAAACTCCCCTACCGCGATCTTCGGCGAGCTGACCAGTGGTTTGAGGAACACCACCCGCTCATGGGCCGGTAGCGGGTGGCGGGTCATCGGATCAGGTGTCAAGGTTGAGCTCCTGGTGACGGGATGTGCGGGCACGGGATCTAGGAAGACGTAGACACGGCGCAAGCTTGCCTGCTCGGTGACCATGACGACCAGCCCGATGATCACGGGAGGGCCATCGGCCGGTGCTAGTTCCCAGGTGAGGCGTACCACATGGTGGTGGCTGTCGACGCTCCCGGCCATGCGGTACACCAGACCGCGGAACTGCCGCTGGGCGGTGGCCACCACGTCCTCGATGGCGTCGCGGCCCTCGGCGGCCACGATCGGGTCGATGTAGTCGGCGTCGTCGGTCGTTCCATCGCATCCGGGTCTCATGCCCCAAAGCGATGTCCTCGACATCGATGAGGATTTCGTCTTTGCGTTGTTTGTTCCACACCTGCCGCCCGGTGTAGCGGGGTTGGACAGGATCACCCGAATTGCGCCCTTGGACCACGCCCCCGTATGACCGCGAAATCTCGTCAGCGTCCATCCCGGTCGAGCACTGGCAACACCGGCACCTCGCCCTCGGTGGTGGTCCCGGCGACCCTGTGGGCCGCCGGAAGCGACCCGATCGATCTCGGCGACCGATGGCCGCAACCGATCGTGTCTCGCGCGGTGCGCGAGTTCACCGCCCCGGGTGGGCGGGTGCTGTTGCTCGGCTGGCCCGCCCCCACGACTCGTGGTGGCCTGCACGCGGTCGCGGCGGACACGGCGGCGGCGTGCGCCAGCGTCGAGGCCCTCGGCCGCACCGCCCACCACGAACCCCGCACCCCGACCGGCACGGATGAGGCGGTGGATCGGGTTCTGGACTGACCCCCGCGTAGCCCCGCCGAGAAGTGGTCACGATTTGCTTGCCGTTGACATCGTCCCCTTCGCAAAATCCTGAGCGGCGGCGCAGGGGAACCCGTACGCGAATGCCCGGACAGGTAGGGCTACGCGCACGGGTTGTGGCTGCTATCAGCTGGCAGGTCAGGCGGTGCATGGGCAGGGAGTACAGGGCTGCGGGGGCAAGATGGCTTGGTTCGTTCGGTTCTGTCGAGCTGTTGACGAGTGCTGAGACGCGGGCCACGCTGCTGCGTCTCGTGCGCGTCCCGTCTCGGTGGCGAGGCTTCGCGCGTGGAAGTAGGTGGCTTCCACGCGTTCGAGAACACGGCGGACGCGGGCGCGCTCGGCGCGGCGGGGATTGAGTGGATGCACCAGGGGACGGCAAGCCGTGCGGAAGGCCTCCAGCGCTTGATCAAGATCACGTGCATCGAGTGCGGGCTTCGGGACGCTGGCCTGCGGCGCGCAGCGCATGAGGTGGTCGAGAAGGAAAAGTAGCTCCCTCAGACGCATTTCGGCGACCGTGCGGACAGCCATGGGGACGACCAGCGCGGCTGCCAGAATCCCGCACCCGGCCCCCAGAACGGTCTCCTGGACGCGAAGTGCGAGCAGCTGCGGGGAGAGCGTATGCAGGACCGCGAGCACCATGCTGAGCGAGCCGGTGATGAAGAAGGTCACCGCCCAGTAGCTGCCGGAGGGGGTGTAGAACATCCCGAAGATGCAGGCGAGGAGAAAGGCCAGGGCCAAGGTGGTGTGCCTGTCGGCCAGGGCGGCGAGGCCGTATCCGAACGGCACCCCGGCGACGGTGCCGATCAGCCGTCGGCCGCTCTGCAGCAGGACGTCCCCGGTGTGCTCGGCATTGATGAAGACGACCCATGCCGTGGCCACGGCCCAGTACCACAGGTGCGGGGAGAGAAGATGTCCGCCGAGTACGGCGAGCGCGGCCGCGGCGGTCACCTGGAACGCCTGCCGCGTCGTATGCCGCCACGGGCCTGACGGCTGTGCTGCCCCTGGACGCAGCGCCACACGGTCGCGCTCTGTCCGGTCGGTCAAGTCCGCCGTCTCCGCCTCCCTCATCGTGCTGGCGGAGGTCCCGGTCGAATCCTCCGCTGCGCGGATCGCGAGTACGCCGAGGCGTTGTGCGGTCGCGTCCGCACGTGCCGTCCGCTCCAGCTCCGCCGCCGTGTCTCGGAGCAGCCCGACGGGAGCCTCGTACAGGAATTCCTGAAGCAGCAGCGCGGAGGTGTGCAGCCGGTCGAGACGTCGTTCGACTCTGCGGACGCCAGCTCCGCCGTCTGCGAGTAGATCTGACGTGGCCTGCTGTGCATCACGAAGCCGTCTGTTGAAAGCCGCCCTCAGGCGCCTCACGATTCCGTAGGACGTCGTGGGCACCAGACAGAAGCGAGTGACTGCGGCTGCCGCGAAGGCGACGGCCAACGCCCCAGTCAATTGCGGGAGTTGGTGGGGCTGAATCCCAGCGAACTGGGACAGGAAGTAGGCCATGAAGGCGAAGATCCCGAGGTCCAGGCCCCGTCGTCCGAAGCGGCGCGCATATACCGCGGTGAAGATCAGCAGTAGGAAGGCCAGGTGGGACGCGAAGGGGAAAGGCGCCAGCAGGCCCCCGGCCGTCAAGGCGGCTAGGGTCACGGGAGCCCCGGCGAGCAGAGTGAGGAACTGGTTGCGGGGGTGCAGGTCGCTGCTCGCCAACGAGGTGACCACCGCTGTGAAGCCGCCGGCCAGAAGTACGACCGAGGGCTGATCCCGTACCGTCAGCGCGGCCAGGGTGAGAGTGAGGCCGAGGACGGCACGCAGACCGGCGGTCAGACGCAGCAGGCCCGGGTCGGCTGCGGCAACCCGGTCCCGTAGCGACGCTGTTTTCGCAGCCACCGTGGATTTCCGTTCCTTCGTCGTGGTCGGCCGCTCCCGTCCGGCCCCGACGAGCGGGGCCGTGTGCAGCCCGGGATCACTGGCCTGGGGCCCGCGTTTTCGCACGGCCTTGGGGACAAGTGGGGGCCTCGGGGTACCAGGGCGAAGGGGTCGCCTGGCCGGTTACTGCTTCCTCGCTCGTGTGGCCAGTCTGGTCCGGCGGGATGGCGGGCGGTATGCGTCAGGTGACTGCTTCCACGGCCAGGGGTGCCCTTATTCCTGGTGGCCGGCCGTCGCGAGGGTGCCCTCGATGAGGTCGCGCAGCTGGGATCGGGCGGTGATGCCCAGCTTGGGAAAGCTGCGGTAGAGGTGCGAGCTGACCGTGCGCGGGGAGAGGAAGAGCTTTTCGCCGATCTCTCGGTTGGTCAGCCCGCGGGCGGCGAGCCGGATAATCTCCTGCTGTTGCGGGGAGAGTTCGGCGAGCGCGTCGGGGGCCGCATCTGTGACGTCGAGGCCGGCGGCGCGCGATTCGGCCCGGGCGCGCTCGATCCACGGGCGTGCGCCCAGGCGCCGGAAGGTCTCCAGGGCCTCGGTGAGCGGCCCACGCGCCTCTGCGATGCGCCGACGGCGCCGCAGCCACTCGGCGAGGTCGAGCAGGGTCTGTGCGCGTTCGAAGGGCCAGTACTCCAGTACCGGATCCGCCAGAGCCGCCCGGAAGTGCGGTTCGGCGTCGTCGGGGTCCGCCAGCAGGCCACGGGCTCGGCTGATCAGCGCACGCAGACGAGGTGAAGCGTTGTCCGCCAGCGCAGATGCCGAGCGCTCGACGATCGCGACAGCCTCCTCATGGCGGCCGCAGCGCACAGCGGCGGCGGCCAGATCCGCGAGGGCCGGGTAGGAGGCGTGGTAGTGCACGGGCGCGCCGTCTACCGTGAAGACCATGCGGAGTTGGCCGTACGCGGTCTCGTAGGCGCCTTCTGCGGCTGCCGCGGCACCGAGCGCACGACGGGCATAAACGGAGACCGAGCGGCTTTCCAGCGGATCGATCAGGACGAGCGCGTCCTCGGCCCGGGCACGGGCCGAGGACGCATCGCCCTGGAAGGCCAGCACGGTGGCATCCACGGTGGCCGCACAGGCCACGGCGTGGTCGAGGCCGGCCGCCCGGCCGACTGCGGTGGTGCGGGCGCAGGCCTCACGGGCCTGTTCCCACCTTCCTCGCTCCAGGTAGGCCCAGGCGACCGCGCCGCCCAGACCCTCGGGCAGCGCTCCCTGCAGCTCCCAGCGGTCGAAGGCCTCGTCGAAGGCGCGGACGGCCTGTGGGGTCTCGTCCAGGAGCCACGCCATGATCCCGACGGCGGTGAGCCGCTCCGGCCGGGCTTCCGCCTCGGCGGCCAACTGCGGGAGCAGGCAGACGAGTTGGGCCCGGTCGTCGAAGGGGTCCGACACAGCCCTCACCCAGGTGCGCAAACCTGCGTGTGAGGCGTCCTCGGGAAGGCGCCGCAGGACCTCCTGGATGCGGTGGCGCTGGGTGTCCTCTCCGGAGTAGAAGCGGACCACGGCGGCGCCGGCCACGAGGTCCAGCCCGGCGGCGGGCTGGGAGGCCGCCAACTGCTCGGCGTCGTCGGCCAGCCGGGAGAAGACCACGCTGTGGCGCACGGTCAGGACCGCCAGCCGTCCGGCCTGCACGGCGGCGGAGGCCAGCAGGGTTGCGTCATCCGTGCGCGCGCGTGCTGCGGCGACCAGTTCCTCGACCCAGGCGATGTCTCCGGTGAACACGGCCGCCGCGGCGGCTTCGACCAGCAGCCGGGCACTGTCCTCGCGTTGCGGTGCGAGTTCCGCGGCGCGCTGCAGGGCCTGGGCCGCCGCCGCATGGCCGCCGCGGCGGCGGGCCCGGCCGGCGGTCCGCTCCAGCTCCGCCGACGCGGCCGCGTCCGGGTGCGGGCAGGCGGCGGCAAGATGCCAGGCACGCCGGTCCGGTTCGTCCCGCAGCATCTCGGCGAGCGCAAGGTGAGCCTCGCGCTGGGCGCCCAAGGACGCGGCGTGATACACGGCGGACCGGACCAATGGGTGGCGGAACCGGACGTCCCGGCCGGTCCGCCGGACCAGCCCGGCCTGCCCGGCTGGCAGCCAGACCGCGTCCTCGGCGCGCGGCAGCCCCGCCGAGACGGCGATCGCGGAGTCGGCGCTATCCATGGCGGCCAGGAGCAGCAGAGCCCGCATGGTGGAGGCGGGGAGACTGTTCAGGCGAGCGGCGAAGATCCGCTCCAGGTGATCGGTGAGCGGAAGCGGACCTGCAGACGGCAGCCCCGCAGCCGTGTCCTGTGCTGAGGCTGTCCTCGTCAGTTCCAACAGTGCCAGCGGGTTGCCGCCTGCCTGGTCGAGGATCCGCGACCTGGTGTGCCCGGCGGGGCTCTTCGGCTGCAGGTCCAGCAGCTGATTGGCCGCAGCTTTGTCGAGCGATCCCAGGGTGAGCATCGGCACATGACGGTCGAATCCCGGAAGGTGATCGCCGCCACGGGCACCGATCAGCATGGTGACCGGTTCACCTTCCAACCGTCTGGCAACGAAGGACAGCGCATCCAGGGAAGCACGATCGAACCACTGCGCATCGTCCAGCACCACGAGCACGGGATGGTGGTCGCCCAGGCCTGACAACAGGCTCAGTACGGCGACCCCGACCAGCATGAGATCGGGTCCCGGCGTGGCCGACCCCTCGCCGAAGGCGTCCTGCAGCGCCGCGCGCTGCCTCCCTGGCAGTGCGTCCACCTCGGCCGGCACCGGCCGCAGCAACTGATGAAGTGCGGAGAACGCCAGGCTCGACTCCGACTCGCTCCCCTCGGCCCGCAGTACGCGAGCGCCGCCGGCTTCCGCCCGGTGCACCGCGTGCTCCAGCAGCGCGCTCTTCCCCGTGCCCATGTCACCGACCAGCATCAGCACCGGGTCGGCCGACACCGAGTCCACCGCACGAAAGAGGCGTGCCAATTCCGCGTCCCGGCCGACGATCAGCTCCCCCGGATCCGGCTCCGGTCCCATGACCGCACCGCGGTCGCCTGTGTGCTCGTCCACGGAAGTCTCCCGGAATTGCGGCTTTCGATCGGAGTCGCCTTGCCCTGGCCCGCCCAGGCTACAAGCGGCCGGGCCCAGTGCCCAGGCCATGCGCGCAGGTGCAGTCACGTTACGGATACCGCGCGCACCGAGACCGCTCGTACGGTTCCAGGAAAACCTCCACATTCCCAAGGACGCCCCATGGAACAAATCACGCTCGGCAACGTCACCATCACACGGATATGGGAGTATTTCGGTTCCGTCGAAATGACGCCTGACACCTTCTTCCCGGAAAGCTCGAAGGAAGTCTGGGAGACCGGTACCGACTGGCTAGCCCCGCATTTCCTGGATTCCGAGACCAACATCGTGAATTCGGCGATCCAGACTTGGCTGCTGCGCAGCGAGGGCAGGACGATCCTGGTCGACACCGGCGTGGGCAACCACAAGGAGCGTCCCTACGCCCCGGTCTGGAGCCACCTCGAAACGGACTTCCTGGCCAACCTCGCGCGGGCCGGTGTCCAGCCGGAGGACGTGGACATCGTGATCAACACGCATCTCCACATCGACCACGTCGGCTGGAACACCTACCTGGACGGGCGGCAGTGGGTGCCCACCTTCCCCAACGCCACCTACCTGATGCCGAAGGACGACTTCGACTTCTGGAACCCAGAGAACGGACACCAGCCGCTGCTCGGCCGCGGCAACCAGAACGTCTTCGAGGACAGCGTCGCCCCGGTGCACCAGGCCAGCCTGACGCAGCTGTGGGAGAACAGCCACCAGATCGACGCGAACCTGCGCCTGGACAGTGCTCCCGGGCACACCCCCGGTTCCTCCGTGCTGACTCTCACCTCCGGCACGGA
This sequence comes from Nocardia sp. NPDC049737, assembly GCF_040674755.1. Lineage (NCBI taxonomy): Bacteria > Bacillati > Actinomycetota > Actinomycetes > Mycobacteriales > Nocardiaceae > Nocardia > Nocardia sp. NPDC049737. Next base: position 143,811 of record NZ_JBFANH010000024.1, on the reverse strand, counting down.
CCGTGCGGTGTTCGTCGGCGACATGCTGCACAGCCCGGTGCAGATACTGGAGCCGGACGCCAACAGCTGCTTCTGCGAGAACCCCGCCGAAGCCCGCGCCACCCGCCGCAAGGTGCTGGGCTGGGCGGCCGACAACAACGCGCTCGTGATCCCGGCGCACCTGGGCGGGCATGGCGCCACCGAAGTCGTACGCGAGGGAAGCACCTTCGCCGTCAAGGGCTGGGCGCCCTTCACCCCGTACACCGAGCAGGGCTGAACCCGCGGAAAGGCACCAGAGATGAACCACCACGCCGAACCCGTCGTGACCACCACGCAAGGAGCCGTCCGCGGTCTGCGCCAGGACGACGGCACCGCCGCCTTCCTGAACATCCCCTACGCCGCCCCGCCCCTGGGCGCCGGCCGCTTCGCGCCGCCCGAGCCGCACGAGCCGTGGGACGGCGTACGGGACGCCACCGTGCCCGGCCCCAACGCGCCGCAGTCCGAGCGCAAGCTCGGCAGCATCGACATGGCCCCCTACTTCGGCACCGGCTGGAGCCGGGGCGAGGACTACCTCACCGTCAACGTCTGGACGCCCGCCGTCGCGCAGAGCGACCTGCCGGTCATGGTGTTCGTGCACGGCGGCGGATTCGTCGCCGGTTCGACACGGTCCGCGATGTACGACGGGTCCGCCTTTGCCCGCGACGGCGTCGTCCTCGTCACCCTCAACTACCGGCTCGGCATCGCCGGGTTCCTCGATCTGCCCGGCGCGCCCGCCAACCGCGGCCTGCTCGACGTCGTCGCCGCGCTGCGCTGGGTGCGGGAAAACATCGCCGGCTTCGGCGGTGACCCGGACAACGTCACGCTCTTCGGCCAGTCTGCAGGGGCCACCGTCGTCGGCGGCGTCCTGGCCGCCCCACAGGCCGCGGGCCTGTTCCACAGGGCGATCGTGCAGAGTGGCAGCGGCCTGGGGGCGTTCAGCACCGAGCAGGCCGCCCGCGTCACCTCCGCGGCCGCCGACGTCCTGGGCGTCGAGCCACACGTGGACGCCTTCGCGGGGATCTCCGACGAGCGTCTGGTGGAGGCCGCTTCCAAGCTCGCGGGCATCGATCTGCAGACCGCCACCCACCATGACCCGCTGATCGGGCTCAGCCCCTTCAGCCTGGTCCTGGACACCCAGCCCGCCGAAGCCGTCGCCACCGGACACAGCTCCGACGTCGACCTGCTCGTCGGCACCAACACCGAAGAGGGAAACCTCTACCTGGTCCCGGTGGGCAAGTACGCCACCTCGACCGCCGCCGACGTCGACGAGGCAGCGGCCCGCTCGCACCCGAATCCGGTGCAGCTCGTCGAGACCTACCGCAAGTCCCGCCCCGAGGCGTCCTTCGCGGGGCTGCGCTCCGCCATCATGGCCGACGCGCTGTTCGGCGCGGGCAGCCGCGCTCTGGTCGGCGCCCATGCCGCCCACCCGAAGTCCGCCACCTACGCGTACGAGTTCGCCTGGCGCTCCCAGGCCCTGGACGGAGAGCTCGGCGCCACCCACGCCGTCGAGCTGCCCTTCGTCTTCGACCTCGCGGACCGGCCCGAGCTGAACGGCCCCACCGCCCTGCTCGGCCCCGACAAGCCCCCGGCGGATCTCGCGGCCCGCACGCACGAGACCTGGATCCGGTTCGCCACCACCGGCGACCCCGGCTGGGACCCCTACGACACCGAGCGCAGGGCCACGATGCACATCGACGTCGAGTGGACCCAGATCGACGACCCCCGCAGCCAGGAACGACAGGCCTGGAGCTGACGCCCGTACCGGTCTCGCCTGCTCATCCCCTCCAAGGACCACCATCGCTTCAAGGAACACCATGACCAGAACCGTCATCACTACAGACAACGCACCCTCTCTGCCCGCCCCGCTGTCCCAGGGCATCCGCAAGGGCCCCGTCCTGCAGGTCTCCGGACAGCTCCCCTTCGACCCGGACACCGGCGAGGTCGTCGGTACCACCGTCGCCGAGCAGACCGCACAGGTCCTGCGCAACGTGAACGCCGTACTCGAGGCGGGCGGGGCGGGTCTGGAGGACGTCGTCATGCTGCGGGTGTACCTCACCGACCCCGCCCACCTGGCCGAGATGAACGAGGCGTATGCGGCAGCCGTCGGCGAGCCGTTCCCCGCCCGTACCACCGTCTACATGCAGCTCCCGCCGGGACTGCTCGTGGAGATCGACGCCCTGGCAGTGCTGGGCGACTGATCAGGATGGCCGGTCGTCTGGCAGGAGCGTGCACCAGTCTGAGGGTTCCGCCGGCGTACCTGCTCGAGGCCCTGTGCGCACTGATCGGACGACCGGCACCTCCCCGCGGGCCTCATCCCGTACGCCGCATCCACGAGCAGGTCCTCCAGACAGTGGGGTCGGTGCCGCCGGGCGTGCTCGAGCCGGGCGACGTGTGCGCGGCCACGGACGTGCGCGCGGGCCTCTTGAACGCCGAGATCCCGGCCCCCTCGGACACGGCCGCCCTCTGCATCCGGCGCACGGTCGACGACCTGGGACCGGCCGACCTGTGGGAACTGGCACGCTTCTCGGCCGTGACCCGGGACGATCTCTCCTGGGGCGCTGCCGCGGTCCTGGCGGGAGGAGATCCCGGCGCCGGAGACCTGCTGGACGAACTCGCCGCGCACACCCTCGCGGAGGAGGTCGCCGAACGGTCTCCGTGCCAGTGGGGCCGAGACCACACCGAGGCGGTCCGCGCCGCGCTGTACCGGATTCTGGCCGACCTCGCCGACGCCCTCCTGGAAGTGTCGGAGTCGACCCCGACACCCCTGGACTGGACCGTTCACGACAACGGCGGGAGGTATGTCACCACCGCAGTGGGCGACGGGGTCATGTACGACGTGCTGGTCCAGACGGCGCAGAACGCTCCCCCGGCTGCGGCACTCGTCTGGGACCCCCCGTCACCGCCCGCCGCACGTGCCGTCTGGCAGTGGCAGATCACCAGCGGACCGGTCGACCGTGCCTCTCACAGCTGTGCGCCCTTGCCCTCCCCACTCGCGGCACGGCATGCCGCCGAGTGTGCAATCACCGCACTCACCGCCGGCAGATGCGGGCTGTGAGCCACCTCGGCCTGCGCCGGACCCATGCCGCACCGCAGACGTGCGTTCCAACGCGGTACATGGACGCTGCGGTGAAGCAGCTGCGCGCGGACGGCTTCGACGTCCGTGACGAGGACGTGGCCCGCCTCTCGCCGTTCGTCAGGCATCACATCAACCTGCTGGGCCGGTACTTCTTCCAGCTTCCCGACCTGCCAGGCGGCCTGCGTCCGCTGCGCGCCCCGGACGCCACCGACGAAGAATGACCGGGTCCTGGCCCGCACCGCCGGACGGGAGGACCCTGGAGGTACGTCCGGCGTCGTCCTGGTTGCAGAAGACCTCGCTCCGGTCATCGAGCCTCCGGCAAACCAACACCCTCGCCCTCCACCACGCGGCCGACCACCTGGCCCGCCGAACTCTGGCGCCCCGGATCGACAACAGCCAGGTGGATTCACATCACCTCCCGTAGGTCCACCGGTCCGAGTCGGCCGCGGCTGCCATGGAACTATTGGGCTTTCAACTGGTGGTTCGGGTGGTGTCTGATGTCTTGCCGTCGCCTGCGATGTCCAACCGGTGGTTGCTGCTGCGGTGGCGCACACCCTATGGTCGCGTTCGAGTTGGCTGATCGAGTGCGGGGCGGCTGGTTGTGTCGGTTGCGTGCTGCGGGTATCCGCGGGCGATCAGAGCTGCTCGGAGGTGCCAGATACCGGAGAGTTTGGTTGGGTCGAAGCCGGTGAGTTGGCCGATTCTCTTGAGTCGGTAGTCGACGGTGTTGGTGTGTACGTGCAGCGCCTGGGCAGTGCGTCGGCGGGTGAGGTTGTGGCTGAAGTGTCGTTGGAGTGTGTCGAGGAGTTCGGGGTGTTCGTCGAGTGGGGTCAAAATTGTGCGAAGCCATTCCAGACCAGGGCCCGGGCGGGTGAGCTGGTATTCCATCGCGAGTTGATCGAAGCGATATAGTCCGCGCGCATACTGCAGCCGCTGCACCATGTCGAGGAGTTCGTGTGCTTGATCGGTGGCGCCCGGAATACGGGAGGTCGGGGAAGTGACGACTGTGGCGGTGATGGGAACCTGTGCGGCGCGTGACAGTTCATCGATGAACGCGTCGAGGTCTTCGTTGGGCACCAGTGTCTCGGGTAGCAGGATCGTGCCGCCGTCGACGCTGAGTAGTGAAAGCGCATTGCCGGTGTACTTTTTGGCGAGCTCCGCTTGTATACGCCGAAGTTTGCGTCGTGCAACGACTTTGGCATCCAGGCGCGGGTTGTGTTCCTCCGGGTGTGCTGGGATGGCCACGGCGAGAATCCAATAGGATTCGGCGATCTCTATGCCGCACTCGCGCGCCATGGTAGAGGTGGAGTTGCCGCCGAGCAGAGCTGAGGTGAGCGTGTGCGCGGCGGTGTGGTGGTCGCTGACCACGGCCCGCAACTCCTTGACGTAGGCGTGGGAGACGGTGGCGGTGATTGTGTCGAGGATTTCGAGCAGTCGCCGGCTGGCCGACTTGATGCTGTCGAAGTCCGCGGCCGTCGCATCGGCGAGTACCAGGTCAAAGCCGAGCTTGAACCCTTCGTGTACCGCGTGGTGGATGGTGTCGATCGGGATGCCTTCGCGAGCCCAGCCTTCGGCGGCAGTCCGTAGTTTCTGGGTCCGCTCGGGGCCATCGGAGCCGTCGAGCATGCTCACGGCGAGCTCGAGGCAGGTCCGGGTGATCGTGGTGATGTCGCCATTGAGCGCCTCGCCGGGCAACGTCCGGCAGGGAACGATGTGCTCGACGAAGTGGCCGACCATTTTCCGCGATAGTGTCCGGACGTCTTTCAATGGCGATGTGACGGGCTGGCCCGAGACGATCAAGTCCCGACGGGCTGAACTGGCGATGGTCATTGTGACTCCCTTCCATCCCCGCGGCGTGGCGAAGCACATAACGGTAACGTGGCGATCGCCGGTATCGGTCCGGCTATCTGCGCTTCTGGGTTTTGGGGAATGGAGTTGATCACGCCGCTGTGATCAACCACAGATCTGAAGGCGCCGCCCCTGGATACGCGGTCGCTGGATTGGTCAAACGTCCGGTTGGCGTCGCGTATCGGCAATACGTTGGCCGAGATCGCCGAGCACGCCACCGGGCCGAGATCGTAGGGAAGGATCACAATCGAGACGGCGCTCGGTTCGTTCGATCACTGAAATGAGCCGGTCAGCGCGAAGCCACAGCGATCAGCCCGTACCGTCGATGTCTGAAGGGCGGCAGAGGGAGCGCCATGGCAGTGGACCCGCACGACGAACGTCGAACAGCAGGCGCAACATCCGCCCACAACGGACGCCCTCGACATACCGTCGCGGACCGAGTTCTCAAGGCCGGCATCGAACGTGCGCTCGTCGTATTCGACGCCGCCGAAGCCTCGGGTGCCCTCACATTCGATTGGTTCGAGCACGCCGCGACCCGCTGCGCACAGGACGGAATCCCGATCGAGACGGTCCACGCGGTGGTTACCGAAAGTGTGACAGCGGCGTTGGGTCGACTTGGTTCGGCCACCGGCGTCGTCGACGGCGGACGGGAAGTCGGGCTCGAACAAATCGCTCCCCCGAGTATCCTCGACCAGCTCATCGCCGTCGTCTCGCGCGCCTATGCCTGACCGTCGGTGGCATAGCCGGAGAGCTGGCGGGCACGGTTCCGGTGAGCAGCCGTTTGAGGATCCGCGATCGTGGTTCGCTCCGGCACCGGCGGGCGCCCGTCAGTGTTGTGGCGCGGAATATCGGAATGCAGGTACTGGACGAGTTTTCCAGGTCGCCGTCTACGAACAGTGCCGAGGAGCGGTGTCGCCGAACGATCTCCTCGATCTGCAGCCCGGAAAGACAACCCGCAGTCCTTGCGGCTGCATGGTCGACCTGTCCCTGCGGACATGTCACAGGTACCGGGTCGAGTGCGGTGCGATGATCCGATAGCCGGGATGCTGGGCGAACACCGCCGCTGTGGCATGGCTGCGAGAACGTCGAGGCCTGGCACGACTTCGATTGGCGTGCGGGTGAACTCGCATCCGATCGGTTAGACGGTGACCGGTGCGGCGGCGTCCTGGTCGGTGATCTGGCTGATGCCATCGGCGGTGACCTCCAGCACGCATGCAGTGGAGATATCGAAGAACAAGCCCGACACCGTCAGGCCGCGCTCCGCGACGGCCTCGCGCATAACTGGATGATGCTGCAGGGTCTCCAGCTGCACGGCGACGTTCACCATGCTCAGCTGAGCGGCCTCGTCGTAGCCCGCGGCCGCCGCAGCCAACCGCACCGGGTGCTCGGCCCGGTAGGCGTCCAGGCTGGGCCGGGCATGGGCGAGCCAGACGTCCAACCTCGGTCCGGCGGAGGTGCCGGCGAGCAGCGCCTTCATCGCACCGCACGAGGAGTGGCCGCACACCACCACGTTGCGCACCTTCAGGTTGTCCACCGCGAAGGACAGCGCCGCTTCCACCGAGGCGTCCGAACCGTCCGCGGGGTGCAGGTTGCCGACATTGCGGACGGTGAACAGGTCGCCGGGGCCGCTGTTGGTGATCACGTTCGGCACAATCCGCGAGTCGGTACAGGTGAGGAACAGCGAGTGCGGATCCTGCCGATCCCGCAGCTCGTCCAGGTGTGGACGCAGCACGTGCGCGTGGCTGCGGTGATAGGAGGCCACACCGGCCGCGACCGCGTTATCGCTGCGGTCGCGCCACGGGCCGAGCGCCTCGTCGAGCATGCCGCGCGCCCGTCCGCGCCGTGGCGGTCCGGTCATGGCGTGTTCCATGCGCGCAGTGCCGATCTCCACGAATTCCGCTTTGCCGCCGATGCTTTCGTGCTGGCGGGTCCAGTCGTGGATGGCCTCGTAGGCGGCGTGGTCGAGGAAGTCGACGGTCAGCTCGACCAGTACGTCGGTGCCGGTCGGGACCTTGGCTAGTTCCTTGGTCAGCTTCGGCAGCGCCAGGAAGGTGCACGTGCCGTCGATGGTGACGATCCAGCGGTCGGTGCCCGCCACCGGCGCGGCCTGTACCGACACCTTCACCACTCGCCACAACAGCATCGCGAACGCCAGCGCTAGGCCGATCAGCACGCCCTCGAGCAGGTTCAGTAACACCACACAGACCATGGTCACCGCGTATACCGCCAGGTCGCCGGTGCGATGGGCGAGCCGGATGTGGGCCAGCTTCACCAGCTGCATGCCCACCACGATCAGCAACCCGGCCAGTGCCGACTTCGGGACCTGCTGTACGACGCCCACCAGCGCGATGGAGAACACCAGGATCCACACGCCGTGCAGAATCGCCGAGGCCTGGGTGCGCGCTCCTGCGGCCACGTTGGTGGAGCTGCGCACGATCACCCCCGTGACCGGGAGGCCACCGAGCATGCCGGAGGTGATGTTGGCCGCGCCCTGGGCCACCAGCTCGCGGTCGAAGTTGGTGCGCTTGCCGGTGTGTAGTTTGTCCACCGCCACCGCCGACAGCAGGCTCTCCACGCTGGCGATCAGGGCGATGGTCAGCACCGCAAGCGCCACCGCACCCCAGTTGCCGCCGGGCAGGCCAGGCAGGCCGATAGCGTCGAACAGCGAACCATCGATCTTGATGCGCTCCGGATCGCCGGGCAGCACAAGCGAGAGCACCGTACCCACCAGCACCGCCACCAGCGGGCCCGGGATCAGCCGCACCCGCTCCGGCACCCAACGCCAGGCGACGATGATGCCGATGACGACCACGCCGACCAGGAAGTCGTCACCATGCAGGTTCAGCAGCTGACCGGGCAACTCGGTGATGTTCTCGAAAGCCGGGCCGCGCGACGAGCCGCCCAGCAGCACGTGCGCTTGCTGCAGGGCGATGGTGACACCGATACCGGCGAGCATCGCGTGCACGACTACCGGCGCGATCGCCAATGCGGCGCGCGCGATCCGGCTCAACCCGAACATGATCTGCAGTAGGCCGGCCGCGACGGTGATGAAACAGGTTGTCTTCCAGCCGAACTGGTGGATGGTCTCGGCGAGCACCACGGTCAGACCGGCGGCGGGCCCGCTGACCTGCAACGGGGAGCCACCCAGGAAGCCAACGACAATGCCGCCCACGGCGGCCGCGATCAGGCCGGCTGCGATGGGGGCGTCGGAGGCGATGGCAATGCCCAGCGACAACGGCAAGGCGACGAGGAACACCACGATCGAGGCGGGCAGATCATGGCGAGTGATCGACGAAAGCCGATCGGACCAGAACCTGCCCGGCACGGCATCCGATTCGGGCGTCGTATCGGTGTCGGTGGACATATTTCTCCTTCACCAGGCCGATGGGCCGACCCGAGTTTGTCGAACATGTTCTCCAAACATCGAAAGCAGCTGCCGGACAACGATGTCCGAGAACTCGATGTCCAGCAGCCTCTCAGGCGTGAGGAGTTTCCAAGATCAAAGTAATGGCAGCAGCACAGCGAAAAACGGGCTAGGCGAATGTTTGTGACCGACACTATTCCGAAAGGCAGTGTTTTCGGTGCCACCACAACGCGTCTCGGACAGAGTGACCGGGAATTCGACAGACTCGAGAGCCCCACAAAGCGCAAGCACAAGCATAGATGCCACGGAAGCTGACGTGGCGGCCATGCCCTCGTAGCCGACTCCAGGTACTCGACGGCTGCGACGAAAGACCACAATTGATCTTCAGAATTCTCGTGTGTATTCACAACGCAGTTGTTTTCGTGAATACCGCGGAATTATTGGGCATATCCACGAAAACTCCGCAAACACATAATCTGAGAACCCAAATTATTGCCGACGGCGGGCCGCGGTCCCGCGGGCCGTGATCTGATTGGGCCGCCTCGAGTTCGGGGCTTGTCACACAGCACAACTGAGGATGACTGTATGAATTCAAGAATTATCCGTCGACTCGCCGTATTCGCGTTCGCGCTGCCCGCAATCGCGTTGAGCAGCGGTACAGCCTCGGCAGCAGCCGCGACGGCCACTCCGGTCGGTGGCTCGGTGGAATTGTGTATTCCCATCCCCCTTGGCTCGGCGGAGAACACCTTCTGCCTGCCTATCGGCTAGTTCGAGTTGGGTGCGGCGGTGGCGAGACCGTTCATGGCGAGCAGGATTCTGTTTCCAGTTCGGAGTCGCCACCGTCGCGCGGCCTCGGTGGAGTTCACCGGGTGGCGGTGTCGGCTCGCGGACGCAGTAACGTCGGTTGCGGCCATACCGGGTAGTGCGCTACTGGTTGAAGCTGTTGTCACGCTGAATGTTCGACCTGACAGTGCCTGAACTGCGCCGGGCGCTGGTCGATCTCGCTTCTTTGGAAAAGGTTGTTGAGCCGACGGTTACGGGCTCCGATGGCTTGTGGGTCTCACTCACTTTTTCGCGCTTCTCGTGCCGCACTGTCCGGATTCATCGCTCTCCTAGCCTATTTGATCGGGTTGCCATTCGCGTCGTTCCTGACTCCCCTTCACCGCCGATGGGGTAGCCGGTCACGACTGAGCCGTCGGGAGCGACGATGACTTCGATTTGGACACCGTTGCGGGTGCCGTTGACCTTCCAGTTGCCATTGTCCTAGAGGACTGGCGGCTGGTCCGAGTCCCTGCAGCAGCACAGCCACCGCGCCTGGGTTGTCGAGGGAGACATGGACGGCGGGGTCACGGGCAGGCTGCATCCGGGCCTGATCGTCCGGTCCACGAATCAACCTGCACCGGCACCGGTCGCGAACGTCGACGACAAGATCGGCCACCTCGAGTCGACCCGCCAGGCACCGGTTCCGGCGGGTCAGAAGATCCCGGCGATGTACGGCGCGCCGCTGCGTGTCCAGCCGGTCAGCAGCCCCTGCAGTTTTTCCTCCGCATACGGGTGGCCGGCCGCGGCGGCGGCGCGAAAGAACTCCGCCGCCTCGTCTCGGTCCCGTACCTCGAGGACCACCGCCAAGTTGTACATGGAGGTGACATCGCCCGCCGCGGCCCCACGACGCCACCACTGTTCGTACTCCGCGACCCGCTCGCACCGGAAGTACAACGAGCCGAGGTTGGCCATCGCCGCACCGGAACCCGCGTCGACGGCCACCCGCAACCACCGCTCGGCCTCCTCGTCCCGTCCCAGCTCCGACAGCAGGTTGCCGAGGTTGCTCATCGCCTTCGTATGCCCCGCCTCGGCGGCCTGCGCATAGAATTCGACTGCCTCCTCTCTATCCCCTCGCTCGACCAGCTGCAACGCCAGATTGAATGCCGCGTCAGCATTCCCAGCTCCCGCTGCAGCCCGATACCAGCGTTCCGATTCAGCGAGCTGCCGCTGTTCGGATTTCAGAAACCCGAGGTTGTGCATCGCTTTCGCATCCCCGGCGGCGGCCGCCTGCACCCACCACGTCTCGGCAGTGGACTCATCGTCGCGTTCGATAGCCCGCAAGCCCAACGTCCGCATCGCACAGACATGCCCCGCCGACGCCGCCACCCTATATTCCGGCTCCGCCTCCGCCGCACGGTCCGCACGCGTCAACGCCTCAGCACGCTCGTACGCCGCCGCCCCACCATCACCATTCATACCGAACCTTCCCTGCGCTCACCCCCGACCGTATCGCGCTGCGCCAGTACGTATTCGCACCCCTGGCAAGCGCCGCCGCACGCGACTCGGGCGCTACCTGACGTACGGGCAGCACCCTACCCACCGGTAGTCACCGAACGCGGGCACCGAGAGGCCGCCGTCAGGCTCGGCTGCTCGACGGGGCGTGGCTCATCTCCGGCCCCTCGATCACGTTCGCGGCTGTCCAGCCGCCGTGCACCGCTGTCCGAGTGGACGATTGGGTGCGTCCTACCTTCGTGACGTGCCGTCGGTTGTCCGGAATGATCGGCAGGCCAGGTGGGATCGGTATAGCTTTCATCGCGCTGCTTCTCGATGGCTCAGGTGGCTCCCCCGCCGGTCCCACCACCTTGTTCCGACCGCTGATTAGGCGCTGCGGACCATCGCTGTGCAGGGCGTTGACGGCGGAACGGGGATGCCGCACGACACGATTGGATGAGGGATCGGAGGCATCACGGCTTTTGGTGGCGGGTATCGACATCGCCAAGGAATTCCATTGGGTGACAGTCGTTGTCACCGATACCGGCAGCGAGGTGATCTCGCGTCGGGTCGACAACGACCCCGACAGCACCAACAGGTTTCCTCGCAGAACTCGGCAGGCCGGAACCGAGCACGGGCCGGCCCCCTCGGTATCGACGTCATGGGTGGCATCGCCGGACTGGCCACCGCGATGCTGCTGGAAGCCGGTCACCAGCTGGTTCACGTGCCCGGCCCGACCGTGAACCGTGCGCGTCACGGCACGCGTGGCGGTGAGCACAAATCCGACCCCCGCGACACCCGGTCATCGCCGACCAGCTGCGGCTTCGGCAAGGCTTCCGGCCTGCGAGCACGATCGGCAACCGCCGCGACGAATGGATTACCGCGGGTGTGTTCGCGCGGCTGAAGACGATCGCGCTGGACACCTACGACCGCATCGTCGGGCTGGTCCTCGACGACATCGCTGTCGACGGCTGCATCACCAAAGCACCCGACGGTGGAGAAACATGCCGGACCGTCTCCGGTGGACCGCCACAAAAAGGGCATGAAACGGTCGCTGCTGGTCGACGGCTACGGCATCCCGCACAGGCAGGTCCTAGCCCGGCGCGAACCGCCCCGACTTTCCGCTGCTGGCCCTGACTCTCGATCGCGTCGACGACCTCGGGCCGTTGCCGGAGCAGATCACCGTGCACTTGGACTCCGGCTACAACTCGGGCAAGACCCGGGACCTGCTGGCCGGGCGCAGCCTGCAGGCCAGATCGCAACCAAGGGCGCGAAAGCGCCGATCCAGGCCAGCCAGCGCTGGCACGTGGAGCGAACGAATTCCTGGCACAACGCTTTCAACAGGCTGCAACGTTGCTATGAACGCCGCGAACGCGTCATCGACGCCTACTTCGACCTCGCCGACGCAAAGCACAAGCTGAGAGACTTCGAGTTATCCCCGACCCTGGGAGCCCTGCAGTATTGCCCCTTGCGCTCCGATCAAGATAGACACGATCCATGGAAACTAGTACGGCACATGTTCGGCTGAAACGTTCGCTGGCGGGCGTCGCCGCTGGTCTGGCTTTGGTTGCGACCATTGCTCCGACCGCGTCGGCCGCCTCCGATCTTTCTGCTGAAACCTCGACCACCGTAGCGGCTCCGATCGACTCGGGATCGTTCAGTGGCTCTGGATATCTGCTCAATGGTGTACTCAACCTCATTTGTGTACTCACTGGTTCACGGCCAACGTGCTGGGGCGACGTTCCCCAGTAAGTTCAGTTCGGTATAGCCCGAGCTTCTGCGGATCCGAGACAATAGATTGTCCTGCTATTGACTCAGCGATTTTCACCGGACCAGCACCGATAATCGGACGGGTCTGATGTGGCAGGTGCGGCACGACCGATTCGTGATGCCCGGTTCAGACCGGATGCAGGGCAACGCATTCCGTACAGCGTTCCCACAAGTCGGGGATCGGGTCCGACCAGGGGAATCGGTGAGGAAGGACCCGGACCTCGGTGCCCCATTCTGGTCGGCCAATTCCTGTGGCCACCGTGTGAGCGATCGGTTGCCCGTCACTGACGGCTTTTGATCGTTCGTGTGCGGATCTCGCTACGGGTGGAGCGTATGGCGTGGGATCCGGGGAGTGAGGCACAATGCGTCGGATGAGTGTTCAATATCCGGGTCCTCGAGCCCGCGGGGGTGGTCAGCATCCGCAATCTCGGCCGCAGGCGGATGTGCCCGAGGAAGCAGGTGAGAATCGCCTGGCCTTGGCGGCCGTGCTCGACGGCTTACTGGCCTTGACTGTCGGTCTGGGTGTTTCGGTACGGATTTTTCCTGATACCGACGGCGCTGTGGAATTCCTCGCGGGTTTCGTTCCCTGTGTCTTTGCGGTATCTTTCGTCAATCACGTGATCGGCACATTGTTGGTTCGTGGCAGCGTCGCCAAACTGCTGTTCGGAATGCGGGTGGTGCGGTGGAAGAATGGCCGGCGTCCGCGCTTCTGGCAGACGTTGTGGCGGTGGCTGTTCGGCTTTGTTCTGATCGCGCTGCAGTATGTCCTGGAGGGTGCGAGCGTGGGGCAGGCGTGTGGTCTGCGAACCGTGCGTCGCCGCGACGAAATGCGCCGTGCTTCTAGGGCGGTGAGTGGCCACTGACGGTGTCCACGTCTTCGGGAGAATCCTTCGCTAAACGTTCGAGCCCGCCGCACTCGACGAACTGTGCGCGGCCAGCCTGCGCCTGCTCGAGGTGCGCCGATGAACACACCGACCGCCAACGCGGAAACCGTCGCCGCGGCACGGCTGCTGCTCACCCAATTGGGTATCTCCCCCGCCGACCTCGTGACCGTCGGCACCACGGCACCGACATTCGGTGAAATCGATCCCCGCGTCCGCGAAACACTCGAGGCGGGCACCAAACGCACACCTATTCCTGTTCGGGCTGGCCAGCAGTGTGCACGGAGGCTGGCCCTTCCCGGCGAACTCCAACCCAGCCGCGAGGTCATACTCGACGACGACCTCACGGCGTTCAGCTGCGGGATCGACGTCAGCTCGATCTCATCCGGGTCTGAGAACCGGCCCTACTGGATTCCGATGAGGCGGAGCGCGAAAGCCGCGTATTCCGTGGCGATCTGCTCGGGTGTGACGGGGCCTGGAGTCGAAACCATTGCGGCAGTGCGGTGCACATGGTCGCGATTGCACGGCCGGCGACGCGGGCGTGGTCGGGGGGCAGGTTTCCTCGGCGATCGCGGCATCCATGTCGTCGTCGAGAAGATATTGAATCTCGTTGCGGGACGCGGTGATCCGGTCTCGGTTGGCCGGTGTCAGGCCGCGCATCTCGCTGGCTCCGATAATGTGTGGAATTCCAGGTCGAGCTCGGTGTCGCGGGCCGGGTCGGCTGCGTAGCGCAGGTTCTCCTCCTGTGCGGTCAGGATGGTCGCTAGCTTTACCGGATCGGATTCAGTGAGTGTGGTGGCGGCGGCCAGACCGTCCAGCACCGCGCGGACCGCGAGGACGTCGCGCACCTGCTCGTCGTCGATGCGGCGACCCGGGCGCCGGCATGCGGGACATTGACGGCCGCCCCCCTCATAGGTGAGCTGCTGGACGGCCTCGCGCACCGGGCTCCGGCTCACGCCGAGCCGGGCGGCCAGGGCTGGGCGGCGTGCCCGGCTCCAGCTCGCCGGACAGAACCAACTGCCTGACCTGCCGGTGCGCGGATGCGCCGAGCAGCGCGGAGGTGGTCGGTCATCGCAGTCGGTCCTAATCAGTGAGCAGGATGGGTTCTCGGCCGGACTCGTGTTCCTGCGGTTGGTCTTTCGTTTTCGGTGGTGAAGTTACCCTTGCGCCCGGTAGTTGGCCTGCACGCGCTGAGCGAGGAAGTCGGCGGCGGTCACCGGCGGGTACTTGTGGCGTGGCCCCTGGATGACTGCGTTGCGGTCGGCCTGGGCGAAGTAGGCGATGCTGTAGCGGTCGCCCTGGTACTCGCCCGCGCCTGGGCTGCGGACACGGTGGAAGTTCGATGGCAGTTCGTCATCGCTCCAGCGGGTGAGCATGTCACCGATATTGCAGGTGATCAGTGCGGACGACGGGGTTATCGACGTCCATTGCTGCTCCTGCATCTCCTTGCCGGGGCAGACCTGCAGGCCACCCTGCCCGTCCCGCTGGAAAAGCAGCGTCAGACAGTCGAAGTCGGTGTGCGCACCCGCACGCCAGCGACCCGGCACGCCCTGGAGTTCTGTCGGAACAGCGAAGTAGTGCAACAGCCGAAGCGTGCTCTGGTACTGCGGGGATTCCGGATCATGCGCCTTGGTGAAGTGATTGCGGTCCAGGCCGAGGCGATCGGCGAAGCAGGAGAGGACGCGCATCGCGACTGTCCACACCTGGTACTCGAAATCGAGCATGTCGGCGCGGAATTCGACCAACTCCGCTTCGCTCGGCCACAGCTCGGCCATATGCGGGCGGGTGATCTGGTAGGACTCCTTCTGATCGGGCACGCCGATGGACGGGCGTACCTGACTCAGGCTCTCCCACCCGGCGTTATTCGCCTTGACCAGTGGATATCGCGCCTTGGTCGACTCCGGGAGCGCGAAAAATGCTGCGGTGCGGGCGAATACAGTGTCGATCTGGTGCTGCGGGATGCCGTGCCCGCAGAGCTGGAAGAAGCCGATCTCGGTGGCCGCGGCCCATAGCTGGTCGGTGATCTCGGCGCGGCGGTCCGCGAAATCGGTCAGGTCGATGACGCGGATATCGCGGGCGTCGGTCTCCACGCCGAGGCCGCCCATCTGCTGCTCGCGGGATACCTCGGGCTGGTCGTAGCTTTCGGTCATTGTCAGTCCTTGTCTGCGTGGGGTTCTCAGCTGTCGACGTTGATCGTCGGGTCGAGGAATTCCTTGGTGACGACGTCTTGGCGCGCGGGTTGTTCGGTATATTCGCGCCGCCGAGGCGCAGGATCGGGTGTCGCGGCCTTGACAGATACGACACGAGAACGCACCCCGATTGCTATCGGCAGTGAGATTTGCGTTGCAGTGCTGAGTGTCGGACCGGCGGCAAATTCAATGACCCGGCACGGACTCGAATCCTGTTGCCAGAGTGCGGATATCCGCGTCGGACAGCGGCGTGGGCGTGCCGCGGTCGACGAGATCAGCGAATCCTGCGTCATCCGCCATCACGGTGATCGTGTACAGCCGTTCGGTGCCGGAGGTGTTCAGAATGCGGTGTTCGGATCCTGGTTGCAGGATCAGTACGTCGCCCGCGCCGAGGTCGACGGCGTGTGTGTCGCTGTGCGCGCGGGCGGTGCCGGCCAGCACGATGAAGATTTCGGCCGAATCCTCATGGGAGTTCAGTGGTTGCGCACCGCCCGGCTCCCAGATTTCGAGGAATACGCTTGCGCTGGAGCCGTGTTCGGGTCCAGCGAGTGTGCACAGCCGTACCGTGTCCGCGGGTGAGATGAGAGCTGCCGACAGGTCGGCGAGGTGTCGTACGACGGGAGGCGCCCCAGCCATATCGGATCCTTTCGGGTAGACGTCGTATCGCCGCGGAACGCGGTTCAGCCGACGGGTGGTGTGAGCAGGGTGACCGGGCCGCAGTCGTGGCGGGTTACCGGCTGGCCGAGCATGTCGCGGGCCGGCACGGCGATCGTTGTTCCCTCCAGCATCGCCGCCGCGGCATGGGCGACCTCGGTGGCCGCGCTGGCCGGTAGTTCGCAGATAAGGTTGTGGGCGGCCAGAATTCGGGTGATCGGGAGCTTCGACAGGCGGTGCGTCGATTCGGCGAACCGGACTGGGTCGGCTCCGGCGCCGTGCAGCCAGTGGGCGGCGGCGAGCACCGTGTCACCCGAGAGCAGTGTGCCGGTGGTGTGGTCGAACAGGCACAGGGTGTCCGGCGCATGGCCGGGCGTGTGCAGTACCTCGAACCGTCGGCCACCCAGGTCGATGATTTCGCCGTCGGCCAGCGCCCGGCTGATCGGGGTCGGTGGTATCGCCCACTGCGTCAGGTCCGGCAGCGGGCGTAACCGACCGACCCGCGCCAGGGTGAAGAAATACTGGGCATCCAGCAGGGCGAACCGGTCGTACTCCGCGACCACCCGTGACATGGCGGCGGCATACGTACGAAGGAACGCTGGATCGGCGGCGGTGTGCAGGCACCCGGAATTCGGGTCCGCAGCCGTGGGATGCGCGGCGAAGTCGATAACGTCGACCTGCGCGGCGAGGTCGGCATTGCCGCCGCGGTGATCGATGTGGTGATGCGATGACACCACCAACACCGGCAGCGCCGTCAACGCCTGCACCACTTGGGATATCGGAGCGATGCCGAGCCCGGAATCGAACAGCAGCGCGGTGTGTTCGCCGATGACGAGGTAGCTGGCGACATGCCCGGGTTCGTTGATCAGGTGGATGCCCTCCCCGATGTCTCGAACATGGAACCAGGATTCGGCTTCGGCACAGAAGGTGGGAGCTCGTGAGGCCACCGCAGCTCCTCAAATGTTGATGACAGTTACATTTGCCAATGTAGAGGCGCCGCGTTTCCGGGAAGTAAAGGTTGCGGACCGACCGTCGAACGGAGCGAAGGTCGCAGTCCATCAACCCGTCGCGGCAAAAAGGTTCACAACAGCTTTACGTGAACAATGTTCATCACATCAACATTCATGGCTACCGTCTGACCGGTGATCTCTCCCCTCGATGACCTCGACGCCGACCTACGTTCGGCATTCGCGCGGTATGAAAGGGCCTTGATGGCCAACGATCTCGCCGAACTGGACGCCGCATTCGCCGACGGTCCTCGGCCGATCCGCAGTGATCCGGCAACCGCGCTGGTCGGCCACGACGCGATCGCCGAGTTCCGGGCCGGGCGAGCCGGCGCACCGACCCGCTCCCTCGTGCGGGTATATGTGCGCAGACTCGGCTCCGATGCCTCGGCGATCGTCGCGGAGACCCGCCGAACGGACGGTTCACAGGGTGTCCAAACCCAAGTCTGGGAGCGCGACAGCGGCGGTCGATGGACCATCACCGTGGCGCATGTGTCCGGCGGTGCCGCGCCCACCGACGGCAGTACGGTCAGCCCCGACTCATCAATTTGGCGTGTCGCGCCGGACGAGGCGCCGCTCGTGCGCGGCGGCCGAGGACCGCTCCGCGATGCGCGGGTGGCCGTCAAAGATCTGTTCGCGGTGGCCGGGCACGCGATCGGAGCGGGGAACCCGACCTGGCTGGCGGGAGCGCCGGTGGAGTCTCGTCACGCCGCGGCGGTATCCGCATTGCTGGCGGCAGGGGCCGATATCACGGGGATCGCGACCACCGACGAGCTGGCATTCTCACTTGCGGGTGCCAATATTCACTACGGCGCGACACCGAATCCGGTTGCGGCGCATCGAGTCAGCGGCGGGTCGAGCAGCGGTCCGGCGGCCGCGGTCGCCGCCGGGTTCGCCGATATCGGCCTCGGCACCGACACCGCGGGCTCGATTCGCGTCCCGGCATCATATTGCGGGCTCTACGGGCTACGCACGACCCACGGGGTGGTCGCGCGGACGGGTCTGGTGGGTTTGGCACCGAGCTTCGATGCCGTGGGCCTGCTCACCCGCGATGCGACGTTGCTCGCCAGGGCGGGCGGGGCGCTGCTGCCGAATCAAGAAGTACATCCGGTCACCAGGGTGGTGGTGGCACCGGAACTGGTCGATCTGCTGGATCCTGCGGCACGCGAATCTTTTTGGGCTGCGGTGCAGGCACTGACGCTGCGCGATGCGGCCGCTGGAAACGTATTGCCACCGCCGGAGACGATCGCGCTCGACTACCCCGACGGCGCCGGGCTCGACACGGTTCTCATGGCATTCCGCACGGTTCAGGCCGCCGAGGCTTGGCGCTCGCACGGCACCTTCGTGTCCGCTCAGCCGACCGCGTTGGCGCCCGATGTCGCCGCTCGATTCCACGTCGGCCGCGAGATCGACGCCGCAACCGAGACCGAGGCACGCGGCCTGCTCGACGACATGAGCACCCGGCTGCGGCGGATACTTCCCCCCGGCGTCGTCCTCGCGCTGCCCGCCGCCTCGTCGGCGGCTCCACGCCGAGACGCTTCGTCGGCGGAGGTGGAAGCGGTGCGGCAGCAGACATTGCGATTGACCTGCCTCGCGTCGCTGGCAGGTCTGCCCGCGTTGTCGATGCCCCATCTCCGGGCGGGAAACCTGCCGGTCGGGTTGTGTCTGCTGGCCGGACCAGGACAGGACTCCACCCTGCTCACCTTCGCCATCCCACCTTTCGACCGACAGGACCACATCTGATGTCCCGAAACTCCTGGTCGCTGTCCGGCGACCATGCGGATCTGCGTCGCCCCATCCATCCGCCGCACTCGCTGGAGCTCGATGCTCTGCCGCAACGGGTGAGCATCGATCTTGCGCGCACCGCGTTGATCGTCATCGACCTGCAGAACGACTTCTGTCATGTCGACGGGTGGCTTGCGCGCATCGGAGTGGATGTCTCGCCCGCACGTGCGGCCGTCGATACTCTGCGGACGGCGCTGCCGGCCGTGCGCGGAGCCGACATCCCGGTCGTGTGGGTGAATTGGGGCAACCGGCCTGATCAGGCCAACCTGCCGCCCGGTGTGCTGCACGTCTACGATCCTGCCGGCACTGGCGTCGGAATCGGCAGTGCGGCAACCGCTTCGAGCACCGCGGTGCTCGAAGCGGGCAGTTGGGGCGCGGACGTAGTCGATGATCTCGAGATCGCGCCAGCAGACATTCGCGTCGACAAGTACCGGATGAGTGGATTCGTCGATACGGTTCTGGATTCCGTGCTCCGCAACCTGCGGGTCGACACCCTGCTGTTCGCTGGTGTGAACGCCGATCAATGCGTGTTGTCGACATTGATGGACGCCGCGAACATCGGCTACGACGTGGTGCTGCTCACCGATGCGGTGGCCACCACCTCGCCCGAATACTGTATGGAGGCAACGACGTACAACGTCCGACAGTGTTTCGGGTTCACCGCGACCGCCGCGGAACTCGTTCGTGGACTCGTCTGCGTCTAGTGCGTTGACGACGAACGTCCGCCGGATTGGGTGATACGCCGCCGGTTCCGGCAACGGGCCGGGAGTCCGTGACACTCTCGACGGCGGTAGTTGCTGTCGGGAGGGTGGGTTGGTCTGCGCCGGAACCAATTCGGGCCTGTCGGCTGAGCGACGCGGAAGGTCGACGGCCGTAGCCATCAGCATTCTTGACCTACGGGTCAATAACATTTAGAGTCATCGCATGGGCAGGCCACGGAACTTCGAAACCGATACCGTGGTCGAGCGCGCAATGGAAGAGTTCTGGACCCACGGGTACTCCGGCACTTCTCCCGCACAACTCGCCGAGGCCACCGGCGTCGGCAAGGGCAGCCTGTACCACACGTTCGGCAGCAAACGGCAACTGTTCGACCAGGCATTGGCCCGCTACGGACGGATGGGCGTGGAGCACGCCGAGGAGCTGCTGTTCCAACCGGGAAGCACCCGCGAACGCATCGGCGCGTACCTGCGTGAGACCGTGGATTCCGATGTCGCACAGCCGGTTCGGCGTGGCTGTATGGTCGTGAACACGGCCGCCGAGCTCGGTGGCCATGACGAGGAGATCACCCGGGCCCTGCGTGGGATCGAGGATGGCATCGTCGCCGTGCTGGCCGCCCGGATCGAACAGGGCCTACGCGACGGCGACATCGGCCCCGACGTGGATGCGCGGGCCACGGCCGAGTTCCTGTTCAACACGAGCGTCGGTCTGCGCATTATGGCCAAGACCCGCGACACCGAAGCGCTGTATCGCACCATCGACGTCGCCCTGACCGCCCTCTGACCGATCCGCCACATTGCGGTGGCTCTCGCATACCCCAATTTTTGACCTGCAGTTCAAGAAAGGAAGTCTCCATGGATCTCGAATTGACCGGCAAGACCGCCGTCGTCACCGGAGCCGGCCGCGGCATCGGCCTGGCCGTCGCCGAGACGTTGTCCGCCGCGGGCGCACGCGTGGTCGGCGCCGCCCGCACCATCACACCCGAACTCGAAAAGGCCACCGTGGCCACCGCTTCGGTGGATCTGAGCTCGCAAGACGGCGCCACTGCGCTCGTGGACACCGCGCTGAAAGAGCTCGGCGGCATCGACATCCTGATCAACAACGTTGGTGGCGGCGACCCCGACCAACTGACGCTGGGCGGATTCCTCGACAGTACCGACGATCAGTGGCGGCACCTCCTGGATGTCAACCTGTTCAGCGCCGTCTGGGCGACCCGTGCCGCCCTGCCCAGCCTGCTCGACCGTCGCGGCGCGATCGTGAACGTCTCCTCGATCAACGCACATCTCCCGTCCGCCGGGCCGGTCGGCTACAGCGAGGCCAAGGCCGCGCTCACCGCCTTCGGCAAGCGCCTGAGCGAAGAGTTCGGTCCGCAGGGAGTCCGCGTCAACACGGTCTCGCCCGGCGTGGTCGGCACCCGGATCTGGCGCGGTTCCGAATGGGTCGGCGCGAAGCTCGCCGCCGCACAGGGCGTCTCGCACGAACAGCTGCTGGCGGCGCTGCCGGACCAGTTCGGCATCGCCTCGCGCCGAATCTCCGAACCGGAAGAGGTCGCGGCCCTCGTGGCGTTCCTGGTCTCGGGCAAGGCTACCAACATCATCGGAGCCGACCTCGTCATCGACGGCGGGACCATCAAGACCAGCTGACCCCCTGCATCAGGACATCGCGCGGCCGGCGCGTTGACCGCCTTCGCCCCGGTGCGGCGAAGGCGGTCCCAGCGTCTGGATAAGGACAGCCCCAGCGGTCCGGTACCGCCGCTGCGTTCGTGCCGCCGAATTCGATGCCGGACAATCAGCGCTTCACAGTTCGAGCACCAATCGTGCTCCAGCGCAGCGTGATACGCAGATCATCATGGACTCGCCCTCGGCGCGCTCCTCCGGCGACAGCACAGAGTCGCGGTGGTCCACCTCCCCGCTCACCACGCCCGTCTCGCAGGTACCGCAGGTCCCTTCCCGGCATGACGAGAGTGCGACCACGCCGCGTTCCTCGGCCACCTCGAGTATTGATCGAGTCGACGGAACCGTGAGCGTCAGCCCCGACATCGCGAGGGACACCTCGAACGGGGCCGCGGCAGACTCCGCGATATCTCGCGCGACGAACCGCTCGGCGAACACATCGACCGCCTCGAGTCCCGCGCAAGCGTCCTCCGCGGCGGCGATCAACCCTGCTGGACCGCAGGCCAGTACCGCGGTTCCCGGCGTCGAATCGGCGAGGAGTGCCGCCACATCCAGGCGTCCCGCATGCGCCGAGTGATGCGGCAGCACCGCATCGCCGTAGTGTTCGCGCAGCTCACGCAGGTAAGCCATGGCCGACTCGTCGCGGCCGGTATATATCAGCCGCCACGGCCGCCCGCTGCGCTGCGCGGCGGCGGCGAGCGCGAGCATCGGCGTGATCCCGATACCTCCGGCGATCAGCACGTAGCCGAGCGCACGCACGAGCGGAAAGTGGTTGCGCGGCGGCCGGATCGAGGCCGTTGCGCCGATCGACAGGAGTTGGTGGGCCAGGACCGAACCACCGCGCCCATGCGCCTCGCGCAATACCGCGATCCGATAGAGAGTGGTGTCGTCGGGATCGGAAACCAGCGAGTACTGCCGGACGATCCCGTCGCCGAGCAGTAGGTCGATGTGTGCCCCCGCCTGCCACGGCGGTAGTCGGTCACCGTGCGGGTGGCCGAGGGTGAACTCGTCGATGTTCTCGGCCACTCGGCGGCGGTCGCGTACGACGACGGTGATGGAGTCGGAATCATTCATCAGGGCCTCCAGGAAATACGGGCCCCGCCTAGTTATTTGTCCCAGCCACGGGAATCCGCCTCGCGCCCAGCCGCTTTCACGACAATCAGCCTGGCATGCGGACCGTCCACCACACGCCACCGGTGTGGTGTGCCGCCAGTGTAGTAGAGGCTGTCACCGTCGGCGAGTCGCGCGTGGCCATGGTCACCGAGGTCGACCACGATCGCGCCCTCGACGACGTACACCCACTCGTCCTCGTCGTGCTGGAAGTAGGGGCCGAACTCGGCGTGCACGTCGACGAATTCTTGCGGGTAGAACGATGCGCGCCCATGCACCAGCAGCCGGGTCGAGCCCTCTTCCTGCCCCGATCTGGCGATACCCCGCGGCAACTGGACGCCCTCGTGGGATCGGATCACCTGCCCCTCGGCGGTCGCTTCGGCGTCCTTGCCGCCGCGGGTGTCCGCCGCCAGCATCAATTCGACCTGGGTGGTTCCCAGCGCTTCGGCGATGCGAGCCAGCGTCAGCATGCTCGGCCGTGCCAGGCCACGTTCGAGCTGACTGAGGAACGGGTGCGAGATCTGCGCCTGCTCGGCCAGTCGGACCAGGGTGAGTCCGCGATCACGCCTGCGGCGGCGGATCTCGGCCCCGAGCATGGTTTGCGCGTCGACGGGTGCCTTTTTGGTCACGTTCTCCACCTTCATATCCCACCACCGATCGTCGAAGTGCGTCACGGACGGGCACCCGCACGCTAGATCACCCGTTGCCGCGTCGGCGAATTAACAAGACCGTAGCTGGCTCGTTCATCTACCCGAAACAAGGCGGCTGAATAGTGCTAAATGTTGATCACATCAACATTAGCTCTGTCCTTAACGTCTCGCCGACCAGCCACGAGCGGGCCACCACGACCTGTTTCTCTCTCGAAGGACCTCCATGGATCATCCGCTACCGCAGCGTGTTTCGCGCCTGTGCGGGGCAACCTTGCCCGACGGCTCGGTGGTCGATCTCGACATCGGACGCGACGGCGGGCACTCGCTGGTGACCGCGGTTCGCCCGAGTGCACCGGGCCGGATCGACGAAACCTCCGACGCATCAATAGATCTGACCGGTTTCGTGCTGTTGACCGCACCCGCCGAGCCACACGCACACCTGGACAAGGCGCTGAGCTGGGATGCGCTCACGCCGACCTTCGGCAATCTCGGAGCGGCGATCGACACATGGCGCCAGGGCAGTGTCGAACTGACCGAGGAGTCTTTCCGCAGTCGGGCGACCGCGGCGGCATCGGCCCTGTTGCGCAACGGCACGACCGCCATTCGGTCGCACGTCGATATCCTCGGTGGCACGGACCCGTTGCGCGGTATCCGCGCGGTGCATAGCGTACGCAGGCGATTGTCCGGGCTCGTCGACATCGAGATCGTGGCGTTGACACCCCCGGCGGCCGATCCCGGACTGCTCCACGCGGCCCTGGACGCGGGCGCCGACTTGATCGGTGGCGCACCGCATATCGCGCCGGACCCGATCGCCGAACTCACCCGGCTACTCGACATTGCCGAGGCCCGCGGAGTCGGCGCCGACCTACACGTCGACGAGTTCTTGTGCGGCGACCACCACACACTCGCCCACTTCGCCGAGCGGGTCGCCGGGTGGCCCGCCGCCCGGACGCGCACCGCTGGGCACTGCTGCAGGCTCGGCACCATGGCCGCGGACGAACTGGGCGCGCTGCTGGCCACGGTGGCGCGCAGTGGCGTGGGGATCGTCAGCCTGCCCATCACCAATTTGTATCTGCAGGGCTGGGATGACCCGGTCGCTATGCCGCGCGGATTGACCGCACTTGCCGCGCTGCTCGATGCGGGCATCCCCGTCGCGGCCGGTGCCGACAATGTCCGCGATCCGTTCAACCCGATCGGCCGCAGTGACGCACTCGAAACGGCCGCACTGCTGATCACGGCCGGTCATCTGGCGCCGGAAGTGGCCGTGCACTTGGTTACCGACGGAGCGCGCGCGGTGCTCGGCTTGCCCGAGGCCGGCGCGAAACCCGGTGCCCGCGCGGAATTTCTCGCCGTACGCGGCAGCAGTCTGCTCGATGTTGTCGCGAACGCACCTGCCGACCGGATCGTCATTCGCGACGGCGCGATCGTATCCATCAGCCGAACCGACCATCGCACAGCCGATTTCGCAGTACTGGAGGTCTGATGTCCAGCATGCCAACCATGAGCGCCGCCCCGCCCCGCCCCGGCAGTCAGGTGCTCGGATTCGAATCGACCGAACTCACCTATCCCAACGGCACGGTCGCGCTCTCGGGCGTCGATCTGACAGTCCGGGCCGGTGAATTCGTCAGCGTCGTCGGGCCCTCTGGATGCGGGAAGTCGACGCTGCTTCGAATCGCCTCCGGCCTGGAGTCCGCGACCGGGGGTTACACCCAAGTCGGGGCGAATCGGATCGGCTATGTGTTCCAGGACGCCACCCTGCTGCCATGGCGCTCGGTGCGCGACAATGTTGCGCTACTGGCCGAACTCGATCACATGGCCAAGGCCGAACGCTATCGCCGTGCCGACGATGCCATCGAGTTGGTCGGTCTCGCTGGGTTCGCCGAACACCTGCCGCGCATGCTCTCCGGTGGTATGCGGATGCGGGTGTCGCTGGCTCGTTCGCTCACCGTTGATCCCGAGTTGTTCTTATTCGACGAACCTTTCGGCGCACTCGATGAGATCACGCGACAGCGGCTCGGCGACGAGATCACCGAACTGTTCGACGACCGCCGCTTCGCGGGCCTGTTCATCACGCATTCGGTGACCGAGGCCGTGTACCTCTCGACCCGCGTCGCGGTGATGTCGGGCAGGCCGGGCCGCATCGTCGAGGAGATCGACATTCCGTTCGACTTTCCGCGCCGACCGGATATCCGCTTCACCCCCGAGTTCACCGCACTCGCGAGCCGAGTCTCGCAGGCGCTGCGAGGAAGTCACACATGAGTGTCGAAACAGTCACTGCCGCAACGGTATCCGAGTCCGTTGTGACCACCGCCCCGGCGCGCACGTTCAAACTGCGTACGGTCTTTGCTCCGCTCGCGGTCCTGGCCATGGTGATCGGCGCCTGGTACCTCGTGACCTACACAGTGCTGGCACCGTCGCGCCGGTTTCTGATGCCGCCGCCACACGAAGTGGTGACCGAAGGCCTGCTCGGTCCGGGAGCGCCGGATATGTGGGAGGCGTTGCAGCGGACCGCGACCGTGGCGTGCACCGGTCTGGTGATCGCCGTGGTCCTCGGGATCGTCTGGGCGGTACTGATGGCGCAAGCTGGTTGGGCGGAGATTGCTCTGTTTCCATATGCGGTTGTGCTGCAGTGTATTCCGATCCTGGCATTGGTTCCGCTGATCGGCTTCTGGTTCGGTTTCGGATTCACCGCGCGGGTGTTCGTCTGCGTGCTGATCGCCCTGTTCCCGGTGGTGTCGAACACGCTGTTCGGGCTGAAATCGGTGGACAAGGGCCTGCGGGAACTGTTCGCGCTGCGCGCCACTGGCCGGATGACGGTGCTGCGCAAGCTCGAGTTCCCGGCCGCGATGCCCGCCATTTTCGCCGGTGTCCGGATCTCGGCCGGGCTCGCGGTGGTCGGCGCGATCGTCGGCGACTTCTTCTTCAAGCAGGGCGATCCCGGCATCGGCATCCTGATCGACAACTACCGATCCCGGCTGCAGTCACCCGAATTGTTCGCCTCGATCCTGCTGGCCTCCGGCCTCGGCGTCGTAGTTTTCGCGTTCTTCAGCTGGCTGTCTCGCCGGCTGGTCGGCGCTTGGTACGACTCCGCCCGCAACTGAAGTCCCACCCTGCC
Source organism: Nocardia sp. NPDC049737 (assembly GCF_040674755.1). Lineage (NCBI taxonomy): Bacteria > Bacillati > Actinomycetota > Actinomycetes > Mycobacteriales > Nocardiaceae > Nocardia > Nocardia sp. NPDC049737. The sequence goes on along the minus strand of NZ_JBFANH010000024.1, from coordinate 117,704 downwards.
GCTGCGCCCCTTTGGGAGAAACATGAGAATACTTAGTCTGCCGCGTTCGGCCCGCGTGACCGTATCGGCGACCGTCATCGGCCTCGCCGTACTGACCGGCTGTGCCCAAACCGACAGCCCGACAGCAACTTCCGGTTACAGCGGCCCGATCGGCGCGATCGACTTGAAGCAGGTCTGCCCGACAAAAATCGTGGTGCAGAGCGATTGGAACCCGGAGGCCGAACACGGCGGCCTCTATCAACTACTCGGTCCGAACCCGGCGATCGACGCCGCGGGCAAGAAGGTCACCGGTCCGCTTTTCGCCCACGGTGAGTACACCGGGGTGGACCTGGAGATCCGCGCCGGTGGCCCCGCGATCGGATTCCAGACCGTGACATCGCAGATGTATCAGGACGACTCGATCATGCTCGGCTTCGTCGACACCGACCAGTCCATCCAGTCCGCGGCCACCAAACCGACCACCGGCGTCTTCGCACCGCTGGAGATCAACCCGCAGATGATCATGTGGGATCCGGCGACCTATCCGAATGTGCACTCCATCAGCGACCTGAAGGCCGCGAAGGCGACCGTGTTGTACTTCCAGGGCGCCGCCTACATGGACTATCTGACCGGTGCCGGCATTCTCGACAAGAGTCAAGTGGACGGCAGCTACGACGGCACACCGGCCAACTTCGTCGCTGCCGGCGGCGCCAAGGCGCAACAGGGGTTCATCAGCACCGAACCCTATCTCTACGAACAGAAGATCCCCCAATGGCACAAGCCGGTGGCCTACCAGTTGCTGCACGACACCGGATTCCCCGTCTACAAGTCCGCGCTCGCGGTCCGGTCCGAGAAGCTGGAGGCCGATTCGGCGTGCCTGCAACGCCTTGTTCCGGTGATGCAGCAAGCCCAGCTCGACTATTTCGCCGATCCGGCCACGGCCAACGATCTGATCGTGCATGCAGTCGACAAGTACGACACCGGCTGGGTATACGACACGGGCAACGCGGCCTTTGCGACGAAGCGGATGCGCGAGGCCGGTGTGGTCGGCAACGGCGGCAATGCCACGGTCGGTGATTTCGACACCGCACGAGTTCAGCGGGTCATCGACATCACCCGGCCGATCTACACCGAGCAGAAAGTCTCGGTCCCACAAGGACTGACGACCGAACAGATCGCGACAGACCGATTCATCGATCCCAAGATCGGATTCGCATCGTGACCGCCGCAATGATCGAGACCGGTGATCGTCCCGACTTCGGCCCCGAGCAACTCGACGGCCTGGTCGATGACCTGCTCGCGCTGCTCGGCCCGCGCGGCGTGAGCACCCTCGACCGCGCTCTGGACCGCGCCTCCCGTGACGGGTCGGGGATGAGCCCGATCCTCTCGGCCCAGCAACCCCTCGGGCGGCCGGACGCGGTGTGTTATCCGAAGACGGCCCAACAGGTTCCGGCGATTGTGCGGGCTGCGGTGCGTCGCGGCGTACCGATCACCGCGCGCGGCAAGGGCACCGGCAATTACGGCCAGGTGGTGCCGCGCTTCGGCGGCCTTGTCATGGACATGACCTCACTGGCCGTTATCCGGGACCTCACCGACACCACCATCACCGCGGAGGCGGGCGCCAGGATGATCAACCTGGAGCAGGCCGCGTGGGATGCCGGACGGCAGCTCTGGATGTACCCGTCGACCGCGCAATCCACCCTCGGCGGATTTCTGGCCGGTGGCTCCGCCGGCACGGGCACCATCGTGCACGGCCGCAACCACATGGGTTTCGTGGAATCCGTCGATGTCGTCTACGGCCACGAGGATGCCGAACTTCTCCACCTCGAAGGTGCTGCGGCACAGCCGATGGTGCATACCTACGGCGTGGCGGGGATCATCGTTTCGGCCACGGTCCGGTTGGAACCGCTGCAAGACTGGAGGTGCGTGTACGCCAGCTTCGGGTCCCATTACGAGGCCTTCCCGGCCGCCATGCGCGCCGCGTCGATCGAACCGAAACCGCGGCTGTTGTCCGCCGATGGTGCGACGATCGTCGACGCACTGCCGTCGGACCCCGCGTTGGTGCACGGCAGGGCCAGTGTCCGCGGCATCGTCGACGCCGCGGCGCTCGACGAGACGGTTGCGGTGCTGGAGGCCGGTGGCGGCCGGATCGAGGCGGTGCGCGAGGGGCTGGCGCAGACGATGCGGTTGAGCACCCTCTCTTACAACCACCCGACCTGGTGGCTGCAGAAGGCCGTGCCGGACACCTACTTTCACATGGAATGCCAAGGCGACGCGCTCGTCACCCGGCTGCGGGAGGTGGAGGACGTCTATGACGGCGGGATGCTGCACTTGGAAGTCGGGCATCAGACCATGTTCGGGATGATCAACGGCGTCTACCGCGATCCCGAACAGGTATTCGCGGGGGTGCCCGCGCTGGAGGCGCTCGGCGTCGCTGTGCATTCGCCGCACCAGTCCTATGTCGATCTCGACGCCGATCGGGTCCGGGCGCTGGCGCGCAGCACTGATCCGAACGGTCTGCTCAATCCAGGAAGGTGGCAGCGGTGACGACATCCACCCGGCACTTCGCCGATCTGACCACGGCCGAAGTCCCCGAGGCGCTGAGCCGCGACTCCGTGCTCGTGCTGCCCACCGGCGCGATCGAACCGCACGGCCCACATCTGCCGCTGCGCACCGATCTGGTGCTGGCCGAGGCCGTTTCCGGCGCCGCGGTCGATCGCGCCGCCGCCGAGGGCAGTGACGTATGGTTGCTGCCCGCATTGGGCTATACCAAGTCCGACGAGCATGCCAATCTGCCCGGCGCGATGTGGTTGCAGGCGGAGACGATGATGCGCGTCGTAGTCGATCTGGGGCGAAGCATCGCCGCGACGCCGGCGCGGCGGGTCTTGTTCGTCAATTGCCACGGCGGCAACTCGGCCCTGCTCGAGGTGGCGCTACGTGAATTGCGCCGCCGATTCGACCTGCAGACCTTCCTCTACGCATCGCCTGCCCGGCCGGGGCAGACCGAGGAGGGTTTCGGCATCCACGCCGGATGGGCCGAGACGTCGATGATGCTGCACGTGCGCCCCGATCTCGTCGATATGACCAAGGCGAAAGCCGCTGTACCGCACTCGATCGCGGGCCACAAGCACGTCGGATTCGGTAAACGGATCCGATTCGGTTGGCTCGCCGACGATTTCGCCGCGTCGGGCGTGATCGGCGATCCGACCGGTGCGGATGCCACCTTCGGCGCCGAACTATTCGAGAGCACAGTCGATTCCCTGGTGCAGGCCATCCCGGAGGTCAGCACCTTCGACCCCGGACGCGTCGGATGACCGTACTGACAATCAAGAATGCGACGCTGCTGCCCGTTGGGGGAGATCGCGAGTGGTTGCACGGCTGGATGACCGTCGATGCCGACGGCCGGATATCCGGTGTCGGAGAAGGAGATCCGCCTGCGGAGGGTGGTGAGGTCCGCGACGTGGCGGGCGCCATGGTCGGGCCCGGGTTCGTCTCCGCGCACAGCCATATCTTTACCGGAGGAATGCGGGGTGTCGCCGCCAACAGCACGCTTTACCCGTGGGTCACCCGCAACACCGAGATGCTGCTCGCCGCAGGCGCCGAGGACCTGTATTGGCTCACCCTGGCCGGGTCATTCGACTTTCTCGCCAACGGCATCACCTCGGCCTACAACTTCACCCAGAGCCGGGTGCTGGCGCTGTTCGACTACGCCTCATCGAGCATGAAAGCCGCCGCTGTTCGGCCGCTCGAGTTTCTCACCCGCCAGATCGACGCCACCAGCGACGCGGGCATCCGATTCGTCGCCAGCGTCCGCCTCGACGATGAGCAACTGCCCGAAGACGAAGCGCTCGGGACCTTCGGTGCGGTGATGGATTACGCGAAAACGACGGTGCCGCCGAATCTTTACCTGGGGGGATCGGTCTACGGATCCGTACAGTGGTCGACCTCGCCTGCCACCGCCGAGCGTGAACGCACCATGATGGACCGTCACGGTGTCACCAACCAAGCCCATTTCGTCGAAACCGCGGAACAACTCGACATCCAGCAAGCCAAGTTCGACTGGTACGACGAAGCCGGAGTCCTTGGCCCGGATTTCGCGTTCGGCCACTTCGTCCATCCCACCGACCGAATGATCGACCGCGCGGCCGAGACCGGATGCGCCATGGTGTGGCAGCCGATGTCCAACGGCCGCCTCGGATCCGGGATCGCCGATATACCAAGGATCTCGGCCACCGGCATGCGTGTAGGGATCGGGCTGGACGATCAATCGTGCACCGACGTGTCCGACCCCTTCGAAAACATGCGCACCGGCCTGTACACCCAACGCGCGCTGCACAGCGACGCAGCCATCCTGACACCGGCACAGATGCTCCGACTGCACACACTCGGCGCGGCATCAGCCATCGGCGCAGCAGACCGAATCGGCTCGCTGGAGGTCGGAAAATACGCGGACTTCATCATCGTCGATCCGTTCGACCCCGACACTGGACCAGTCTGGGACCCTGTCGCCACCTACGTCTTGGCCTGCTCGACACGCAACTTACGCGCGGTGTACGTCGGCGGGCACTGCGCATGGGCCGGTAACCGCTCGACCCATCCGCTCGCCGATCAGGCCACTCGCGAACTGCACCAACGAATGGTCCGAGTAGCGGCGGTCAACGGCTTTCACCCAGCCCTTCGGTCACAAACCCACCATTAGCCCGGCATTGGTCGCTGCCCACGGCGGCAGGGCGGACCTGACCTCGTCATTCCCCTGGCTCGTCGCCCGCCTCGGGCTCCCCGTACCCGAGGCGACCTGAGCGGACTACTGGGCCCGCAAACCGACTGCGGGGTCGATGAATTGGTTGGTAACCAGGTCGGCGGCGGCGACGCCGTCGGGAACCTGCTGACCACGACCGCGCAGCGTATCGGTCACGGCGGTGATGACGCGGTCGACCCGGGCGGTGTCGAAATTGCCCAGGGTGTCATCGGTTCCGTTTCCGACGATCTTCTCCGCGAGCTGAACCTCAACCGAGTTCGCATTGCCCGCCGCGGTGATCGGCGGACCGTCCGGAATGGTCTGTGCGATGCGCAGCAGTGCCTGATTCGTCGGCTCCGGGTTGGTCACGTAGTCGATCTCGGCCTGTTGCAGTTTCGGGACCAGCTTGGTCAGGCATGGACTCAGTTCGGCGAGTTTGTCACTGCGGACCGACCATTGATGCGGGTAGATCTCGTAGCCCGCCTTGTGCACGAGCAGATACTTCGTCGGCTCGAGCCAGCCCTTGACATCGTGTTCCCAGCGGTAGGGCTCATTGGAGACATAACCCTGCTGCATCACCTTGCCGCGCTCGGCGACGAACCGGCTCGGCGTCCCGTCGAAGGAGGCGTCGGCTTGTTCGGGCCGTATGTAGCCCTTGGCGATCAGGTAGTCCATGTAGATCTTGCCCTCGCTGTACACGACGGTCGCCCCGGTCGCGGCCACGTCGTTCCAGGACTCGACATGATAGGTCGCGGGATCCCACATCACGATCTGCGGATTGATATCGAGAGATGCGAAAACGCCAGTGACATTGAATTTTCCGCGCGCCTGCAGCGCCTCATCGGTCGGAATCATGCCGAGGGTGATGCTGGCGTCCTGATACATCTGCGCCGGAACCGGCTGCCCACCGAGGAAGGGACCGCCCAGGCGCACTTCGACATTGACGCCGGTATCGCCGAGTGGGCCGGAGTAGGCGCCCTTCTTGACGTCGACGGTGCCATCGGGTCCGACCAGTTGGAAGGCGGCGGCGCGTTCCGGTGTTGCGTACCAGTCCGTTTGGATCACGACGGTCGAGGGGCAGACGCCCGCGAGTTCACCCTTGCCGGTCGGTGCGGGTGTAGAAGTGGCACCGCTACAGGCGGTGAGCAGTGCGGTGCCGGACAGCGCGGCAGCGGCGAGGAGGCGTTTCTTCACGGGATTTCCTTGGGGTCGAGCGGGTTCGGAGCAGAGCGAAGCGGGTCGGCGTTACCTGCCGCGACGGACACCATGTGCGCGGTCGACGCGCCGTGCGAGGAAGTCGAAGCACCAGAAGAGGATCAGACCCACCAGCGAGGACAGCAGCAGCGCCGTGAGCAACTCCTCGGTGGCCAGGCGCTGGCGGTAGACATCGATCATGCGACCGATGCCCGGCTGGCCCTGGCGAAAGAAGAAGTCGGCGACGATCGAGCCGATCACCGCCATCCCACCGGAGATCTTGAACCCGGAGATCATGGCCGGAAGCGCCGCGGGCAGTTGCAGTTTCAGCAAGCGCTGCCAGCGATTGGCGCCGTGGAGGGTGAGCAGATCGTGTTCGGCCGCAGCCACCGATTTGAGGCCGAACAGCGTGTTGGTAATGATGGGGAACAACGCCACCATCACGCATACGATCACGCGGCTGCCGAACTCGTAGCCGAACCAGAAACCGAACAGCGGTACCACCGCGAGGATCGGAATGGTCTGCAGGATCACCGCATACGGATACAGCGAATACTCGGCCCACCGCCCCTGACTCATGAGCACCGCGAACCCGACGCCGAGCACGATGGCGATGCCGAGCCCGACCAGCGCCACCTGCACCGTCGACCACAGCGCGGTCAGAATCTCGGTGCGCGCCACCGAATCCAGCAGACCGTGCGACACGACCGCCTCGGGTGCGGGCAGCAGGAATCGCGACTCTTCGGCCAGCAGAAAGTGACTCGCGATCGACCACAGCGCGATGACCATGACGAAAACGACGGCCGGTGCGATGATGCGAATCGGTGCGATCGGCGTGCGCCGGTACCGTTTTCCGGTGGCCGATTCGATCTGACTCGCGGTCGCCGCCGTGACCGGACTCGCAGTGGCGGCGGTCATGCGGCAACCGCCTGTCCGGAGCCGCGCAGCGCGGCGGACACATCGGCGGCGATATCGGCGAACTCGGCCGTATACCGTAGCTCCGGTGCGCGTGGAAAGCCCAGTGGTACCGGAATATCGGCGCATACCCGGCCCGGCTGCCCGGCCAGCACGACGATCCGGGTGGACATGAAGACCGCCTCGGCTACCGAATGAGTGACGAACACCCCGGCGAAACCATCACGGCGGAACAGCGTCCCGACCTCCTCGTTGAGCCGCTGGCGGGTGATCTCGTCCAGCGCGCCGAAGGGCTCGTCGAACAGGAACAGTTCGGGCCGCACGGTGAGGGCGCGCGCGATGGAGGCGCGCATCCGCATACCGCCGGAAAGCTGTGCGGGCTTGTGCTTCTCGAACCCGGCGAGACCGACCCGCTCGATGGCGTCGCGGGCGGCAGCCCGGCGGGTCGCCTTGTCCACGCCCGCGAGTTCGGCGGGCAGTTCGACATTGCGCAGCACACTGCGCCACGACAGCAGGGTCGACTCCTGGAATACATAGCCGAGTTGGGCGGTCGCGACGTCGACAGTGCCCGCGGTGGCCCGCTCGAAACCGGCGGCCAGCCGCAGCAGCGTGGACTTACCGCAGCCGGACGGGCCGACCAGTGACACGAATTCACCATCGCGAATAGCGATGTCGATATCGGCGAGCGCCTGGGTGCCGTTCTCGAAGGTCAGGGATACGCCGCGGAACGCGAGGGCCGGTGCGGCATCCGCGGGACTGCGGTCGGCAGCGGTCGTATACGCAGATGCGCCCTGCGTCGTCGACGCTGGAGAAGCCGTTGTGCTCATGGACTAGTTCTATCGGCGGGTGATTGCCGAACGCGGTCGGCGCGATTACACGCCTGTTTCGTATACAATTTATTTCTCGGTAACGACCACACCGTCCCGGACGACGATCCGGCCACGTTTGAGCACCAGTTTGCGAGGCGGCAGCGCGACCACCGCGGCCGCCGGTGTCGGTGCGTCGACGACGAGCAGATCGGCCGATGCTCCGGCCATGAGCCCGTAGTCATCGAGTCCGAGAACCATTGCGCCACCGTAGGTTCCGGCGAGCAAGGCCAACTCGATCTCGGGATCGGCGACCAGCCGGTCCCGATACGCGACGCTGTTGATCCGACGCAGCATGTCGCCATCGCCGTACGGGGTCCACAGGTCCCGCACACCGTCATTTCCCAGCGCCAGGGTGGCGCCCGCGTCGTGCATGACCCGCACCGGCACGACGGGCGCCTCGCCAACCGCGCAGGTCACCATGGAAACACCTGCCTCGGCGAGGTTTTCGGCGACTCGCCGCTGCTCATCGGGTGCGAGGGCGCCCATCGCGTACGCGTGGCTGATCGTGACCCGCCCCGCCAGGCCGGTAGCGCGGGTGCGCTCGATGATGAGGTCGAATTCCCAAGCGCCGAGGGCGCCGCCGTCGTGCAGGTGAATGTCTATCTTCGCGCCGTGGCGTTCCGCGAGGCCGAAGATCACATCGAGCTGCCCCACCGGATCACGGTCATAGCCCGCCGGATCGAGACCACCGACGACCTCGACACCGTCCGCGAGCGCCGACGCCATCAACTCGGCGGTCCCCGGTCGGGTCAGCAGCCCGCCTTGGGGGAACGCGACCAACTCGACATCCACCCGATCCGCGTGCCGCGCGGCGGCTTCCCGCACCGCTTCCACACCGCCCAGACCGACCTCCGGATCGATATCGATGTGGCTGCGCACCTGTGTGGTGCCCCCGCTGATCATGGCGTCCAACAGGTTTGCGGCGTAGTCCGCGCTGGGCAGGCCGAGTTCCGCCCGCCGGCCCTCACCATTCGCGATGCGCCCGGGCAGGGTTCGGCCACCGGTGTTGGGTACCCATGGGCCGCCGAACAGCGTCTTGTCCAGATGGCAGTGCGTATCGACCAGGCCAGGAAGTACCAGCGCGCCGGCCAGATCGATGATCTCGCCGTCCGGCGCATCCAGAGCGGGCGCGATCTTCGCGATCCGTCCGTCGACGATGAGGATATCCGCGGTGTCGGTCGGCAGCCCAGGAATCCAGGGGCGTCCGCCTCGCAGCAGCAGGTTGTTCATTGAGCGTCCTCTCGGTATTCAGGGTGAGTAGTCAGCTGAGCAGCATCGTTGCCCCCGCACCCACGCCGAAGATGATGACCACGGCGCGGAAAGCGTTGGGGTGCAGCCGGTCGGCGAGCTTCGCGCCCACGACGCCGCCGATGACGCAGGCCGGTGCGAGGACCGCGACCGAGAGCCAGTGCACGGGGCCGAACAATGCGACGGCAACCACGGCGGTCGTCGAAACCGTGAGGGTCAGTATGCTTTTCAGACCGTTCAGGCTGGTGATCGTGGCGTCGATGCCGAGGGCGAGTGTGGTGAGGACGACGATGCCCATGCCGCCGTTGAAATACGCGCCATAGGCACCGCCGAGGAATACGCCCAGGAACAGGGTTGTCCTGGAATCACCTTGTCGCGCGGTCAACTTCCGCGATACCAACGGCTGGGCGGCGAACAGTGCCGTCGCCGACAGAATCAGATAGGGCACCAGCGCGGCGAAGATCTGCGGCGGCGCGGCGAGCAGGGCGATCACGCCGCCCACCGCACCGGCCGCCCCGGTCGCGACCAGACGCGGGACGAGCGCGCGATAGTCGTCGAGTCGCCGTCGCAGCGCCGCCGCACCACCGAAATAGCCGGGCCAGACCGACACCGAATTGGTCACCGTGGCGGCGACCGGCGGCAGTCCCGTGGCGAGCAGTGCGGGAAATGAGAGCAGACTGCCGCCCCCGGCAATGGCGTTGCATACCCCCGCGCCGAAACCCGCGATGAGCAGTAGGGCCAGATGTGGGAGATCCATCCATGAAGTCCTTCCAACGGGTCCACGAAGACGGCCGCGGGCGGCGCGGCGCGAGACTCCGGCGATCAGCCGTTCACGGCGCCACCGCGCCGCGCTCGGACGCGGAGAACCGGATGCACTCGCTCACAGCCCCTCCAAATGGCTCTTTCTGACACAGCAGTGCACGCCCTTCACCACATCCACCACCTGAGAGATGCGGAAATCCGCTGCGGCACTGAGGTACGCGAGCGCGACGGCCGGGGGTATCCGATAGCGCGCACCGAGGAACGTGATGGCATTGCGGGTGGCCTGTTTCACCGCCTCGTCCAGATCGGTGTCCAGGCCGAGCAGCAGGTGGTCGGTCGCGGTCTCCGCATACGGAAGAGCCAGGGCGGCAGCCATTTTCCGCGCCCCGGGATCGGCGTGCAGTGTCAGTCGCACGGTGGCGCGCAGCGGGGCCTCGAAGGCGGTGAGCGCGACTTCACCGTCGCCCATCGCGAAATGCGGGTCACCCGCGTAGAACATCGCGCCCGGCACCTGAACCGGAAGGTAAAGCCGCGCACCGACTCCCAGCATCCGCACGTCGATATTCCCGCCGTGCCGGCCAGGCGGCACCGAATGCACAGCCTGTTCGGTGGCCGCGGCCACGCCCATGATGCCGAGGAAGGGGTCGAGCGGAAAGCGCAGCGCACGACCGTCACCGACATCTATCACCCCGCGCTCGGCCGCGTCGACGGTGGCGATCGTGCATACCGGGGGCACCGGACCATCCGGATCGTGGTCCCCGAGCTGCGGAAATTCGCCGGGCAGTGCACCTTTGCCATGCCGATTGCTGATGACGCCGTAGGGCGCGCGCCGCAGCAGTTCGAGCACCTCGACCTCGAGCACGTCGCCGGGGCGCGCACCGCGCACCGCGATCGGGCCGGTCACCACGTGCGGCCCGTGCACGCTCGGGTCGTGTACGACCGAGCGTGCCACCTCCGCGGTGTCAGCCAGGATCTCTGTGATCCCACACGCTGCGAAGAAGGTCGCCGGATCCCGGCCCTGATCCTCGAGTATGCCTTCGTGGCTGATCGTGTCCAAACACACAGCCGTACCGGAGTCCACCGTGATCACCGGATTGGCGAGGGAATTCGGCAGTAGTCCCCAGGAGATCCGGTCGGGATCTGCGGGAAGGTATATGTCTGTGGAGCGGGCACCGGCACGCGACTGTAGTAAATTCATGGCATCCGATCCGACGGTTGAGGAGTGGATCGTATACAACCACTGCTCTCGGTCGTCCGCCACCGCTAGCGACTGCTTGCAGGGGCGCTCGAAAGAATCGGCCAGCGACTGCTTGCAGGTCGCTCGGAACAACACCACCCAGCGCGCTGTGGGAGCCATGTGAGCAGCACCACCCGGCGAATGACTCCGCAACAAGTGTGCCGAGCCATTCGCGACGACATCATCCGCGGCGTCTTCGCGCCCGGCCAACGGCTCACCGAGGACACCCTCGCCGAGCGCTACGGCGTATCCCGAGTTCCGGTGCGCGAGGCGCTACGCACCCTGGAGGCCGAGGGGTTCGCCTGGTCGCGCCCATACGCCGGGACCTTCGTCGCCGAACTGACCGAGGCCGACGCCGCCGATCTGCTCGAAATCCGCGCCTTGCTCGAACCGCTGTGCGCGGGCCGCGCCGCCGTGCGCCGCACCCCGGAGCAACTCGGCAGGCTCAAGGAACTCACCGAACTCGGCCAGGACGCCGTGCGCGACGGACGGTTCGACGAGCTCACCCGACTCAACAGCCGCTTCCACGAGGTGCTCGCCGAGGCCTCGGGCAGCACCCTGCTCAGCCAGCTGATCACCCAGCTCAGCTGGAAGATCGCCTGGGTATACGCGGTCGAACTGCCCAGGCGCGCCGAGGATTCCTGGCACGAGCACGAGGAGATCTGCGCCGCACTCGATGCCGGCGATCCGGAGCGCGCCACCCAGGTGGTCGCCGCACATATCGCCCACGCCACCTCGGCATACCGGCGCCGCGACCGCGCCGCTGATCCAGCGGCGCAACAGGATCGGTAACCCAGACGTCGCATTTCTCGCGGCGGAACGAAACACGAGGGTCGTATACAACCTTTGTCCGTTCTTCTCCCGGAGGTTGCCCATGGCGGATCTGCTGCTGCGCGACGCCCGCATCGCCGACGACGCGGCCTTGGTCGACATCGTCATCGACCAAGGCGTCATCATCCAGCTCGACCACCTACCGCCCGGGCGTGCCGACCACGAAATCGACTGCGCCGGACGCGTCGTCATCCCGGGACTTATCGAATCACACCTGCACCTGGACAAGGCACTGCTCGACCGCGAACGACCGAACCTCGACGGCACCCTGGCCGGGGCGATCGCGGTCACCGGCGAACTCAAGCGCACCTTCACCCGCGCGTCGATCCGCGACCGGGCACGGCGCGTTCTCGACCTGGCGATCACGAACGGCACCACCACGATTCGCGCCCATCCCGACGTCGACCCGATCATCGGGCTGCTCGGCGTCGAGGCACTACTCGACCTGCGCGAGGAATATCGCGGCAGAATCGACCTGCAGATCGTCGCCTTTCCGCAGGAAGGCATCCTGCGTGCCCAGGGCACCATCGACCTGCTGCGCGAAAGCCTGCGTCGCGGCGCAGATGTCATCGGCGGTTGCGCCTACAACGAAGCGACCGTCGCCGACTGCCGTCGCCATATCGATCTCATCTTCGAACTGGCCACCGAATTCGACGTCCCGATCGATATCCACGCCGATTTCGCCGACGACGCGACCGATCCCCGCTTCGCGCTCGCCGACTACATCGCCGAGGTCACCGAGCGCACCGGCATGCGAGGCCGAGTTGCGTTGGGCCACATGACTTCCCTGGCTGGACAGCCACCGAGGCAGCGCCGCGAAACCCTGAACCGTCTGGCCGCAGCAGGCATCGCGGTCGTCCCCCTGCCCGCCACCGACATACATCTCGGCGGACGCGCTGATACCACGAATATCCGCCGCGGCATCGCACCGATCCGTGAGCTCTGGGACGCGGGCATCACCACCGCGTACTCCTCCAACAACATTCGCAATGCGTTCACCCCCTACGGCAACGCCGACCTCCTCGACATCGGCCTGTTCCTGGCCCAGACCAGCCACCTATCCACTCCCGCCGAGCTGACCCGGATCCTGACCATGGCCACCACCCAGGCCGCCGCCGTCATCGGGATCGCCGATCGCTACGGCATCCGCCCCGGCGCCGCCGCGGATCTCGTCGTCCTGTCCACCCATCGCGTCGCCGATGCCCTACTCGATCGCCCGGACCGCTGCTACGTCATCAAAGCGGGCCGGATAGTCGCGCGTACAACGCGAACCCACGAACTGCTGCCCGCCGCCGATCCACCGGCACGGCAGCCACTGGCCAGCTGACATACGCCGAACAGCGATTCAGCCCAGCGAATCCGCTTCCGCGCGAAATGTCCAGCGATAGGCCAGCGGCGAGACACCGGTCGAATCATGCAGGTGCGGGCGCAGGGAATTGCCGGTGGCGAAAACCGACCGGGCCTGCAATGCGGTCCACGGTCATATCCGTCCGTGCTCGATGCCGCAGCCTCCCGCGGCGACATCCCCCAGCCTCCATGACCCTGATCTTGCGCTCGAAAGCAAGGGCCCACCTGTGATGAGTGGGCCGAACCCATCACGACCGTGCGAGAGGTCCGACGCTGATGTTCCCCGAAACCCTCACCGCACGAGCCGTGGTCTACGACAATGGATCCCGCGAAATGGGCTGCGCCGAGCTCACCGCCCGCCTGCGCGAGGTCGGCTCCGACCACACACTGCACACAGCCGCACGGGCGCTCGGCGACCTGGTGCGCGGTATCGCCCTGCCGAGAATCGCCGAGGCCGTCGACGGCCTGCTCGACATCGATCTCGGTGACGCGGCGGTCGCCGGCTGGCGCCGCTGCGATCACCTCCGCTCCGCTCCCGGCGCGGCCCCGAGGAAATCGTCGAGCTGCTCGCCCACGAAACCACCCACACCTACCGCCCGAACCTGGAGATCCTCGTCGACAGGCAGTCCGCCGGCTCAGTCGCCGTCGAGCTCGTCCTCATTCTGGAGATCCAGCCGCTGGCCGCCACCGTCCGCCACGGCGCCCGAACTTGGTTGAAATGGTTGGATACGGGGATGGACGGCGGCCACCTGGAATCGGGTCTTTCCAAAAGCGTCTGGACCGACGCCGACTTCTCGGAGATGGGCTGGCACGACGCCACCATCCACGGCCTGTGTGTACAGCCGACCGACGGCGTCCTGCCGCGGCTTCTCCTCGATCTCGACTACATCGTCCGCTGGGTCCATCCGGTCCCACCGGCGACATATTTCTCCTTCTGGATGGCCCCGGCGACGCTCGTCTTCGAAGACGTTTGGGACCTCGAGGGGGACCTCGATTTCAAGGGCACGACCCCGGACCTGGAGATCGATGACCTGCACCGACTGGTACCCGACGATCGACGGGAGGACCTTCCGCTCTGGCACATCGAAGGTCATGCGTTCGATCTGAAGTTCCGCGCAACCGGTTACCACCAATACTTCCGAAAGACCCCGACACTCGCTTCTCGACATGCGCTCTCTCACGCAGAACGGGGTGGGTGCACCTTCGCCGAGGTCGGCTTTTGCTGACACGCCTGCCCTTCGAACGGCGGTGCGTGAGAGGCGCGGTATCGGCGAACATGCCCATGGTGGGGCGTGACCGCCAGTGCGGCGGACCAGAACGTTGTCGCTCGAAACATCCGCTTCGCGCCGGACCGCCATCGAGGTGAGCCAGGCGGCGCACGACCGACGTGCATGTGAGGTGGTGGAGTGCCGCGAAGCTGCGTCTGGAGCTGGTGTCCGCGCGTCCCGAGCCACTGCTGGACACAGCGACGGCCCAGGTCAACGATCTGATCAAGGCCGAGAACTTGACAGATCTCAAATCCCGGGAGCGCGCGGTGGAGGGTGCCTTGTCCGCGTTCATAGCAGACGCGGCGGCGCGACTCCTGACCGATTACCACGGCGGCGTAAGCAGGCGCTGAACGGCCGCTTACCGAGCGGTTTTCCGCCGGTCACAGCCTGCGCGAGATTCGGCCGGACGGTCAGCTTCTGAGACAACGGCTGCCCCGCCGGACGACGGACAGCCACCAACGGGGGCGACGGATACAGACAAGCGGGCATGTCGACGGCTTCTGATAGTCGTATCCCGTACCAACCGTCAACAACGCCTCACAGCATGAGGACTTGACTCAAGGGACTCAAACGCCGTCTGGCCGACCATGTTTGGCGCATCATGATCGCCGACGAACAACACCACACGATCGGGGCGGGCTCCGCAGGACAGTCGAGGGCGACTACGAAATCCTGCGCGGCCGGCTCAACCCCGCACACCAACACTTCGGATCGGTCACTTCCGGAACCCGCCACCGAACAGGCTACGACCAAACCCGCTCCAGCAGCTTGACGAACACAGACGAACGAACCCCCGCCTGGCCAGGATCGGCTTCCCAGGTGCCCGGCAAGTTCTCGAAGTCGAGCGCACCCGAACCAGCGGCCGCAAGATCAGCGGGGCGAGATCATCGCCCAACTCGAGGTGCCGACGCTAACCGATGGCACGGTAGACACGCTTGGCGCACGTGCGCTCACCTCCGAACACACGCTCCTGCCCACTGTGCTGCAGCAGATAGCTCGCGGACGAAGGGCACAGGTGCACTGGTCACACTGCGGGGATCACTCGCACCCGAGGGCGCGGTCATCAAAGCAGCGGCGGCGTCACCACATCGCGGGGCCCGCTCGCACTCGTGTGCAACGGCGATCGCATTCGCCTCGATGTACCCAACCGCACCGTTGATCTCCTCGTCGACGATGAGGAACTCGACATACGCCGTACCCGACCTGGTGCTGCACCTCCAGCATGATCGGGGGGAGCGATGCGACCGGACGCGAACCCAGCCCAGCCGGGGCGTCAGGGGCGGGCTGAGTTGATGGGCGCTTGGGCGGCGTCCGTGCCCCAGCTGGCCAGGAGACACAGCGCCTCCGCCGACGGCGAGCCCGGTTCCGCGTGGTAGACACACAGGTACTGCTCCGCGTCGTCCGGGAGGTACAACGTCTCGTACGCCAGGGTCAGCTCACCGACCAGAGGGTGCCGCATCCGCTTCACACCATGCCCCTTTTCCTTCACGTCATGCGTGGCCCACAGCCGCCGGAACTCCTCGCTCTTGACCGATAGTTCCCCCACCAGCGCCGACAGTTCCGGGTCGTCCGGATGCTGGCCCGCGTACAGCCGCAGATAGCTGACCATGTCGGACGCCTTGGAATCCCAGTCCAGGAACAGCCGCCGGTAGTCGGGAGAAAGAAAGGTCAGCCGCGCCCAATTGCGTTCTGCGGGCGGCAGCTGCCCCCAGTCGCCGAAGAGCGCCGCCGCCATCTGGTTCCAGGCGAGGATCTCCGACCGCGCCCCGGCCACGTACGCGGGCATCCCGTCCATCGACTCCAGCAGTTGCTGCAACGTGACCCGCACCTGCTGCTGCTTGGGTGCCCGATACTTGCGCCGCAGTTGCTTGGGCTTGGCGAGGCGGGTGAGGTGCGCGTGCTCGGCGTCGGTCAGCCGCAGGGCGCGCGCGATCGAGTCGAGCACCTCCGCCGACACATTGCGCCCGTTGCCCTGCTCCAGCCGTGTGTAGTAAGCCACCGAGACCCCGGCCAGCTGAGCCAGTTCCTCGCGACGCAGGCCCGGCACCCGCCGGTGCCGCCCTTGCCAGGGAATCCCTACGTCACCCGGCTCGAGCCGGGCCCGGCGCGTACGCAAGAACTCGCTGAGCTCGGCGCGCTGGTCCAGGCCGTCGGAGTGCGCGGCCTGAGCGTCGTCCGGGGCAGGATTGTCGCTCATGCTCTCCAGTATTCCCGGTCGTACGACTACGAGCCTGATCCTGTCAGTGGTAGGACCACTGGACGTACGCAAAGCACGGCCTAGGCGAGTGCCGGTTCGTCCAGCACGCTGGAAGCCATGACCACCACTGTTGCCGCATATGCCGCGCCCAGCGCCAAGGCTCCGCTGGAGCGCACCACCATCGAGCGCCGCACGGTCGGCGAGCACGACGTACTGATCGCCATCAAGTTCGCCGGGATCTGCCACTCCGACATTCACCAGGCCCGTGCGGGCTGGGGTGAGGCCATCTTCCCGATGGTCCCGGGGCACGAGATCGCCGGCGTCGTCGAGGCGGTCGGTTCCGGTGTGACGAAGTTCAAGGTCGGCGACCGCGTCGGCGTCGGCTGCATGGTCGACTCCTGCCGCGAATGCGAGCCCTGCCGCAACGGCCAGGAGCAGCACTGTGTGCAGGGAAATGTGCAGACCTACAACGGCATCGGCAAGGACGGCGAACCCACCTACGGCGGCTACTCACAGAAGGTCGTCGTCGCCGAGGCATTCACCGTACGCATCCCCGAGGGCCTCCCCCTCGACGTCGCGGCGCCGCTGCTGTGCGCCGGCATCACCACGTACTCCCCGCTCAAGCACTGGGGCGCCGGCCCCGGCAAGAAGGTCGCTGTGATCGGGCTGGGCGGCCTGGGACATATGGGCGTCAAGATCGCCCACGCTCTCGGCGCGGAAGTCACCGTCCTGTCGCAGTCGCTGCGCAAGAAGGACGACGGCCTGAAGCTGGGCGCCGACCACTACTACGCCACCAGCGATCCGAAAACGTTCGAGGAGCTGGCCGGTTCCTTCGACATCATCCTCTCCACGGTGTCCGCGCCGCTGAACTTCGGCGCCTACCTGAGCCTGCTGAAGACGGCCGGCGCGCTGGTGAACGTGGGCGCTCCCGAGGAACCCATCTCGCTGAACCTGTTCTCGCTGATCGGGGGCGCCAAGATCCTCGCCGGCTCCATGATCGGCGGCATCGCCGAGACCCAGGAGATGCTCGACTTCTGCGCCGAGCACGGCCTGGGCGCAGAGATCGAGCTGATCGAGGCGAGCCAGATCAACGAAGCGTACGAACGGGTCGACAACTCGGACGTGCGCTACCGCTTCGTGATCGACACGGCCACGATCTGATCGACACCTCGTTGGTCGGGGGCGCACTCACCGTGCCATCGGCCTGATCCCACGGGTAATCGAAGCCCTCCTCGGGCTCCGGCAACATCGCGCACAGAGAGATCGCCGGATCCAGGAGGGCTCGGACGCTTGGTTACGCTTCGTCCTCCCCTGATTTCTCGTCTTTCCATGCCGCACATAGGGTGCACCGAAAGTCGGCTATGCGCTACCGGATGCCCTGGATCACTACACCCGCCGGCCCATCCGAAGAATCCGATACAAACCAGAATGCAAACCGTGGGGTTTCCGCGGGGCTGGGCCAAATAGAAACAGGTCAGGACCGGCACAATACCGGTCCTGACCTGCTATTTGAGTGGGCCTAACACTCCACAACCCGAACCCGCTGTCGGTCGAAGGGCCAGCGATTCGGATCATGCCAGGAGGCAAGCGGCAGGTTCGAACCACAGCTTGACCGGCTGATTTCACCGATCTGTGGGCGGTGGTGTCCCTCGCTGCCGCCTTGGATACCACCGCGCACATCCAAGCTTCAACGCGGGGCGTTCGCTCAGAATGCTGTATGAGCGGACGTTCGTCTGCTTCCCCCAGGTCCGCGACCTGTTCGAGATGGATCGACCACGCTCCGCAGGCCCACCTTCCACCACGACTGCGTCGTATGACCGTGCGGCCGATGAGAGCGTCCTCATCGAGTCGAACGATCCACCTACGTTCGACACCGAGACGACAGCGTCGGCTAGTAACGGCGTGGCACCCCTGTGGCACGGCCGATTTCATCCGCCTAGACTCTGCCCGGTGAGCGAGCAGCGTCCGCCCACGGGGGGAGCCCGTGCGAACCATTCTGAGCAACGACCTTCTTCACCGACACACGGAACATCACCAGCCGAACCAGCACCCCGACATCGATCCAGGATCGGTGATCTTGGGCCAACTTGGATCACCGCGATCTCGGGGCTCATTGTCGCCCTGACCGGGTTGGGGGTGCTCGTCGGACGGCAAACAGCGCCAACGAGTTCGGAGGCAACGGCCCAAACAGTCACATCAGTTGTGACCGTTGCCGCCGAAGCATCACCACGTACCAGCGCTACCGGCACGCACCAGACGACCACAGCTACGGCCGGACAGGCGGCAGGGACCGCTCTCGTCGAGAACTGCCCGATTGTCCTCGCGCAAGACTTCGATCTTCCTGTCGGAAGGATGGCGGAATGCCCGTTTCCAACCAGCGATACAACTGTCGGAATCGGCTGGCAGGGCTACACGCTGAAAGTGACCGACAACAAGGCGACGTTTGCAAAACTGGACGGTGAGTCAGCCAGCCTTGAAGGCTGCAAGAAAAACACCCGCTACGTCAGGGTGATCGACGCACCCGCCGCTGGCGACGTGATCTGCTACGTGAACAAAGGAATCGTCGCAGCGATTACTTTCACGAAAACGATTGCTGCCGGACAGTATTCGGATCCAGCCGAATTCAACATCACGATCTGGCAGACGTGAAGCGCCAGCAGATCCTCCGGTTCATCGACCTAGTGAACCCCGCACGTCCAGGCTCCGTTTGGGAAGGTTTCTGCGGCGCTCCCGCAAACTCATCAACTCCGTGTTGACCTCCCGGGCTCCGACATCGAGGTCACGGTGCTCGATACCGAGATCCGTGAGCCGGCCTGTTCCTGATCGAGAGAAACCTTGCCTCCGGCGACAGCATGCTGGCAGCCAACTGCGCCGCGTCCACGCTCCCCTGGGTAGCCCCTCCGCATCCAGGTGCTCCTGGTATCGGTTATCTTGCGTCTTCCGCCGGGCGCGTTCCTAATAGGCCGTCAACGGCCAGCACCGAATACACCGACACAGACGCCCTGATCGGTCTCGCCACAATTTCAAGCGAAACCGTGGGGCTGGATCAGATAGAGCAGGTCAGGCCCGATCTCCGGGACCGGGCGTCCGTCGGCGACGATAGCCGCGCGCAACTCGCCGGACGCGCCAACAGCTTTCGCAGTGATTCATCGTTCAAGGACACCGTGTACCGAGAACAAGTCAGCGAAGAAGCTACGCAACATCTCCGGAGCCTCTGGTTGCATCAACTCGTATCCACCGAATCGGAACACCTCGTATCCGCGAAGCCGTAGCGCACGATCCTCGGTAACCATCTTGGCGTATTCCTGAGGCGATGCCTTGTCGCCATTAGCGTAATGCTGCTTACCATCTACCTCGATGACGACTCGAACATGATCAGGCAATAAGAGGAGGAAATCCATTCGCTCTCTCCTCAGACGATTCGGCTTCCCCAGCGTTCGGCGTTCGGCACCAGTTAGCGGGTCGAAATGAAGATAGACCTGCGGCAACAATGCAGGAGCTTTCCAACCCGACTCACCTCGATAGTTCTCGCAGTATATACGAAATACGATTCGTTCGACCGAGTTGTTTCCAAGCGAGGAGTCAAGCCGCCGATAGAGACTGCGCGCGCTTTCAATCTCCGACTCCGAGCCCGAGCTGTCATGACCACTCCACCACGTTACGAGGGCCCCCCAACTCAGTCCGGTCCCAGCCAAGGGCTTATCATATATCAAGCAGTGTTCGCCAAATTTCACGATCTCAATGACATTGTTTACAGCATCGCGCAGCACAATTTCAGGTTTAGGGCCAGACGACGCAAAGATAATGTTCTTTAGCTGCCCATCGACGCCACGAGCGGAAGTGCTAGCGTCGTTCAGTTCTTCGAGATCAGATAAACCATTCCAGATCGGCTCAAAGAGTTCGCTCAGATAACCACGCCGAGCAGCCCACCCACCCCCACCGCTCATTCCCTCACGGCTCCAGTAGTCATGAAACCCGGTAAAATCCCGGAAGGGCAGTTTAAATTCAAGTCCGAGCCGTCGTAGCACAGCTCGCAAAGCTCGTAGCGCGACCGGAATCTCATCATTGCTGAGCTTGTGAGTAGAATCGGTGCCAAAGCTACGAAGTTCATCGTGAACCAACTGAGTAAGCGCCTGTGCAACGTCAAGATCGCTGGCCTTCTCGATTGCGCCCTTGGCAATAGCGGCAAGCAAGTCGTTGTCGAGCACTTCCCTAAACGCCCACGGGTCGCCATTCATAGCCCAAGTGGAGTCGCGCTCAGTTTTGAAGAAGCCGCTTGGCTGCATTGTCTGATACCTTGTCCATTTATCTTATTGTATCAAAGTTTAAATTTCACTTTAGACGTCTATCCTCGCGCAATTCGCCGCCGCTCATCAAGATAGGACTCGATAGCGTATTCTTCCTCGGCGTCTAACTCTTCCTGTGTGGGCTGGACAGGCTCCAGATGGTACTCGTTACCCATGTCAGCCTCAAAAAGAAGCTCTTCATCCAGTCTTAGCGAACAGACTCGGCAAAAGAATTCTTTGGGTGTTGCGGTAAGATCAATATATTTTCCTAAATTTCCATCGTAGTCACCGTCTGTGATGATTCCGCTTCTTCTGATGACGTATTCTAGCCATCCATCGAAGCCACACACAGGACAAAGCCTACGGCGAAATCTTTCATCAGAGTTTTCTGAGTCATCGAAGTAACTGTCAGGCTCCTTTTCTGCGAGCTCAAACAGCGCATCGTCATCCAACCGCTTACGCAAGCGCTCAAGCTCGCGGAAAGCCAGCCCTTTAAGTTGCTCAAATCTAATCCGACGTTCACGCTTTTGCCGCCTTAAGCGCTCATCCACCTGCGCGATAAGGGACATTCCCCAGTAGGCAACGCGATGCAGTTCGGCATTCTCACTGCCAACTACGGCCAATAGTTCTTCACTGAGTTCGACCATCTTGTTCAATGCTTCTTCAAGCTCAGATCTGTCGACCAACCCCATATGTGCAGCAGCGTTCCGCACATCAAATACCAGTGCGTGTCGCTGCTGGTCGTAATTTAGCGTGTACGCCTCTTTTAGTAAATTCATGCAGTCTGCGACAGAGCGAGACTTTCCCCTATGAACCGCAACGCCCGAGAACCCGGAAAACAGCAAGGCGCTCTTTACATCTCGTTCGGCTATCAGAGTCGGGGAAATGGTCGCTAACGCGCATTTCGCAAGTAGCTCAACCGACGTTCCGATAGACATTGCACAATCCAAGAGCTCTAATTCGTCGTCCGACGAGGATGTGAGTGCACGCCTTCCATGAAGCGATGCCGCACGGAAGAGATGTAGAGCCAGGTCAGCGTGAGCGACCGCGCGTCCGATTCCGGGCCATATCATTGGGATCTTCCTCGCCATGCCGACCTTCCCCGTCTGAGCGACGCACTCGTGCAGCACCTACCTCGGCCCGTCGTTGCGTCCCCGCACATATGCGTCTTATACATACTCCGCTTTACGCCAAGGTCGTAGCGGTTTTGTGTTCTCGGCAACCTGTCGAACAAGCCACCGACCACGACGTGGGACGACCGCTCGAAGCGTCGACCTGAATCTGGTTGACTGGCTCCGTGGTTCCGACGAGCACCATCACCCGCATACGTACCCTCGACGGCCTGCACCTGGCAGCCACCCTCGTCACTCCCGGTCAACCCACCACGCACGCCGTCGTGCTGGTGCATGGTGGTGGCGTCACCCGCGAGGAGGGCGGCTTCTTCACCCGTCTCGCGACTGGCCTTG
Organism: Nocardia sp. NPDC049737; assembly: GCF_040674755.1. Classification (NCBI taxonomy): domain Bacteria; kingdom Bacillati; phylum Actinomycetota; class Actinomycetes; order Mycobacteriales; family Nocardiaceae; genus Nocardia; species Nocardia sp. NPDC049737. The sequence continues at coordinate 95,367 of NZ_JBFANH010000024.1, read as the reverse complement.
CCGATGCTGGTATCGCGTCGCTGCGGTTTGACCTTCGCGGCCACGGCGACAGCGAGGGCCGCCAAGAGGAACTGACCCTCTCCGCCATCCTCAACGACATCCGCGTCAGCCTCGCCGCTGTGCAGGATGCCACGGGTGCCAGTGACCTGGCGCTGCTCGGTGCCAGCTTCGGGGGCGGCATTTGTGGCTATTACGCTGCCAAACGCCCAGATGATCTGTCTCGGTTGGTGTTGCTGAATCCTCAGTTCGACTATAAGAAGCGCACCATCGACACTCGCGACTACTGGACGAACGATGTCATCAGCGACGAGAAGGCCGAAGAACTCAACGAAACCGGAGCGATTCAGTTCACGCCGACACTCCGGCATGGTCGGCCGCTGCTCAACGAGGTGTTCTGGCTGAAGCCGAACGAAGTCCTCGGCGAGATCAAAGCATCGGCTCTGATCGTCCATGGCAACGCAGACACCTTGGTCCCAATCGACGGTTCCCGTGCTGCCGTTACCCAATTCACCGCACCCGTTGAGCTGGTCGAAATCGAGGGATCACAGCACGGGTTCGCCGTCCATGACGATCCGCAGTACCTCAACCCGAAAAGCCAGGAGTTCCAGGCCGAAGTGATCCGCATCGTGGCGGACTGGCTCACGGCTTAGCGCGACGGCATCAAGGCTTCACGGAGCTGCCGCACATTCGGCCGGTGGTTCCAAGGGGCGAGCGTCCGCACTACGTCCACAACGACATTCATCGTGCGCTCCGAATGGGTCTCGCGCGCCACCGCGACCGATTTGGTTGCCACCGTGGCGGCCTCGTCTGGTTCGCCGCTGAGTGCGAGTGCTTTTGCCTGTCGAGCGCTGAAGAAGCCAGCATCGCGCCGGGACAGTCCCCCGTCGGCGAGCACCTGACCGAACAGTTCAGTGGCCCGCTGCGGCTTGCCGGCCTCGGTGTAGCAGCAGGCTGAGCGAACCAGAAGCGTGCTCTCGTTGAAGTAGCTCACCAACTCTTGATCGTCGGCACCGCTGGCCTCGGTGAGGAGGTGTTGAGCCTGGCCAAGGCTTTGTTCGACGGCGGCTGCTGGCTCGCCAATCATGGCGAGTCCCAATGCTTCCTGCTGCACAACTTCCGCCTGCACCCGGATCGGAAGCTGCCACGGCCCCTCTTTGGCGGCTTGCGCCAATCCGAGCAGCGTCCCCGGGTCGCGCGAGTCATAGGCCATCTGGGATTTCTTGAGCAGGACGTATCCCTGCATGGGCAGGCTGCCCGCGGCCTGCGCCCACTCCATCGCGCGGTCGTACAGGAAGGTCGCCGTTACCGGGTCATGGAGGTCGCGGTACAGCCACCCTGCGAATTCCGCGCCATCTGATCCAACCGCCAGCAGTTGCCGACGCACGTCTGACTGAACATCCTTGCTGTGCCGTTGGATTGCGCCGAGCACGGCGAGCGTTACTGGCAACGCTTCGGCTGGACCGAGGGAACCGTCATCGGCTTTGCAACGCGCAAGCTGAGCACGGAAGAACTCCAGGACTGAGCCATCGAAGTAGCGGTGGGCGTCCTCCAATGCCCGGCTCACTCGCTCCAGATCGTCACTGTGGCTAATCGGCGGGATGCCGGTGCCATCGCCAGCTAACCAATGGGCAAGCGCCAGCGCGTTATTACCTGTCGTGCTTGTAGGTTCGACGGCTACAGCTGCCGAGCGCAGGTCGTCGGGCAGCTTGAACCACAGCAACTCGGGCGGAATTCGGAGAATCTGTGCCCACCGCGTCAATTTGGACAGTTGCTCTGGCGCTGAACCCTTTTCGATTCGACTGATCTGCACCTGTGTCATACCGAGCCAACTGCCCATCAGTTCCTGCGGCAGCTGTTGTCCGTGATACGGGTGGTTGCGGTACGCGAAGAAGACCCGGCCCATGTGCCAGGTGGCGAGAGCATCGCGCATTTGGTCGGTCTGCCAAAAGTCCGGCGGAAGCGTCGGCGGGCGGTGCCGCTGTCCCCGTGCCATGACTTCGCAAGCACCACAAACAGATTCGGCGTTGTAGCGGCTCAAGCGGTTGCCACAGCGCGCGCAATAGCGCTGGTAGTGCGGCGTTTCGGTCATGTGAACCGCTCCGGATCGTCCACGACGGTTGCCTTATCCCCCGTTTGCCCTGGTCAGAGAAAGCTACCACTGGCTTCCGTGATCGGTATGCGTTCCATGTATATCGCGTATTCGCCGTGGTCGTGGTGGTTTTTTGGCCGAAATCCGACGCTTGGGGACCAGACACATTCAGGCCCTCAAACGAAAGGAGTAGGCCGTGGCCCTGTCCCTTGTTGTACCCATCTTCGGTCCACCGGCCGCAGGCAAAACCGCTCTCACACTGCGCCTCGGATCGGCACCAGGGCGGCGTATCTTCCGACTGCGCGAGCACGTCCCCACAGACGTACTGGCCGCCACCGCGACCAGCAGCGAACGACTGGGCTGGATCGACGAGTTCACTGTCGGGGAAGCGCTGCGCTCGTACTTCGATGCCGCGCACGCCGATCCAGACGCGCATACCGTGCTGCTGGACAACTTCCCCGGTTCTGCGAGCCAGGTCGACCAACTGCTCACCACCCTTTGGGCGTTGACGCCACCCGGTCATATCGAGGCGATCGAAATCGTAACCGACGCAAGGACGCTCAAGCAGCGGGCGAAGAACCGAAAGGTGTGCCACCAGTGCGAGCGTGATCCCATCCGCGATCCCCGACTTTCAGCCATACCCAGCCGGGATGACCCCTGGCAGTGCGCCCACTGCGGTGGCTTGTTGCATCCACGGCGCGGCGACTCGCCCCGGCTGTTCAAGGCCAGGTTGCAGCGCTACCACCAGACGGCTGCCGGTATACGAGCAGGCTTCACCGACTCCGGTCTTGCCCTCACTCAGCTCGACACCACCAACACCATCGACGGGGCGGCGAACCTGCTTGCCCCGCTCCTTATTTCACGGAGTTCCACACGATGAATACTGTTCCATTGCCCATGCCCAGCCTCAAACCGAGCAGTGATGGGTACGGCCACGCCCGCATGCCGCGCGGTGCCACCGTTCCTCAGCCGGACCGGATCGACCGCGTGGCCTACGGCCGCTTCCGCAACGTATACCTCTACATCACCGAGGCGTGCCAACTTCGCTGCGAGCACTGCTACATGGGCGAACGGCTAGACCGGGCGTTGAAGATGCCGCTGCCCAAGATCGTGGACACGCTCACCACGTGGCGTCGGCTGGGCGGGAGCAAATTGACCATCCTCGGTGGCGAGCCCACGCTCCACCCCCACTACTGCGAGGTGATCCGACTGAGCAAACAGCTCGGCTACGAGCACGTCATCACCACGACGAACGCTCAGAAACCGGCACTTCGGCGCTTCCGGCAGCTCGGGCCGGAGGACTTCGCCTACGTACAGGTGAGTCTCGACGGCGGCAGCCGCGAGACCCACGATGCCGTGCGTGGTGCGGGCACGTTCGATGAAGCCATGGAAACCACGCGGGAGCTGGCCGAACGCGGGTTCGACACTCGCATCATCTGCACGGTCAACAAGGCCAACGAACGAGATGTGTTCCAACTCCTCGACATTGCGGATGTCCTGGGGGTGAGCCTGGTGAAGTTTCACGTCTTCTCGACCATCGGCACCGGGCACGGCAATGCGGAGATGGCCATGACACCGCCGGAATGGGTGAGTTTCTGCGACACGCTCAATGATGTTGCGCCCCAGTACAAGACAAGGGTGTGGTACCAGCCGACGTATGCCCGGCGCGATCAGATGGAGCGCTACGCCGCCGAGGGCTATCAGGGGTGCATCGGCCGAACACTGGACCGGATTTCGATCTTCCCGGACGGCCGCTGCTACGTCTGCTCCTACCTGTTCGACACCGAGCTGCACTTCGCCCAGATGGTCGACGGGCAAGTGCAGCTCAACCACAGTGCCAACGAGTTCGAGCTGTTCACCAGTGTCCTCGCCGAAAGCTCATGCGGCGGATGCAAAGCCGGTGCCTGCATGGGCGGGTGTCCGGCCGAAGAGGTGGTGATGGGCCAGTCCTCGTGCACGGCCTACGAGGACATTGTGCCCGTCTGCCGCCTGTGGAAATCCAGCGCCAAGCCCGAGGAGTGAACCCAATGGACGATATGGATCGGATCGCCGAAAATCTGCGCTGGATCGACTGGGGCGACATCGACGATGTCGAGCTGAACTGTCGTGAGGCATTGAACGAACTTGCGGCCGAACCGCGAATTGTGCGTGCACGGCTGGAGGAACTACCCAACCGGCCCGAGCTGCTCGACCTGTGCGAGCACTACGACATCCTGGACAAAATCGTGCTGGCCAGCGGGGACGATCCGGGAGTACGGGTACGGCTGCATGTATTCCTGCCGGGCTACTTCGACCGCCCGCACAATCACCGCTGGTCCTACGCCAGCAAGATTCTGCGCGGGCACTACCGGCACTACTTGTTCGGCAACGCCGAGCTGGACGAACAGGTGGAGCCGAACAAGCTGCCAGTGCTGCACGTTCGAGAGGAGCCGGTGGGCACCAGCTACGCGCTGCACCACTCGATGGTGCATGCAGTAGTCGCGGAGCAGTTCACGGTGTCGCTCGTGATACGCGGGCCAGCCGTCAAGGACCGGTTCTTGGTTATGGATCGGCAGACGAACGAGGCGTGGTGGCAGCTCGGGGCCAAGGATGAGTCCGAAGCGGAGGCCAAGAAGAAACAGATGAGCCGTACGCGATTCGCGGAAGTAACTGGCTGGATGGATGAGTGGGGGTTGTTCTAGCTGGCGGCGAACTGTTGGCGACTGGCGACTAATGCCCGCAGTTCGGCCAAGGTCGGCAGTGGGGCACCCTGGTGTCGTGAACACCGGAGTGCCCCACTGGCCGATCCGAGCAACATACTTTGCCCCATGGACCAGCCAGCCCAGAGGCCATAAAGCAGGCCACCCGTGAAGGCAGCACCCGCGCAGTGCGTATGTCGAACCTCCACCGGAAACGCTGGCACCGAGACCAGTTCCGACCGACTGAGCCCGACGGCACCATGGGCACCAGCGGTCACGATCACCCAGGCTGCACGAGTCTGGTCCAAGATGGATCGGGCCAGAGCTGGCGCATCGGCGTGGGCAGTGTCATCGACATTCGTTTGCACCAGCAGGCCGGAGTACCCGCGTACAGCAGCTGCCACCTCAGGCGAAAGCACGGAGCCACCGAGATTTAGCAACAAGGGCACCTCGGCGGCACGGGCGACCTCGATCACGCGAAGTGCGGCTGATTCGATCAGCTCGTAGCAATCCAGGTAAACGAATGCCGCATCCGCCAGCGGCGACAGGTCGGCACGCTCCAAACTGGCGGCAACGCCCGGCAAATGGGCGAACCATGTGCGGGTGTGCTGGTCGTCGCCTCTCACGACGATTCGTGGTGTGACGACATCCGGCCCGATCGCGAAGGCTGGACCTCGCGTTGTTCCAGCCAGCGGGCAACCCCTCGGCCGTGCTCATCGTCGCCAATGTCGTTGGCAATCAGCAGGGTCGGTGCTCCCAGAGATGCGAGCACCGCCGCTGTCATTGGCCCGTCAGCCGCTACCGACCATTCGATGGTGCGGATTTCCGCTCCGTGGTTGGCGAGGGGAAATACGGGCACCGTCCATAATTCCGCCTGCGCCAGGTAGCTGACGCATATCACCGGGCCAGACGGAGGCACAGTGAACTACCAGCCGTAGACCGAGAAGGAATCGCCAGCCGCGATGCGCTCTATTGCTGTGCGGCAGTAGGGGATCATGTGATCGGGCAGTGCATCTGCCGCGAACCATTCGAGCGCACTGCACTTTTCAGGTTCCAGGTTGGTTGGCTCCCCCTGCCATGTGTCCACGGTGAAGAAGAACGCTATCCGCCCGCCTGAGGACGAGTTGTGCATGATGTGGCTGAAGTGCACATCCTCCGGCGCGATGCTCACGCCGATTTCTTCCCTGGCTTCGCGGATCAGGGCGTCGACCACCGATTCGTCGGCTTCGAGATGACCGCTCGGCAGGTGCCAGGCTCCATCCTCGAAGCCGGTGTTCTGGCGCCGGCCGAACAGCACTTCAGTCCCTCGGCGCAGCAGCAGGTGAACGTCACCAGTCACCTTGTGCCGCTGCGGCTTTGCTTCTCGGGCGAGTGCGGTCGTTGTGTCAGTCATCGGTTGGTTGTCTCCTCTCGTAGTGGTTGAACTGGTTGTTTGATGCATTGAGCCCCTGAACGCACCGAGCCTAGATCTCCCGTCATCGGTGCGATATACACCGAACGTATACCGACCAACGGGTCACGATATGGATTGGTCCCGGATGCGGATTCACCCTCGTTACCAGGCAATTTCGGCCGTAAACGGAACGGGAGTGGTGGACATGCGTAGGCCGCGACACATCCGGATCGAATCCGGTGCGCTGAGGTTGGACTACCAGGGGTCGGCCGAACAGGCCCAGAATGTCGCCGATGAGCTGGCCCACGGATCGCCGGAGGTCGTTGTCACGGTCGATGACAACGTGACCGAAGACCTTCCAACATTGCCGTGCTCGCGGTTGTGGGAGTGAAATTCGCTGTGACCGAAGGGATTCCCCGTACTCACGGTAGCAGACGTCACGTCACGAGCATTTGTACCGAAACCACGCACCTGCGATTGAGGTTACGCGGTTGACTTCATCGCTGGTGGTGATCCTCTGGCCAAGTTCGCTGTTCTTCACAGCAGTAGCGTGTTTCCGAATCGGCAAGCGCTGGAAGTCAGTCCATCCGCCGGACGGGCGGGGTGGTGAGTTCATCAGCTGTCACCGCGACGACGAGGACCATTACTGCCATGAGGAAAATGACACGCAACCGATGAAGACAAACGCAGCCCAAGAGTTCTGGGTCAATGAAGATGACACGGAGATACTGCCACGACTGCAGGACATTGTGCCGCCGCTGCGGCAGACGCCAATACGGCGACCGCCATGGCTTCACGGCCGTTCTTGAGCCTTCATGACGTCGATCGCGAGTTTCACTGCGGCAGCCGTATTAGGCACGATCCAGTTCGGCTCGAACACGCTCTCCGAGCGTGCGTTAATCGCAGCAACTCGGCGACGCCAGAAAAATGGCGTTTCGAGTTTAGTAACATGGCTCGGAATGAAGCTCTGATACCAGCGGTGTCGAACGAACATATTTGTATACTGGAAAACGGCAACACCGCCGCATATCGGCAATTATCCCACCAGACCGGGTGGAGAGATCACCTTCAAACGTTCTGGATAACCGCTTCGCTCCGGTGGCAGAACAGATTTTTGTGCGGTGATCTTGATGCGTCCATTCCAGGGGGTGTTCCATGGCGGTATTCCGTGGCGGTTTCGGTGCGGTGCTCAAATCGCCCCACCCCGAACCTGCGAACCCACTGGTCAGATGGCACATATCCGGCTGAGTCTTACCCAGGATTGTCTATATATCACTCATATATAGACATCCGCCGTCGCGCCGTACACGGGGGTGTCGCTGCCGCCCGGGCTGGTGCCCGATCGTTCCTGTAGTGCCCCTCCTCATCTCCGCTTTCTGCCTTTGTTCGCGTTTGTCTTGCCCCCGGGAGCAATACCAGAGTGCCGTCGCCGCGCTCGCCGTAGACGGCGGTCTCCTGTCCTCGAAGGGAACGTCCTGTATTGCCGTTGCGACACGATGTCGCTCGATGCGAGTGAACTCGCAGATAGGAGGGCCGAATTCGGTTTCGGCTGTGTGAGTTTCGGGCTCGTGCTCGATGCCCGGCCCCGCTCTGACGTGCGCTGCTGGTAACGGCGGGGTGCGAAGCTCAGGGAAACGCCGAAGGGTTCTCGTTCCATCCGAGGGCCACGGGCCAGGGGCAGGCCGGACGGGTGAATCGCGTGAACCTTCGTTGATGTCTCGTAAAGAGGGCCCTGTCGATGGGATGTGTGTTGGCGGGGAGTAGGGGCTGGCTGCTGGGAAGTGGCAGGCGCCGGTCGGGCACGGCATCCGGCCGGGAGAGCACCGCCGTCCCCGGGATATAGAAGGCACCCTCCCCGGTCAAATCTCGCGCGTGTGAAACGTGGTAACCCCGACGGGGTCCGGGCATCGAATCTGTTGTCCGGTAGGCCGACTGTGAGGAAAGCTGAACTCCCCGAGCGGGATTGGGATGGCCCGAGAAGCGAATGCCGGTGGCCGAAAGGCAACGGGAAACCACGACCGCAATGACTGGCCCCTCCGCCAGATGATCGTGGATAACCGACCGGATACCGGACCTCGAGTGCCCGGCCCTGAAAGGGTGCTGACGCGGGCCAGGTGAGCCTGTGAGGTATTGGTTGACAACGACACTGGAACCGACGGACAAGTTGGACGCCGGAGCGGCGCGAGCTGTGATGGTGAACGGACCCGAGGGCGACGAATTCGACTGGGCCGCGCTGGATTGGCGGGCCGTCGAGGACAACGTACGGAGTCTGCGGCAACGGATCTTCACGGCGACGCAGGCGGGCGACCACAAGCGGGTCCGCAACCTGCAGAAGCTGATGCTCCGTTCCCGCGCCAACACGCTGGTCAGCGTGCGGCGGGTGACGGAGGTTAATGCTGGCCGCAAGACCCCGGGCATCGACGGGCAGGTCATCTCGACCGGCCCGGAGAAGGTGGAACTGACGCGGTGGGTCCACCGCCAGGCGAAACCGTGGACGGCCCGGCCGGTCAAGCGGGTGTATATCCCCAAGGCCAACGGGAAGCGGCGGCCACTGGGTATTCCGGTGATCGTGGACCGGGTGCTGCAAGCGCGGGTGGTCAACGCGCTGGAACCGGAGTGGGAGGCGCGATTCGAGCCGAGGTCCTATGGATTTCGGCCGGGTCGCGGCTGCCACGATGCGATCGAGGCCATCTTCCAGGTGGCCAAGGGCGCGAATCCGGCCCGTCAGTGGGTGCTCGACGCCGACCTGACCGCGGCGTTCGATCGCATCGACCACGACCGCCTGCTCGATCAGCTCGGCGGACTGCCTGCCCGCCAACGCATTCGGCGATGGCTGGCAGCGGGTGTGGTCGAGAAAGGGCAGTTCACTGCGACCGAGGCGGGAACACCGCAAGGTGGAGTGATCAGCCCATTGCTACTGAACGTGGCCCTGCACGGGATGGAACATGCCGCCGCAGTCCGATACGACCGGATCAGCCCTAAAGCTGCTGCGGCGCACCGCAACTCCCCGGTGCTGATCAGATATGCCGACGATCTGGTCGCCCTCTGTCACTCCAGGCAGCAGGCCGAGCAGATCAAAGCCCAGCTCGCCGCATGGCTGGCGCCGAGGGGACTGGCTTTCAATGAGGACAAGACACGCATCACCTGCCTCGACGAGGGCTTCGACTTCCTCGGGTTCAACGTCCGCCGCTACCGCGACATACTGCTGATCAAACCGAGCAGGGCGGCATTGAGACGGATCCGGGAACGGCTGCGCACCGAGATACGGTCCCTGCGGGGAACCAATGCGGCCGCAGTGATTTCACGGCTCAATCCCATCATCCGGGGGTGGGCCGCCTACTACCGGAACGTGGTATCCAGCGAGGAATTCAACGACCTGGATTACTACCTGTGGAAGCTCACCTACAAGTGGGCCAGACACACCCATCCGAACAAGCCGACACGGTGGATCGTCCGCCGCTACTTCGGTGCGTTCAACAAGTCCCGGCGTGACCGGTGGGTGTTTGGCGACCGCGACAGCGGCGCCTACCTGCTCAAGTTCGCCTGGACCAGGATTGTCCGCCACCAGATGGTCGCGGGCACAGCATCACTCGATGATCCTGCCCTCACCGACTACTGGAAAACCCGGCGGCGCAAAGGAATACGCCTTCCCATCGACAGCACCAGGCTGCGGCTGCTGCAAGCCCAGCACGGACGCTGCGCACGATGCGGCGAACTACTCCTACACGCCGACCACCCGCCACAAACCCCCGCTGAATGGGAACGGTGGCTGGCGGCCACCCGCAAGGCAATCACCAAGAATGCCATCACCTTACGGGACCGGGCACCGGAACAATCCGAACTCCGTCTTATCCACACACGCTGCCACCCCCGGCAGCACGGCACACCATCAGCCCGCCATGGGCTTGCTTGAGCCGGATGCATGGAAATCGTGCACGTCCGGTTCTGAGGGGGGCCGGGCGCAGCAATGCGCCCGGCCTACCCGGCTTGGTTGAGCGGTCGTCACGGTGAGATCGACTGCGCCGCAGGATGTCCGGTAGTGCCGAGTTTCGTATGAGTTGACCGGGACGATAAATGGTTCGAAGGCGATGTGGACGGTGAACTAGCATCGCCCGGTGGCGGATGTGGTGAATCGGCAGTGGGTCGTACGGCGGCGGCCGGAGGGCGCTTTGCGTGACGAGGATTTCGAGCTGCGAACGGGGCCTGTGCCGGTTCCGGGGCCGGGGGAAGCCCTGGTCAGGGTGCACTCCCTGGGTATTGATCCCACCCAGCGTGGCTGGCTCAACGAGGCCGACAATTACATCGACGCCGTACCGGTCGGCGCGGTGATGCGTGGTAGCGGTGTCGGCGAGGTGGTCCGCTCGAATGATCCGCGCTATCCGGTCGGAAGCTGGGTTGCGGGAATGGTGGGGTGGCAGGACTACGCTAGGGCGTCCGAAAGCGGATTGTTCGGGCTGAACGTGATTCCCGACGGTGTGCCGCCCACGCTCATGCTGAGCCTGTTCGGAGCACCTGGCCTGACCGCGTACTTCGGCCTGACGGACGTCGGTCGCCCTGAGCCGGGTCAGACGGTGCTGGTATCGGCCGCAGCCGGCGTGACCGGATCCATCGCGGGCCAGATCGCGAAAGCGTTAGGGTGCACGGTTATCGGGATCGCGGGCGGCCCGCGCAAATGCTCGTGGATCACCGATTGTGCGGGCTTGCACGCCGCCATCGATTACAAGAACGACGACGTCGACGCCTGTTTGACCCGCTTGGCCCCGAACGGCATCGACGTCTTCTTCGACGGTGTCGGTGGTCACATCCTCGAATGTGGTCTGGCGCACCTCGCACGCCACGCTCGTGTCGCGCTGGCCGGAGCCATCTCGTCCGGCTATCAAGGCTCCGACCCTTCACACGGCCCACGGAACTACATGCGCCTGGCCCTCGATCGAGCACGCATGGAAGGCTTCATCTTCCTCGACTATGTGGACCGATTCCCGGAAGCCTTCACAGCCTTGCGCGACTGGCACGACCAGGGAAACATTATGATCGCCGAAACCGTAAGCAGCGGACTGGAATCCGCACCGAGCGCGTTGCGCGCGGTCTTCGAGGGCGGCAACCTCGGCAAGCAGTTGGTCCAGATCGTGCAACCGTGATGCCACCATCGCGACAGTCGGCCATCAGCGATCGCGACGGACGAGCTGGGCGTGCCTGACGGCCGAACATCCGCCCATGGCAAAGTCGGTCTGCCACACCCGGTTCCGGTCCGTGGGCGGGTCATGGAACACCTTGCGCCGCAACATGGCCCACGACTTGCGGTCGGCGCGATATCTCCGCGGCGGCAGCAGCCCGCGACGCCGCAGCGCCCTCTCCACTATCGACGTGGACAACTTCATAGCCGTCGGCGCGCATCAACGCCGCGATCTTGCGATGCCCCCACACCGGCCACTCCTCGGCACGCTTCGCCGCGATCGGCTCGAACCGCTCCACCGTCGACGTCGGCCACGGCCCCCGCGACGGGTCACCGCCGCGCGCAACCAGGACAGCTGTATCCATGTGTTCCCTGCGGGCATCGGTGACTGTGGTGACGGAACGTGAACGTCGCCGCATGAATATTTCTGCCACGTCGACCGCTTTTCCGGTTGGCCGTGAGACTTCGTGGGCGGCCAGGGCGGTGCGGCGATCGTGACGACGGTCCCTGGAAGTGTCACCGTGGGTGTCGGCATGGGAATGGGCATGGGCTTGCGCGTCACCGTATTCGTGGGCGTGAATTGGGCTTGGACAGGGGCTCCGCTGGCGACAACAGCAACGGCACGTGACAGTGCCGTTCGTCGGCGACGGTGAAGGCAATGGTGACCTCAGGGTAGAAGGTCGCGACCCGCTCGACGGCTGGGCTGCGCGGGGCGGATGGCTCGCAACGGGCGGCCCAACCTTTCGGCATGCGTGGTGGTTGTTTCCTGTAAGGAGGTCGATGCCAATGACTTTCACTGGAGGTGCGCCGATGAACAGTGGCCGAACCGAGCAGGGGCGGACATGGTCGCGACGTTGCGCGGGATCGTGTGGGGGTGGGTTGTGAGGCTCCGTCGACTGCCGTACGGAGGATCCTTGTGTGGGCGTTCTCTTCCGCAGTGGATCGTCGTCGCGCTCGGTCTGGGTGTGCTTGTCATAGCGCTCGCCTCCGCCGCTGGCCCATACCGGCAGACCCGGGAGTTCCGGGCGGCCGTGGGGTGCGGGGCGAGTGCGGGCGACTGTTTGGCCAGCGAGCGGGGTTCCATTGCGGAGCGGCGCACCTACACCACGACGACGACGGAGACCGACTCCAACGGCCACATGAGCACGACCACGACCACCCACTACGAGGTCACCTGGCAGCGGACCGACGGGTCCCGGCAGACCTGCGAGGTGTCGTCGAGCTTCTACGGTAAGGCACGGGAGGGACAACCGGCCACACTGCGACTCTGGCGCGGGGAGGTCGTCGGCGTGGAGGTGACGGACGGGAGCGAGTGGTTCCTGCCGAAGTCCGGTAAGACGCTCGGCTACTGGCTGTTCCTGGCCTTTTTCGGCCTCGGTGTTCTGCTGTGGGGACTGTTGTTCGGCTGGTGGGACGGGTTGTTCATGCTCGCCTTCCGTACGTTCGCCTGGATGTTCATCGGCTTCGTGCCGGTAGGCATGACGACGGATGCCTTGGCCTACGGCCTGCGGCCCGGGGTCGGTCTCGGCATAGAGATCGCGTTAGGCGCCTTGTGCATCGGCGTCGCCGGTTGGATACTGATCGGCTCGCTCGACGGCAGGTGATGCGGGTGAGCGACCGCACGGCCCTCCCCCTACTTTTCCTGGATATCGACGGACCGCTGCTGCCGATCGGCGGGGATCCACGCCCGCGACCCCCGATTCCGGATCCGGAGTGGCACTTCGCGGGGCTGAAACGCGCGGCCGGGCTTGCGCTTTCGGCGCTGCCGTGTGTGCTCGTCTGGGCGACTGCGTGGGAAGAGGAGGCGAATACGGAGATCGCGACGCGGATCGGACTACCGCCGCTGCCGCGGGTCGCGTGGTCGCGGTCCACCGACGAACGTCAATATCGAGAAGACCGGCGGATCGGCTTGCACTGGAAGACACGAAATCTGGTGGACTGGGCGGCCGGACGCCCATTCGCCTGGATCGATGACGAGATCACCGATGCCGACCGGCACTGGGTGAGCGCGAACCATCCCGGGCATGCTCTGCTCCACCTCGTCGATGCCGTCCGCGGTCTCGATGACGCAGATCTCGTCGCGATCGGGGACTGGCTGCGAACGGTCTGGAATCAGCAGCCGTGACGCTCAGCTCCCCCCGTACGGCGAATACGAGAACGGTGACAGCGGCAGCGGTCCGTGACACTGCCGTTCGTCAGCGACGGTGAAGGCGATGGTGACCTCCGGCTAGAAGGTCGCGACCCGCTGCGCGGCGAAATAGTCGCCGGTGCCGAATCGCAATCGCTAGGGACGCAGCGGCGGTGTTTGCTGATCCAGGCCGATGGGTCGGCCGCGCGGCGGGGGTGCCAGTGGTTCTGGCCCTTTTCCGACGGCCCCCTCCTAACCAGCCGTGCCCGATTTCCGTGGCGGCTTGCTCTCCAGTGCTCATCGTGGCCTGCCAGTTGGGCATGCGGCGTGGCAGGCGCGGCAGACGAGGAGGGTCTTGCCGCGACGAGCCGCCATCTGCTTGACCCAATCCGGTTGTGATTTCCGGCTTTTCGGGTTGAGGTCCTTCAATGCTCTCGAGTGGTGGACCTCGACCTTGTGGGTGGAGCCGCATCGTTCGCAAGCGCGACTACGAATCCCGCCCCGGCCACCAGAAAGCCATGATCTGCATCGCCATGATCGCCGTCATGTCACGCCGCTTCGCCCGCATCTAACACAGTTGTCAGACGCTCACTTACAGGATCGTCAGTTTGATGTGGGCCCAGGCGTTGTTGCCGTATCCGCGGGGATTCCATATGGATGCTGGGCATTCGGGTTGTGTGGCTCCGGCATCGTCCCAGGCGCGAGCGGTGATGTTGAGTGGCCCGGGTCGCATGTCGACGGTCAGTGACCACGGCCGCCACGCCCACCGGCTGGGTGCGGGGTGCAGGTCGGCCTGCCGCCAGCTGCGGCCGTCGTCGACGGAGACGTCGACCCGTTCGATGCCGTGGCCGTCGCCGGCGATTGCCCATCCACGAACGGTACGGGAGCCACGCGGAATCTGATCGCCCTCGGTGGGCACGAGGATGTCGCAGTTGAGCGCCAGCGACGATAGCGAGATGCCCTCGCCCGGTGCGACCGCCTCTGGGTCGGCCTCGGGCGGAAGAATACGGTAGTCGAAGGCCTGAAAATAGTTCTGTGATGGCATGGATTGCACGGTGAGGGCGGTGACCCATTTGACGCTGCGAGCCCCGATGTAGCCAGGCACCACCACACGCACCGGGCCACCGTGAGCGCGCGGAAGTGGCTGAGAATTCATCTGCCAGGCCAACAACACCTCCTCGCGGAGCGCCTTGGACAGCGGGATGGAGCTGCCGTAGGACTGGACCGGCCGGGCCTCTTGGGCCACGTCGGGCGCAGCGAATGCGACGTGCAGACGGTCATCGTGGTCCACCCCGGCCGCCTGCAGCACATCGGCCAGCCTGGGCCCGACCCACTCGGCGGTCGAGATCGCGCCGTGCTCCCATGGCTCCTTGCCGGGGATCGGGCGCACCGCCAGCAGTTCAGCGCGCCGGTTGCCGGCACACGCCAGCGTCGCTACCACGCTGTGTTGCTCAAAACCGGTCGTCAGTTGGTCGTAGGTCACGGTGAGCGGATTGTCCACCCGGCCATCGACGCCCAACCGCCACTGCTCGGTGGGGATGTCGGGGAATGGACCGTGATTGCGCGCATAGAACGCGTCCACCGCGGTGATTTCGCTGCTCGCCAGCACCGATGGCGGCGGCTCGGCGTTGAACGGCAGCCGTCCCCGCACAATCATGTCCTTGCGCTTACCCCACATCTCACCGCCCCGCCAACGAGTAGTCGCGGACTGCGACTTCAATCCTATCGCCGGTTGAAGGGGATCTGCTGGGGTCGGCAGCCCGCAGAATCGCCAGGATCCCACCCAGGGTGTCGGCGCCTTCCTCACATCGAGCGCCCGCTGCCATCCTGGGCCTGCCGATACCGCCTGAACCCATGATGTGCTCGCCCAGCGCAAATCGTAAAAGTTTGGTCGGTCGGGCGCGTACCGTTCGATATGTGGCAAGGGCCCGGCCGCGGTGACCGGTGACCGGTGCTCGGCAGCGTCCGCGCGGCCCGGCCGCGGTGCTGTCCCCGCTGAGACTCCGCAGGCGCAATCGGTGAGATGAACAACCGCTGGAGGGCTTATGACGCCCGTCGAGGCTAATGGTCTGGTCGTGAGGCCGTATCCGCGCAGGGTCGGCCTCGAGAGCTCCTACATCGTCGAGTTCGTCACGACGACCGATCCCAAGCAGTTGGGGATCATGTCTCTGTTCACGTCGTTTTCGTTTTTCTTCGGCAGCGGGTTGATGGCGTTTTTGCTGCGTGCGGAACTCGGTCGTCCCGGGTTGCAGAAGGGCGATCCCCCCGCTCGGTCCCCTTGCGGACTCCACGTGTCTTCCGGGCAGGAGCAGCAGCGATGAACAGATTGGTTCGGCTCTACACCGAACACGGTCAAAGCCCGTGGCTGGACAACCTCACCCGTCCCTACCTGCGTGACGGTGTTCTCGCGGCAATGGTGGCCGATGGGATCCGTGGCGTGACGGCCAACCCGACGATCTTCGCTCGCGCCATCGAAGCCTCCGACGCATACGACGACCAGTTCGCCGCCTTCATCGCCGCGGGCTCCACCGTCGAAGACGCCTATTGGGAGTTGGTCGTCGATGACGTCCTCGATGCGGCGACCGTCCTGCGACCGACCTACGACGACTCCAGCGGTACCGACGGATACGTCTCTGTCGAGGTCGCACCGGAACTGGCTGATGACACCGACGCAACAATCGCTGCGGCGCGCATGCTGCACCAGCGGGTCGCCCGCCCGAACGTGTTCGTGAAAATCCCGGCCACGGCCGCAGGAATACCGGCGATAACGGCGATGATCGCCGAAGGCGTCGGTATCAACATCACCCTGATCTTTTCCCTGGCCCGCTACCAGCAGGTGATCGAGGCCTTCCTGCAAGGTCTGGAGACGTTCACCGCACACGGCGGTGACCCTGCCACCGTCCACAGCGTCGCGTCGTTCTTCGTCAGCCGCGTCGACACCGAAGTCGACCACCGTCTCGAACACGTCGGCACCACCGACGCGCTCGCGCTGCGGGGGCGAGCGGCGATCGCGCAAGCCCAACTCGCCTACCAGATCTTCCGCGACAGCTTCAGCGGCCCACGATGGGACTACCTTGCCGCTCACGGCGCGCATCCGCAGAAGCCGCTGTGGGCCTCGACGTCCACCAAGAATCCCGCCTACCCCGACACGAAATACGTCGACCGTCTCATCGCCCCCGACACCATCAACACACTGACCGAAACCACGATCGCGGCCTTCCAGGACCACGGCACGCTCACCCGCAGCGTTGACACCGAAGGCGCACCTCAGGCAGCCGCCGGGGTCATGCGTGAGCTTGCCGCCCTCGGAGTCGACATGGACGATGTCGGTCGCGCCCTCGAAACCAAAGGAGTCGCCAGTTTCCACGCCTCCTTCGCCGATGTGCTGACCGCACTACACACCAAAACCCGCCAACTCGAGCAGCAATAGAACCGGGGATCGATGATGTCGACTCGACACGATGTGCAAATCCGCAGAATCTATGACGACCCGACCCCGCATGACGGCACCCGTGTCCTGGTAGACCGGCTCTGGCCCCGCGGCGTCAGCAAAACCAGGGCCCACCTCGACGAATGGTGCAAACAGATCGCTCCATCCACCGAACTGCGCAGATGGTACGGCCACGACCCGAAACTCTTCGACGAATTCGCCCGCCGCTACCGCGACGAACTGACCGAACCCGAGCGCGTCGAAGCGCTCGCCCACCTGCGCGAACTGGCAGGCCAGAACAAACTCACCTTGCTCACCGGCACCAAGAACACCGACATCAGCGAAGCAGCCGTACTTGCCGATATCGTCGCACGACCGGGCAGATCCCCCAGAAAGTGACAGGCTACGACGCGACTGCACCTCTGGTTCGACACAGGAGCGGCTCATGGTGACGTTGGACCGGTTGGCGAACGTACTGGGTGGCTATGGGATCCGTTTGCGGTTGTGTTCGGTTCCACGGTCCACCCAATTGCGGAGTGTGGTGATCCACGGGGCCGATCAGGACCCCACGGAAGTGGGTGATGTGCTGCTGGGGATCGGGGCACGCTCAGTGTCGGAGGTGGTGGACTGGGCGGTGTCGGCGCGGGCTGTTGTCGCGCTCGTCCGTGGGGGTGAGCAGACCGCGGACGAGCCGGAGATCGAGGGGGTGGCGGTGATGGTGGTCGATCCTGCGGTGACCTGGAGCGAGGTGGCTGCGGTGGTCTATGGAATGGTGCTGGAAGGCCGCGAGACCGAGGCCGGTCGCGGCCCGACCGATTTGTTCGCCTTGGCCGACAGTCTGGCCGACGCGGTCGGGGGTGCGGTGACGATCGAGGACCGCCGGTCTCGGGTGCTGGCGTATTCGAGGCCGCAGCAGCACCTCGACCCCGCACGGGTCGAGACGATCCTGAGCCGGGAAATGCCGCAGTGGTTGCGGGACTTGTTCGACGCGCGTGGTGTCTTCGCACATTTGGCGGCCTCGGAGGAACCGTTGTTCGTTCCCGCGCAGGAAGAACATAGTGTGACGGGGCGGATGGTCGTGGCCGTGCGCGTGGGCCGGCAATTGCTGGGCTCGGTATGGGTGTCGTGCCCGGCACCGTTGCACGGGGCTCGACGGATCGCCTTGGCCGACGGCGCGCACACGGTGGCCCTGCATCTGTTGCGGTCGCGGGCCAGCGCGGACCTGGAACGTCAGGTGGAATCCGAACTGGTGATCAGTTTGCTGGAGGGCGCCGCGGACGCGGCGACGGTGGCCAGCAGGCTGGGGTTGGCGCCGGAGACTTTACGGGCGATCGCGCTGCGCGCACGAATCGCCGACGAGCAGCACGCCGCGCTGCTCCAGGTTTTCGAGCGAGCGACAACCGGATTCGGCTGGTCCCGTTCGAGCCGCAGCGCCTTGGTCGGTGACACCATCTACACCGTGCTGCCCGCCGATCAGGCGGCGACCGCACGACGCTGGATAAGCGAGCTACAGGCGGCGCTGCCTGCGCAGATAACGGTTCTGGCCGGCATCAGTGGTGTCGCCCGGGCCACGGAATTGGCGTTGGCACGCCGAGAGGCCGACGAATGTCTGGCGCTGCACGAGGCCCGCTCAGCGGATGCGGTGCCCCCCGCCTATGACGAGTCGTGGGACGAGATCCTGCTGCAACGGTTGCGCGCCGCGGGGCTTTCTGAACGTATCCCCGCACGGGGGCCGGTGTCGCAGTTGCGCCGCCACGACCGCGCAAACTCCACCGAGTACGTGGCAACGCTGCGCGCCTGGTTGCATGCCCAAGGCGACCCCGCCCAGGCGGGCGCGCAGCTCGGCGTGCACGAGAACACTGTCCGTAACCGTCTGCGCAAGATGGCAGAGGTGACCAACCTCGGCTTGGACGACCCCCGCAAACGACTCGCCATGATGATCGAACTCGCCGTCACCGACAACGACTGACCGTGCTGTGCCATCGCCACAAATCTCGACCCCGCGATTGTCGGATCAGCGCAACTGATCGCCTCGACAACCACGCCATCATGGAGTTGACAGGAACGCCGCAGGTAGCAGGAGCGACATGGTGAGCATCGATCGGCCCGATAACCGACCATAAGCCAGCCAGTCGCCGAAGACGCAGCTACGGACCGGACACGCCGCGCGAATCGATTCGGCACGAGCACCGCGAGAGCCGTGGATCCCGGGACTCAGACCCGGCCCGACATCAGGGCCTGCGCGTTGTCAGGGGCGGCACCGCCGCCTTGGCCCGCCCCTGACGACAAACTCCAACCCGTCTTATAAGGAAGGACACAAACACGTGACCAGCACCGCAGCTGTCTGGATGACATCTCGAGCCCGTAATCGGCTTCAGACCGAATTGCAGGAACTGCTCGCCCGACGCGACATCGAGCCCGATGGGGACAGTGACGATTACGCACGCAACCAGGCTCTACAGTCCGCGCGCCAGGCACGCATCGGCCGGATCCACCATCTGCTCAGCAACGCCCTCATCGGTCGCAACCCGCCCGACGACGGTATCGCCGAGCCCGGCATGGTCTTGACCGTCCGCTACGACGACACCAAACAGGTCGAGACGTTCCTGCTCGCAGTACGCGAAGCCGAAGACAACGAAATGGAGGTCTACTCCACGCAATCGCCACTGGGCAGTGCCATCGCCGGAGCGCGACCGGGCGAACGCCGTATCTACGACACACCCAGCGGCGCGACCATCGCGGTGACGCTGCTACACGCGGTCCCCTACGGACTGACGAACCCAGCCCCGGAAAACACGAGAACAGTCCAGCGAAGGATCTGCCCTGTCGTGCCCAACCGGTAGCTAGCCCTGAACGGAGTTGAACGGAATGAAGAACATGCGGGTATGCGAGGTCATGCAACGACCGATCATCGCGGTGCGGCACAACAACACGGCACGCGAGGCGGCGCTGATGCTCGCCGAACTGGGCTACGCTGCGTTGCCCGTTCTCGACCAGGACGATCGCCTCATCGGGGTAGTCACCAGCGGTGACCTCTTGCGGGCCGGCGAACTCAACGACCCGGTCAGTGCGGTGATGACCACACCAGCGATCTCGGTCCCCGATAACGCGGCACTGGCCGAGGTCATGGGCAGGCTGGTAACGCACGGACTGCGCAGTGTGCCAGTCGTTGATGCCGAGGGCCGCGTGATCGGCATGTTCAGCCGTGGCGACGCGTTGCGAATCATGCTCACCCCCGATGACGCACTCGCCGCCGGTGCACAAAACCTCCTCGATCAATACACCGGCGCACGGCGCTGGCACGTCACCGTCGATGAAGGCGACGCCACCATCTCCGGCCGGTTCGCCGACGAATCCGAACGGCGAATCACCGTCGCCCTCACCCGCACGGTGCCCGGCATCCGCACCGCGACCATCGCGACCAAACCGGTTGCCGCGGCCGCCGCAGCCGTGCACTAACCCGCAACCGCAACAGTCCGAATCCAACCTTGACGCAAACGACGTGACGCCACATTGATGGATTCAGGACTGCTGCACCGAACGTGGACAGATTGTGGCACTACGCCATCCGCGCCGGGCTCATCGAACCCTGACCACCACACCAGCCCGCACAGGATCAGGTTGTCGGCACCTTTCGCCGGTCGGCCCACACCATGATCGGCTCCACCACTCGCGCTGCGATCGGACCGAGCACCGCCATCAACAACACATACGTGGTCGCCATCGCTGCGAACTCGGCTGGTAGCGCGCCGGCGGTGACAGCGAGACCGGCGATCACGATCGAGAACTCACCGTGGGCGACCAGCGCGGTTCCCGCGCGTGCCCGCCCGTACCTGGCTACCCCGGCCTGCTTGGCCGCCCACCATCCGGTCGCGATCTTCGTCGCCACCGTCGCCACCGCCAGCACACACGCCCAGCCCAGCACCGGAGGGATACTGGCAGGATCGGTACTCAACCCGAAGAGCACGAAGAACAACGCCGCGAATAGGTCCCGCAGTGGTTCGAGGAGTTTGGTGGCGTTGTGGGCGGTCGAGCCCGAGATCGCGATTCCGAGCAAGAACGCACCCACCGCCGCGGACACCTGCACCGCGGAGGCGACACCGGCCACCAGTAGCGCGGAGCCGAGGAGTTGCAGCAGGAAGATCTCGCGGTCCTCACTGTCGACCAGCATCGACACGTATCTGCCGTACCGCAATGCGACGATGAGTACGATCATGACCGCTGCCAGTGCGATACCCAGGGTCTCGAGTCCGGCGAGGAATCCGAGTCCGGCCAGGACCGCGGTCAGCACTGGCAGATATCCGGCCATCACCAAGTCTTCGAACACCAGGATCGACAGGATCGTCGGGGTTTCCCGGTTACCGAGGCGACCGAGATCGTTGAGAACTTTCGCGACGATGCCGGAGGAGGAGATGTAGGTGACACCGGCCATGGCGATCGCGCCGGTGATACCCCATCCGAGCATCAGGGCGACCATCACACCAGGGGTGGCGTTGAGCACGATGTCGAGAACACCGGCGGCCCAGGATCTTCGCATGCCGGTGACCAGTTCGGCGGCACTGTATTCGAGGCCGAGTAGCAGCAACAGCAGTACTACGCCGATCTCGCTACCCAGGTGGATGAACTCATCGATTTGCCGCAGCTCGACCAGCCCACCGGAGCCGAACACCAGCCCCCCGACCAGATACAGGGGAATCGGTGACAAACCGATCCGTGCGGCGACGCGGCCCAGCAGACCCAAACCGAAAATTACCGCGCCCAGCTGAATCAACGCGAGCGCGGTTTCGTGTGCCACCATCGGATCAGCCGTCGGTCAGAATTCTGGCGGCGGCGTCTAGCCCCTCCGCGGTACCGACAATAACCAGCAGGTCCGCCGCAGTGAAAACGAAATCGGGGCCGGGCGAAGGTAACGGGTTCCCAGCCCGCATCACCGCCACGATGGATGCCTTTGTGCGCGTCCGCATCTCGGTATCACCGAGGCGACGCCCGTCGTAGGGGGAACCTTTGCGGACCGGCAACTGCCGGGTAGTCACTCCATCGAATTCCCGATGCTCCTCCCGCAACTGCGCCACCAACTGCGGGGCCCCCAGGAGGTTCGCCAGTGCCGCGGCTTCCTCGGCGGCAAGCGGAATCTGTTCGGTTGCTTCGGAGTTGTCGGCCTTGCTCACGATCAGATCGATCGAGCCGTCTTTGTGGTCGATGATTCCTATCCGGCGGCGCCCCCCTCTGAGCGGAAAATCTTTGCGTATACCGATACCCGGCAAGGGAGTCACCTCAACGTTCACCCGAACCACCCTAGCTTCCACTAGGACAGAAGTTTGTCCGGTTTGTCCGGTCCTGTGTGGGGGCCGAATGGACGACGGGTTTGTCAGTTCGGTCTATCGCCTTTCAGCTATGAGTCGCGGAAGTTCCCGCCGAACCCTGTCGTTCGCGGTGAATGCGTTCAGGGCTTCCACAAGGCGGGGTGATACTCGGGGCAATGCCGCGCTTACGGCTTGATCGGCATGGGCGCCGCACTGGGCGGCGATCCATCGTGTTCGAGCACCAATGACCCGCCGCCGGCTCGTCGAACGGATCGACGTCGCCCGCGTGGTACGGGAACGAGCCTGGTGCGCCTGGCTGCTGCAACCTACGGGAGGAACGGAAATGACCTCACCAAACCTCGTCGCAAAGGTGGGCGCCCGCGCCCTGCAGACCCGATGGCTGGCGCGCGCACCCATCTGGCTCTACCGAGCCGGGCTCGGGTTCCTGTTCGGCACACGGATGCTCATGCTGCAACACATCGGGCGCACATCCGGCGAACGCCGATTCGTCGTACTCGAGGTCGTCGACCGGCCCGCGCCGGACGAGTTCGTCATCGTCTCCGGGTTCGGCACGAAAGCCCAGTGGTACCGCAATATTCAGGCTCATCCACAAGTCCGGCTCTCCACCGGCCTGCGGCGCAACATCGCCGCGATCGCGACTCCGATGACCGACGACGAGTCAGCGACCGCGCTCGAGCGTTACGTCGACCACCATCCCGGCGCTTGGGACAAGCTGCGCGAGACCATCGAACATGCAACCGGCAGGCCGGTCGCCACGCTGCCGATGGTTCGGCTGAATGTATTGACCGCCGCGTCCTGATCACGAGGCGGATGATCAACCGCGTTGGCGATCACGGTTCCCTGGGCAGCTCACCACCCCGGCCGGCAAGACACCACGCTGCGGAGCGCAACGACTCCGACGGCTGCGCCGCAAAGCCCAACGCGTAGTCCAGGTACTCGGGGTTCCGGACTGGCAGGGCCCGGTATTCAAATAGGCGGAATTCGGACTCGTTGGGTCTGGCTACATCGGTGAACCGTGACGGTCGTTCATCGGAGAATCTCGACGGCGGTGTCGGCGGGCAACGTCACGATCGGACTTGACAGTCGTCGGTGGCCGTTTCGAACCGCGCACTATGCGGCTAGTTAGAGACTGGTGTCGGTGCATTCCTCCGGAATTTCGCCGTTCGGGGTGCTCCCCTGTCAGCGTGGGATCGTGAGGAGGACGCGGCCGCGGCTGCCAGCATCTACGCGGTCGTGGGCTTTGGCGATGTCGGTGAGCGGGTAGCGGTCGCCGACATCGACGGTGAGAGCGCCGACGGCGGCCGCAGAGGTCAGGTCGCGGGCGGCCAGTCGCTTGGCGGCGGTGGGGAAGTCGTCGCTGCCCATCAGGCGCAGGGTGACGTTGTTGAACAGCAAGGTCCAGAAGGGGATTTCAGTGCGGTCGGCGCGAGTTGCGTACGCGGCGATGGTTGCACCGTTCGCAGCGACGGCGTTGTCCAGGTCGGCGTTGTCAGACAGGGACACCTCGATGATCCGGTCCACTCCCCCGGGGGCGTGGGCGCGGATCCCGGTGGCGGGATCGTCAGCGTCGAGGGCGACGGCGTGGGGGACGACCGACGGATCGACCCGGTCCAATTCGGTGGCGCGGCGGACGGTGCCGATGACGGTGGCCCCGCCCCAGGCGGCGAGTTGAGCGGCCAGTGACCCGACCCCGCCGAGGACACCGTTGACCAGAACGACCTTCCCGTCGACCGGGCCGTCTGCGAACACGGTGCGGTGCGCGGTGATGCCGGGGATGCCCAGGCTTGCGCCCAGATCGTCGCAGACATGGTCGGGCAGCAGGACAGCCAGGTCCGCGGGTACGACGGCGTACTGGGCGGCGGTACCGAAGGGCCGGTAGGACTGGGCGCCGTAGATCCACACACGCTGCCCGGTACGGCGCGCCTCGACGCCGGCGCCGACCGCGTCGACAACGCCGGCGGCGTCACTGTGCGGGATCACCCGCGGGTAGGGCATACCTGACCCTGTCCAGCCAGCGCGCTTCTTGGTGTCGCCGGGGTTGACACCTGAGACGGCGACGCGGACGCGGACCTCCCCGGGGCCGGGAGCGGGGTCGGGCACCTCACCGACCTGCAGTACCTCAGCGGCGGGGCCCTGTTCGTCGTACCAGGAAGCAAGCATGGTGGTGCCTTTCGTTGTCTGCAGCTCGCCGATCCGCTCAGCGGCGAGGAGATCGTGTGGGTTGGCCCTAAGGGTCTGGCTGGGGATTGCCATCGCCGAGGACCTCGCGGATCCAGATGCGTTCAGCTTGGCTGGTGGCGCGGGCGGTGAGCAGCATGCCGCGCCGGTAGGGGTCACTGACATCCTCGGCGCGCAGCGGCCTGTCACCGTCGTAGAAGAAGCTCGCCGATTCCTCCAAGAAGGCCAGCCGACGTCGGAGTACCGCGTGCTGGTCGGCGACATCGGGCAACAGGGACAGGAACGCCAGGATCGTGAACCAGCGGGAGAAGTCGGTGAGCTCATGCGCGGCCGGCTCGCGCAGGCGCCGAAGCATGTCCTCGTGGCCCGCGTCGGTCAGATTCAGCACATACCGGCCGGCCCCTGCTTCCGGCGCGGGTCGCCGCTCGATCAGTCCCGCCTTGACCAGGCGGTTGACCGCCGGGTAGAGGGTGCCGTCGCTGACCGGCCGACTGTATCCGGTGAGCTGCGTAATGCGACGGCG
This sequence comes from Nocardia sp. NPDC049737, assembly GCF_040674755.1. Taxonomy (NCBI): domain Bacteria; kingdom Bacillati; phylum Actinomycetota; class Actinomycetes; order Mycobacteriales; family Nocardiaceae; genus Nocardia; species Nocardia sp. NPDC049737. The sequence continues at coordinate 70,451 of NZ_JBFANH010000024.1, read as the reverse complement.
CAGCTCGTGTCCCAGAAGGGGGCCGGCGGCCAGGAATCCGAGGAGGGAGAGTTCCAACACTCCTCCAGTGTCGCACATCGATTCGATGTGTACATCGAATCGATGTTATCGTGGCGATGGTCCTGCCGGGTTCGTTTCGAACACCACATCGCAGGCGGGGAGAGAGAAGTGCTAAATGTCGTCGAAATCTGTTGAATCAGTGATGCATCGCTTCGTCGAGTTCATCAACACAGCCGATGAGGATCTTGCCCGGGAGGTCATCGCTCCCGACGCGGTGTTTCATGCACCCAGTCACGCCGAACCCCTGCGCGGCCCTGCGGGCTATCTGGAGATCATCGCGATGATGCGCGGCGCGTTTCCTGATGTGCGGTGGACGCTGGACGAGAGCGTCACCGAGGGAAGCACAGTGGCCGCGCGGTTCACCATGCGCGGAACCCATGAAGGCGAGTTCTTAGGGGTCCCTGCCACGGGCAACAAGATCGCGGTCCAGGCCATGAACTTCTACTACCTCGCCAACGGCCGGATCGTCAAAGAGCGGGGCCTGCCCGATCTGCTCGGGGTCATGCAACAGATCGGCGCCGTACCAGCGCCGTGAGGAAGCTTCAAGCGCGGAGGGCTTACTCGGTGTCAGGCGGTACCGCTTCACCTGCGACAGATCCTCAACCCCTGCGTACGAACGCATCACGTATTTGATATGCACGTGCCATCAAAAATCGATGCAGCGACACCGCCCGGAGAGGGCACGATCATCGGCAGAAGAGTGCGTTCGACAGCCGCGCCGAACGATCAGGACATGCCAACTGGCGACGTCAATTTTAGTCGATACCAACGGATCCCGACTGTGCTGCGCGACGTCACAGTTGGCCGATGATCGACGTCCGATCTCACCAGCACAGCCATTGGGTCGGTAACGATCAGCGAATGTGGTCGCCTGGTGCGTAGCGGTTCCAGGTGCCGCCGACGTGGTCTCGGTGGCGGTGGGCGGTCGTGTAGTGGATGCCGAGGGCGTCGGCGATGACAGGTGCGGGTACTTGCAGGACGAGCTGCCGCAGGGCGGAGACCGTGTAGAGCGAAGTCGTGGACGCGTGCTCGTGGCCGACCTGTTCCTGGACGAACCGCGGGTCCCAGTTGTCCTCGATCAGATGGGTGACATAGGAGCGACGCAGCGAGTGGAAATCGAGCGCCGGGTCCAGCCCGACCGCGTCACGATAGGCGGCTAAGCGGGTGTTCATCCGAGTGAACCCGATCCGGGCGCTGCGTTCGGATGGCCAGCATGCGCCCTGGGCTGCAGTGGTCAGCAGTGGCCAGACCTCCTCCTTCCACTGCTCAAGGATCTCGGCCGACCAGGGCCAGACCGTCAACACGCTGCGTCGTTTCGGCGGGGAGCCCTTCTTGGCCTTGCCGTGGCGGACATAGACGACGCCGTAGTCGCCGAACTCCGCGCCCTCGGGGTTGCGCCCGAAAGTCGACCGCGTCGAGCATGCGAGTTTCGTTGCGGCGCAACCCGAATGCGTAGGCGGTCTTGAACAGCACCGCGTCCCGGAACGCCGGAAGCCAGCCCTTGCGGCCGCGGCCGCGGACCTCGTCGATCTGGGCGTCGGCATGGTCGAAGAACGCCTGCAACTCGTCTCGGGTGAACGCTCGCTTCCCGGCATCGGCCTCGGCCTCCTGGACGTGCACGGCGGTATTCCATTCGTGGACAACCTGAATCGGATGTGTGCCGAAGCGCTGCTCGCACTCGCCAGCCCATTGATAGGCGGGATCGATCAGGTAGGCGCAGAACAGGCTGATCGAGTTCTGGTAGTTCCGCAGTGTCGACCGCTTCAGATTCCGCAGCGCCCGCAGGTCACCGAGCCATTCGTCGGCTATCTGCGAACGGATGGCACCCCGGTGCACTACCCGCGTGACGCCCGTGCAGCCGCGCGATGTCTGTGGGCAGGCTGAGCTGGAGGACCGCGCACGGTGCGCTCAGTGGGAGTCCGATCTGGGGATGCGGATACCGGCAGCGCGGAGCTTGGTCTCGAACAGCGCGGCCGCCCGTGTCGTGGCCGACGTCTGCTCTTCGCCGTGGCGGGCGATCAGCGTGTACCGGGTCGCGGCCTCGGTGCGGGCTTGCAGGGCGGTGACGATTTTCAGGTGAGCGGGGTTGGCGAGGTAGTGGTCGGCCATCGCAGTGGCGAGCTCGGCGATGCGAGGGTCGTCCGGTTCCCAGGCCGCGGCCTGGGCGGCGCGCTTGATCAAGGCGACGTAGCGGGGATCCTCAAGGGCGTGCTCGAGATGGGTGAGGTAGTCGTCGAAGCCTTCCGGGACCAGGGCCTTGGCCAGCACCCAGCCCTCCCGGGCGGTCGCGATCTCGTCCGCGGGGAGGCCGAGGCCGGCCATCCGTTTCAGCAGCGCCACGGCGCGGTCGCCCAGCAGCGCCCGGTCCCCGTCGGTGAGCCGGTGCAGGGTGTCACGCCGCGCGATCATCTCCTCGATCCGTTCAGTGAGCTGACGCTCGACGTCGGCGAGCGCGGTCGCGAACGACACGGCGTCGGCGGCGAGCAGGGGCCCGATCTCGGCCAGCGGCACCCCGGCGGCGGCCAGCGTCCGGACCTGCACCAGCCGCGACAACTCGGCCGATCCGTACCGCCGGAAACCGGAGCTGTCGCGTTCGGGCTCCGCAACCAGGCCGAGCTTGTGGTAGTGCCGCACCGTCTTCACCGTGACACCGACGAAGGCCGCCGCCTGCCCGATCGTGACTCCGTTCCTCATCTGCTCAGCCTTCCTTGTGCTCGCAACCCCTGCGCCACTAGATGAGGTTCAGCGCAACCGCGATGGTGCCGAGCGTCGCCACTATGGAGGTCACGCCGACGTGCATCCCAATCGACAGCCGGATGTCCTTGTGCCGCCAGGCGAGCCAGTATCCCGGGAACGTGAAGATCACCCGCGACACGAACACCCACGGCGACCAGAAGTGGTACAGCGCGAACAAGACCGTGCTGAGGACCGGCGCCCAGCTGCCCAGATGGGCGATGCGGGGGAGCAGGAAACCGCGGAAGTACAGCTCCTCGATGAGCGGGAGGGAGATTCCGGTCAGCGGCAGGCAGATCACCATTGTGGTGAGCAGCGTCGAGTGCGAGTATCCGTCGAGGTCGAGGTAGGTGTTGTTGCCGCTGCCGCCGGTGTCCGCGTACGGGAGCCATGAGAGGAATTCGAAGACGAAGTTGTTCAACGGTGCCAGCGCGAACCCGAGCGCCATCATCCACAAGATGAGCGGGATGACCATCGCCACAAGCTTCCCGCGCGGGACCGGCTTGTCGGTGTAGTGCAGCACGCCGTGCATCGAGAAGTGGCCGTTGTGCGTGTGGCCCAGCCACAGCAGCCCCACCTGGAGCGGTATCAGAACCAGGCACAGGGCGACCGCCCAGCCCGCGAAGGCCGGATAACCGATGACGGTGACGAATGGCTCGCCGATGAGCAGGTAGGCGGCAACGATCAGGGCGCCCGGGACAAGATGCAACACGATGGACATCGGCAGGGGGTGTCGGTCGCCCAGCAGTCGCTTGACTATTCCGTTCGGTCGGGTGTCTTCGAAGGCGCGCATGGCAAGAATTCCTCGAGCAGTTTGTGAATGGGTACGTGAAGTCGGAAACTGCCCGCCCAGCCGGGCAGGTGGAACAAGACATGTGAACGGGGGCACGCCGATTGAGTTCGGCGTGCCCCGGTTCGCGTGCTACTGAGCCAGATCGGCCTGTCCGCCGCCGAACACCTCGGCGAGGAGCCTGTGCTGTGCGTTCTGAAACAGCACCGCCACAGACATTGCGGAGTCGTCAACGCAGGTCAGCGCGGCGGTCATGGTCTTGCTGCCGTCGGGCGTGCTGTACATCAGCGTCGCGTAGCCCGCATGGCCGCCGTTGTGGGTGATGACGATGCCGCCGTCCGGGGCCAGGTCTCGCACGAACACTCCCAGGCCGTAGTCCATGGTCGGGATGCCCGTCGGATGCGGCGTGCACATCTCGGCTAGCAGCTCGGCCGGTAGGAGCTTGCCACTGAGCAGCGCGGAGATGAATGTGTGCAGATCCCGGGTGGTCGAGATCATGTCACCGCCGCAGGGGTTCCAGGAGGGGTTGTGGCGGGTAACGTCGACGGTCTTCTCCTCGCCGTCCTCCTCGTACCGGTAGTAGGCGTGGGGGTGCGGCTCGGGAATCTCCGGGGAAGCGTCCGGCACCACGGTGCCCGACAGCCCGAGCGGCCCCAGGATCAGCCGCTGCATCTCCTCGGCGAACGATCGGCCAGTGACCTTCTCGATCAGCAGCCGGGCCAGCACGTAGTTGGTGTTGGAATAGCTCCAGCCCGTCCCCGGCTCGAACCGCGCGGGCTTGGACAACGCCAGCTCCACCAGCTCCTGCGGGCGGTAGGTGTGGAATCGGTTGTCCACCCACTCTTTACCCAAGGGGGTACCCGGCGCGGGGATCCCCAGCACGATCGTCCCGTCCTCGTACATTTCGCCGGTGAAGTTGAACACTCCACTGGTGTGCTGCAACAGCATTCGCACCGTGATCTGCTCGTCCAGCCCGAACTCGGGCAGGTAGTCCGCCGCCGGGGTGTCCAGCTCGATCTTGCCCTCGGCCACCAGCCGCAGCACCAGGGTCGCGGTGAAGGTCTTGGTATTGCTGGCGATCCGGACGTGCCCGTCGATCGGCGGCTTCGCGGTCCCGCCCAGCTCGGCCACCCCGGCGCTGCCGACCCACTCGCCCCGCTCATCGTGCACGCGCAGCGACACCCCGAGGAAACCGGATTCGACGATCTCCTCGATCGCCTTTTGCAGCGCCGGGCGATCCTGTCCGACAGCGGTATTCGGCACGGCGGCCCCGCTGTCCGCGGTGGTTACCCCAGTGGCGTCGAGGGCGGCCGTGATCTTGCGGGCCATCTCGGCTGTCGTGGGGCTGGGCTGGCTCTGGTGGGTCTGGGCTGCTTCGATGGCGACGAGGACGGTGGTGCGGAAGTTGTCGGCCTCGGCCGGATCCTGCTGCTCGAGCAGGTTCATGGATTCGGTCAGGGCCGGCAGCACCTGGTCGGCGAGTTCGGCCACCGACTTGCCCGTCACGTCGATGTCCTTTGATTTTGCGGCGAGTACGTGCCCGACCGGGCCGGTCGCGGTATACAGGGCGAGGGAGCCTTCTGTGGCGATCTTGTGGGGCTTGCTGGCGGCACCGGCGGCGGCGATCAGCGAGACGGCGCCGTACGCGGCAGTCCGCAGAGTGCTCTTGTCCTGGTCGGAAAGGGTGATCGACATGGTGGTTGCTCCATCGAATCTGTTATGTCCCGGTCGGCGTCGTGCCGCTGCGACGAGCTTCCACCCTGACCTAAGGTCAACTGCAATCGTGATCTAGCTCATAGCTACACCCTTTGGGGTTTGGGACAGCTTCGGAAGCAGGACGCCGTTCTGTCGGGCGGCAGTCGCATCTCACACGGGCCGATGGTGTTCCGTAAGGCGATCCGCCACCGGTACACCCCGTCGCACGGCTCGGAACCCAGGTCACGGGTGTTCCGGAGAGGTGTTCCGTGAATCGTCCCGGTCAACCCCCGGTATCCGGAACCCTGGCGCGCATGGGTGAGCCATTTCGTGTGGGGTACTGCCGCTGTTCAACCGACGAACAGGACGTCGAGATCCAGACCGAGCAACTACTCGTGCTCGGAGTACCTCGCGAACGGGTCTTCATCGACAAAAGGCTTCTCCGGCACCACCCGCCCACCGCGCCACGTACCAGGTGACACGTTCTTACCGGCACCCCATCGCCGCTGGTCAAGCCATTGTCGTTGTTTTCCGCACGATTACTACTGGGACCGCTAGCTGCCACGACAGTGACCGAAGCCAACCCGCCTTCGAGTCGAATCTTGTTGAAGCGCTTCTTGATTCGGCCTCGGTCAGCGCCCGGTCAGCTGCCGCCAAGTCCGCACCAGTTGGCTGAACTCCTTGACCTGCACGAGCACGTGTTCACGGGCGGCGTTCTCCGCGGCTTCGGAGTCTCCGGAAGCGATGGCGTCGGCGATCTCACGGTGTTCGGCCAAGGATCTGCGCATGCGGTCCGGTACTCGCAGCTGTAGCCGCCGGTACGGCTGTAGGGCTCGTTTGAGAGTAAGGGCCTGCTGCCGCAGATACTCGTTGCCGCAGGAGTCGTAGACGACGCCGTGGAACCGGGCGTTGGCGTAGTAGTAGCCGTCGGCATCGCCGGTCGTCGCGTGGTTTTCGCACTCCTTCAGCGCGCGTTCGAGTTCATCCAGCTCCGCCCGTTCGATGCGGCGTGCGCAGAGCCGTGCCGCCATCCCTTCGAGTTCGGCCATGACCTCGAAGCGTTCGGCCAGCTCGGAGATGCTGAGCTCGGTGACGTAGGTGCCCTGTTTGGGGCGGATCTGCACCAGTCCGGAGCGCTCCAGGGCCAGCAGGGCTTCTCGGATCGGCGTGCGCGAGCATCCGAACTGCTGCTCGAGCTGTAGGGCATCCAGGCGTTCGCCGGGTCGGTAACGGCCGTGGACGACGGCGTCCTCGAGCGCGTCGCGTACCCGCTGGGATTCCGGGACTCGAGCCATGTACACCTCCGAGAGCAGATTACTCGACCGCCAGGGGTGGCGCGCCTCACATTTATACCCTATCGTCTCTGTTGTATACATCACGGCCTCTAATGCATACCGAGGCCGTGGGAAGGAAATCGCGATGGGGCAACAAGATGGCTGGCTGCTGACCGACCTGTTCCGAGCTCTCGGGCGACAGCACGACAGCGATCCGGCGGACAGACATTCGCTGGTATCCCCGCTGGACCAGCTGCTCGCCGCCTGCGAGGTGCTGATGAGCGATATGGGCGAGGCCTCGATGCGCGCGGTCGCGACTCGGGCCCTCGCCGCCTACGCCGAGCTGGGCGATAGCGACAAACTCGGCTTCTTCACCCACATCACCACGACCTACGACGTCGACGGCGATCAGGTCCGGGCCGCCTTCCGGCGGTGGGATGACGCACGCAACGCCGGATCCCGGAGCGAGGAGGAGCTGGTCCGGCTCTTCGACGTAGTCGAACCGGCCCGCCAGCAATTGCTCCGCCGGATGAACCACGCCCCCGACGCCACCCTGGCCCTGGTCGAGATGCGCGCGGACCTGCGACGGCTGTTGCGCCGTCACCCGGAGTTGCGGCCCCTCGACCACGACTTCCACCATCTGCTCACCTCCTGGTTCAATCGCGGCTTCCTCCGTATGGAGCAACTCACCTGGGATTCACCGCAGGAGCTGCACCAGCATCTCCTGCACTACGAGAAGGTCCACCCGATGGCGAGCGCGGCCGAACTCCGCCGCCGTCTCGAGCCCCAGGATCGCCGCGTCTACGCCTTCTTCCATCCAGCGACCGCAGACGTGCCACTGATATTCGTCGAGGTCGCCCTGGTGCGCGGCATACCGGACACGATCACCCCATTGCTGGAGCCCGGCCCGGAGCTGAACCCCTCGGCAGCGGATACGGCGGCGCTGTACTCGATCAACAATGCCCTGGACGGATTGGCTGGAGTGTCTTTCGGCAGTTTCCTCATCAAGCAGGTCATCGAGCAGATCGGGGAGCAATTGCCACATCTGACGCAATTCGTCACGCTCTCCCCCATCCCCGGATTCCGGCGCTGGCTCGACAGGCAGGCCGAACAGGATAAGAATCTGCGGCTGATCGTCCGGGAGTTGGCGGACATGGCGGCGCCGACGGATCTGGGGGCGGCGGACATCGAGCAGATCCATTCCCGGCTCTGCCACGCGCTGGCCCACTACATCGCCGGCGAGCGGGATAACGACGGACGACCTCTCGACCCGGTGGCGCGATTCCACTTGGGCAACGGCGCCACGGCCTGGCGGCTGAACTGGCCGGCAAACACCTCACCGGAGGCCTGGCGGCAGTCCTACGGCGCGATGATCAACTACCGCTATGAACCGGCGAAGCTGGAGCGCCAGCACGAGGACTTCGTTCGCCGCCGCATCGTGGCACTCGACGGGCCACTGCGGGACATGTTCACCGATTCTCCGGCAGCATCCCAGCTTCGAGATACCGCCATCACCACAGACGACGAGAGAGGAACATCCCCGATGTCGCCCTTCCCGACCATCTACCGATCCTTCGCCGAGCAGGCGCGGCGGCGGCCGGACAAGACACTGTTCGAACTGCCCGACAACCGGTGCATCACCTACCGCGAGACCGCGGAGACTGCGCGACGGATTGCCGCCCGACTCGTCGCCGACGGCGTCACCCCCGGCGACCGGGTCGCAATGCAGGTGGACAAATCTCCGGAGGCCATCGCGCTGTACCTCGCCACCCTGCGGATCGGAGCCGTCTTCCTGCCACTGAACACCGCCTACACCGGGGCGGAGATGGATTATTTCCTCGGCGATGCACAGCCGCGCGTGCTCGTCTGCTCCCCGGATCGCCGAACCGACCACGCCCACCGCGACGGAGAAGGGCTCATTGTCGAGACCCTCGGCGTCTCCGGCGACGGCACCCTCCTCGAGGGCGACGACCGCTACGAAGAGGTCTACGACGCCACAGCCGAAGACCCGGCGGCCATCCTCTATACCTCCGGCACTACAGGTCGTTCCAAGGGTGCGGTGCTCACCCACGGCAACCTCGCCTCCAATTGCCGTGCGCTACTGGAGACCTGGCAGTACACCGCCGAGGACCGGCTGATCCATGCCCTGCCGATCTTCCACGTCCATGGGCTGTTCGTCGCGGCGAACATGACTCTGGCGGCGGGTGCCAGCATGTACTACCTACCCAAGTTCGACTCCGAGGCGATCATCGATCTGCTGCCCCGGGCCACTGTGCTCATGGGTGTGCCCACCTTCTACACCCGCCTGCTGAAAGACGACCGGCTCACCCCGCAGACCTGCGCCTCGATGCGGCTGTTCGTCTCCGGCTCCGCCCCGCTGCTCGCGAGCGACCACGAGGCCTTCGAAACCCGTACCGGCCACGCCATCCTGGAGCGTTATGGCATGACGGAGACCGGCATGAACACCACCAACCCCTACGAAGGCGGGCCGCGCAAACCCGGCACCGTCGGAAAACCGTTCCCCGGCACCGAGATTCGAGTAGTAGACCGCGAGAGCGGTCAGGCACTGCCGGACGGCGAGGTCGGCGTCGTGGAGGTCCGCGGCCCCAATGTCTTCGCCGGTTATTGGCAGATGCCCGAGAAGACCGCAGCCGAGGTTCGTGCGGACGGTTTCTTCATCACCGGCGATCTGGGCCGTATCGACGAGGACGGCTATTTGTGCATCGTCGGCCGCGACAAGGACCTCGTCATCTCCGGGGGCTACAACGTATACCCCAAGGAGATCGAGGAGCTGCTCGACACCCACCCCGACGTGCTGGAATCCGCCGTGATCGGAGTCCCCCACCCGGACTTCGGGGAGACCGTGGTCGCCGTCGTCGTCCCAGCTCCGGGCCGGGCGCCCCAGGCCGGGGAGTTGCTGGAATTCATCGCCGGCGACCTCGCCCGATTCAAGCAGCCCCGTGCGGTCCGCGTCGTAGAGTCGCTGCCCCGCAATGTCATGGGGAAGGTGCAGAAAGCCGAACTGCGGAAGCGCTACGCCGACCTGCTCGCCGGCGTGGGTACGTGATTCGAGGGCAGTCGGACTGGCCGCCCGACTCCTCTCTCCTCTCGGTCAGGAGAAGACAATGCGCCAGTTTCTGGTCCGGATCGACACCGCGAGCTGACCCGGCAGCTTACCGAATGTCCCTGCGCCCCAGGGCTATCTCCAGTTCCACCTGCGAATCGAGAATACAGTGCAGATCAACGACGATCCCATACAGACCACCACCGCCGACGACCCCGTCCGGCTCACCTCCACCCAGCGTCGCGCCTTCTGGGGCTCTTTCGGCGGCTGGGCCATGGACGGATTCAACTGGACTGTCTTCGGACTCGTCCTCGCCCCAACCATGACCGCCCTGCTGCCACGCGCCGGCATCGAGCCCACCGCCGCCAACATCGGCTGGTACGGCCAGATCAGCGCCGCCCTGTTCCTCCTCGGCTGGGGTTGCTCGGCAATCTGGGGCCCGATCGCCGACCGCTTCGGCCGCAAACCCGCGATGACACTGTCCATCCTGATATACGGCGTATTCACCGCACTGGCAGGCCTCGCCACCAACATCTGGGAATGGAACGCCTTCCGCTTCCTGGCCGCCATCGGCGTCGGCGGCGAATGGGCCATGGCCGGAACTCTGCTGGCCGAGGTGCTCCCCGAACGCGTGCGTGCCCGCTTCGGCGGCGCCATGCATTCGGCCGCCTATGTCGGCGTGCTCGCGGTATCGACGCTGTACCTGCTGGCCGGGCCGGAGCTCGGCTGGCGCGGCATGTTCCTCATCGGCGGACTGCCTGCGCTGGCGGTATTCCTTATCCGCAAAACGACCCCGGAACCTGAACGCTGGCAACAGGAATCGACCGAGAACACCCGCCGATCGTTCTGGCAGCCGGTCATCGAGGTCCTCACTCCCCCGTATCGGGCACGCACCCTCGGCAACCTGTCTCTGCTGGTGGTCTGTGTCATCGGCCTGTGGGCCGGATCCACCTACGTACCCACCGCCGTAACCGAGCTCGCCCAGCACGCCGGATGGACCAAAGAGGCGACCGTCCGCCTTGCCGGCGTGTCCTCCATGACTGTTGCCGCGTTCACTATTCTCGGCTGCTTCCTCGTCCCCGGCATCGCCAATCGGTACGGCCGCCGGGCCACCCTGGCCGGGCTGTACGTTCTGATGATCATCGGCGCTGTCGGTGCGTATGCCGTCGCGTACCCGCTCCACTCGATCCCACTGATCTTCGTGTTCCTGCCGATCCTCGGCCTGGGCGGAGCGAACTTCGCGGTCTTCACCATCTGGCTGCCCGAGCAATACCCCACTCGGATGCGCGCCACCGCATTCGCCTTCACCACTACGTTCTCTCGCTGGTTCGCCGCCGCCGGCACGTTCCTCATCGGCTATGGCATCCACGAAACCGGATCTCTCACCATCCCTTTGAGCGCAACCGCGCTGGTATTCGTGCTGGGCATCGGCCTGGTCCGCGCCGCGCCCGAAACCCGCGGCGTAACACTGCCCGACTGAGATGGGGCACCACCATGGCAGCGCCGAAACCGACCCGAACCCTGCGGCTCGACCACATCCTGTCGTGTGCCACCGATCTCGCCTGTACCAGCGGACACTCCAGGGTCCGCGAGGAACATGTCATCCTGGCCGTCCTGCGCGATCCGCAACTACGTAGACGGCATGCCGTTGATCGGTTCGGAGTCGTCTCGTCCGTTAGTGCCTGAAGGGCGCGGCCGACCGGAAATGCCACCCTCCGGTCGGCCGACGCCACTGATCAGTGGACGTTTTCTACGCGGGGTTGCGGCCGATGAAGAAGTCCCGGAACGGGTCCATGCTCGGCTCCAGGCCGGAATCGATCAGGCCCTTGCGCAGCGCGGCCATCTGGTTGTCATGGATGCGCATGGTGGGCATGCGCAGCGGCCCGCCGTTGTAGCCCTGGAGCCACCCCTGGAATTTCCACGCCTGGCGGTTCAGCACGGAGCCGCCGTGCACTGCGCCGAACAGGCCGGCCTTGACTTTGCGGGCCGGGTGCAGCTGCCAATAGATCTCGGTGGCCTCGTCGTACTTGCCGTCCCGCAGCAACTGCATGACCCGGGGAATCATCGGGCCGAAGAACTCGTGATCGCTGGTGGCCGACAGCTGAATGGGCATGACCTGCGAGAGTGGGATGAGCTCACCCTCGATCGGGTTCGAGATAACGACTTCCTTGCCGAACAGCCGCGTGCATTCGATGACGCTCTGGATGCTCGGGAATCCGCCCTCGGCTTTGATCACCGCGACATTGGGAATCTCGTCGATCATGCGGCGGATGAGCCGGGTGGGGATATCGGATGGGTGGATCCGGCTGCTGAAGCCCCAGGACACCATCGGGAACAGAATGATGGCGAGATTCGTCGCATCGGCCACCGCCTTGGTGTAGTCGAAGATCTCCTGCTCGGACTCGGGATAGAAGTTCGGTGGGTACGACAGCAGCACCAGGTCGGCGCCGACTTCCTCCGCTCGCTTCACCGCCTCGATGTTCTGCTCGAGGTCGTTCCAGCTCGCGTGGTGGACGATGTAGAAGTCATTACTGCCCTCATCCTTGGCGATCCGCAGGAAATTCACGTATTCCGGCAGCGTGATGCTGACTTCGGAAATCCCCAGGCTGCCGATGAAGCCGTGCTCCTTCGCCAGCCGGATGTCGTGGCGGATGCCCTTCTCGTTGATGTCGCGTAGGTCGTTGGTGAACGACGGAATGGTGCAGTTGATCGCACCGACAAGCTTTTCCCGAGCCCAGTCCCGGACTTCAGAAAGGTTGTACTCGGCCATGTGGGCCTCCTTGCCGCTGTTTCGATAGATGGGGGCGACTTCTCGAGCGGCCGCGATCAGAGCGCTCCGCTGCCCGCCCATGCCAGGTACTTCATCTCCAGGTATTCGTCGATGCCGTAGATCGATCCCTCCCGGCCGAGGCCGGACTGTTTGATGCCGCCGAAGGGCGCGGTCTCGTTGGAGATCAGGCCGGAGTTGATGCCGACCATGCCGGCTTCGAGGGCCGCCGCGACGCGCCAGATCCGCTCCGCATCGCGACTGAAAAGGTAAGCGGCCAAACCGAATTCGGTGTCGTTCGCCTGCCGGATCACATCGGCCTCGTCGGTGAACGGAATCAGCGGAGTGATCGGGCCGAAGGTCTCCTCGCGGGTGATCTTCATGCCCGCGGCGACATCGGCAAGCACGGTCGGCTGATAGAACAGGTTGCCGCGCTCGTGCCTCGCGCCGCCGCACACCACCCGCGCACCGTGCTCGACGGCGTCGCCGACGTGCTCCTCGACTTTGGCGATCGCCGCACGATCGATCATGGGGCCTTGCGCGACACCGGGTTCGAAGCCGTCGCCGACCGTCAGCTCGGCGACTCGCGCGGCCAGCCGCGCGGTGAAGCGCTCGTAGATGCCCGACTGCACATACACGCGGTTCGCACTGATGCACGCTTGGCCGGTGTTGCGGTACTTCGCCGCGAGCACACCGGAGACGGCGACTTCGAGGTCCGCGTCGTCGAAGACGATCGCTGGCGCGTTACCGCCCAGCTCCATCGACGCCTTCTTGACAGTCGCCGCGCACTGCTCGAGCAGCAGCCGCCCGACCTCCGTCGAACCCGTGAAACTCACCTTCCGGACCAGCGGATTGCCGGTGAGTTCCGGACCGATCTCGCGCGCATTGCCCAGCACCACGTTGAACACACCGGCCGGCACTCCGGCACACCGGGCCAGCTCCGCGAGCGCCAGCGCCGTCAGTGGCGTCTGCTCCGCGGGCTTGACCACCATCGTGCACCCTGCGGCCAGCGCTGGCGCCGCCTTGCGGGTGATCATGGCGGCGGGAAAGTTCCACGGCGTGATCGCGACACAAACACCCACGGGTTCTTTGAGCACCAGAACTCGGTTCGCGGGATCCGGCGCCGGGAAGATGTCACCGCGCACCCGCTTGGCCTCTTCGGCGAACCACTCGATGAACGACGCGGCATAGGCGACCTCGCCCTGTGCCTCGGACATCGGCTTGCCCTCTTCGACGACGATCAGCCGGGCCAGGTCCTCGGCATGCTCGGTCACGAGGTCGAACCACCTCCGCAGAATCTGGGCGCGCTCCTTCGCGGACCTGGCCCGCCACCCAGGCAGCGCCCGGTGCGCGGCATCGATGGCACCGGCCACCTGGGCCCGGCTCAGGGACGGAAGCTCGGCCAATTGTTCTCCCGTCGAAGGGTTTTCGACGGTAAAGCTGCCGGAGTCGCCGTGTTCGACCCACTCGCCGTCGATATAGGCCGCGCTGCGTGAGAGCGGGGCGTCGGCGAGCGTCGGCTTATCGGTGAGAGGAATTCCCATGGTGCGTCCCTACTTTCGAACGGGCTGGATCCGGATCGGCAGTTCAGACCCGAGCCCTGCTTTGCGGGCGGCATCCGCGCACACGGCGGCGACGGCCAGGTCCTGGACAGCGGAGCCCACGGACTTGTACACAACGATCTGCTCCGCGGTCGTGCGGCCGGGGTGCCGCCCGGACACCAGGTCCGACAGTGCGGCGATCCGGTCGGTCACGTCGATTCCCGCTGCGGCCGCGGCGATGAGGTCGCCGCTGTCGTGCAGCACTTCCTCGAGTACGTCGGCAATGACGACATCAGCGCGCGCGATCACCTCTGGATCGACTTCGCGCTGTTCCCGCACGGTGGAGCCGATCGAGACGACTGTCGTGCCCGGTTGGAGCCACTCACCGAGCAGGATCGGCGACTCGTCATAGGAGCGTGCCGCGCAGATCACCAGATTCGCGCCCGCCAAGGCCGCCTGCGGCGACTCTGCCAGAACGATCGAGGTGTCCAGATCCGCCAATTCCTCGGCGAAGTGTGCGCGGCTCTGCGCGCGCGGGCTGAACACGCGCACGGCATCGAGCTCGCGTACGGCGGCGAGTGCGCGAACGTGTTTTTTCGCCTCGAAGCCCGAACCGATGACGCCTACGGTCACCGGTCCGGGTACGGCCAGCAGGTCGGCCGCGAGCGCGGAGGTGGCCGCGGTGCGGAAGCCGGTGATCGAGTTGCCGTCGAGCAGCGCCACCAGTTCCGCGGACTGCTGATCGAACAGGGAGATGAGATAGGAGAACTGACGCACGCCGATCGCACCGGCGATGGTCTTCGAGCCCATCAGTCCACCGCTGCCCGGCACACCGCTCATCGTCCGCAGCATCGAGGTGCCGCCGCGTGCGATCGTCCGCTCCGGGAAGCGCGAATCTTCGGACGCCGCTCCGTACGCCTCACTCAGCGCGGCGATCGCCGTCTTCCAGTCGAAGACCGACTGCACCGTGGTGTCATCCAGCAGGAGCGTCAATCGTCTCCCCTTCCTCTCCAAGCGGTAGCGATACTAAACGGATCGTATCGGATGCGGATATGATGCACCATAGCGTTGGACATTGGATATTGGATCTGCTGGACAGCCACGAGCTGGCGACAGCACAGGGAGTGGTGAATATGGATTCGATCCATCGACGGGTCGCGGACAAAGTCTGCGATCGACTGCGTGAACGGATCGTCGGTGGCGAACTGGCTCCCGGAGACCGCATCGACCCGACCGAAGTCGCCGAATCCCTCGGCGTCAGCCGCACCCCGGTGCGCGAGGCACTCCTGCAACTGGAGGCGCAAGGGCTGATCGAGCGACTCCCCTACCGGGGCGTGGTGGTGACCGGCATCGATCTGGCCGAGGCGGAGGACATCGCCGCGCTGCGCATCCATCTGGAGACGTTCGCCACCCGCATCGCGGTGCCTCGTCTGCGCCCGGAGAACCTGGACCGCATGCGGGAGGCCAATGCGGAACTGACCCGGGCCATGGCCGGCCCGACTGCCGCGCAGACCTCCTTCGGACGGTTCAACTGCGCGTTTCATCAGGCGCTGTACCAAGCGGGCGGCTCAAAGACGCTGTCGCGCATGACGAGCGACCTGTCCTCGCAGGCCGAGCGCATCCGAATGCACTTCGACCTCCGGCGAGGCAATGCCGTGGCCGAGCACGAACGCATACTCGGCGCGTGTGCGGCAGGCGAAGTCGAGGAGGCGATGGCGGCGACCCGTGATCACCTGCTCGCGGTCCACCTGCGGGTGATGCCGGACGGCTACCGGATTTCGCCGGGTTCGGCACTCGAAGTCGCCCTGCTCGAAACCGGTTGGGAACCAACGGTATCGGCGTGACGTCGCGCGGCTACGGAGCGAGTCCGGCCCGTATGCCGATCGCCGCAGCCTCTCCACGCGAGGACACCGCGAGCTTCCTGAGCAGCGCCGTGACATGAAACTTGACCGTGCTCTCGGCAACACCCAGCTGCACCGCTATGGCCTTGTTGCGCTTACCTTCCGCGACCAGCGCGAGCACCTCTCGCTCGCGGGCATTCAAGCGCGCCAGTTCCGGCTGGTCGGGCTGTGACGGCGGTGGGTCGAGCGGAAGCCGGATCAGCACCCGGCTCCCCCAGTCCGGCACGGACTCGATCTCCAGATCCGCGCGCAGTGTATGCACCCGGCCTTCGAGGTTGCGTCGCAACGTGTTCGAGTTCCAGCGGCCCGCGGCACGATCTCGGATATCGACGACGAGCGCACCCGATTCACATCCCCAGGCGATGCGCAGGCGGTCGAGATCGGGTTGAGTGGCCAGGGCGAACACTGCGGCCTGCGTCATCGCGCGGGCGCCGACAGCGACCTCACCTGGAATCGGTCGTCCGTCCAGTGGTGGCGCGACGAATTCCGTTTGTATCTGCCGGTGACGCACTAGGGATCCGATTTCGCGCTGCATCCGCTCGAACGCCGCGACCGGCGGTTCCTCGGCGAATGCCCGATCAGTGGCCTGCCGGGACCGCAGTGCGATCAGCGCATCCGAGGCGGCGCCCGTCGCTACTGTCCGGGCCTGATGGTCGTCCAGGCCCGACGATCGCAGGGCCACGAGAATGCCCGCCAGTGCTGCTTCATGTGAGGCGGTCAGTTCCGTGGTGGTGCGAGCCCTCGCGTCCGACGCCGCACGCGATTCGGCAAGGTACTCCGGGCTCGCATGGATCACCTGTTGCCGAATCGATGTCGCGACGATCCCGAATGCCGCCGCCAACTCCGCCTGGTCGGGTAGCTCCCCTGGCGTGCGCGGGACCAGCACCAGCAAGGTGTTCGAGGTGTCCCGAATCGCCCAGACCCACCGGCCCTCGCCGTTCAGGGTGGCCGACCCCGCATAGGAGCCACCCGGTGCGACCGCCGATTTCAGCTCCTCGAGCTCAGCGATGGTGATTCGATCGATGATGTCGGCGGCACCGGCGAGCTTGCGTGGACGGCCGGTGCATTCCCGGGTGAAGATCACCAGTGCGCGATGCGGCCACTGTTCGGCGAGGAAGCGCGAGAGTCGGCGGGCGATGTCGGCGAGTGGACCATCGACCACTTCCCGCAGCCCTTCGAGGGTGCACACTCGCTCCACAGGAGGCAAGGCTACCGGAGTTCTCACGTCGTCGATTGCAAAACGAAACGGTCCGTATAGAATGAGTCGAGCGCGAGTCAGCCCGCCAAAGGGATAGGTCGCACTATCCGTCCGGCCAGGTCCTCGATCGGATCGCCCGGAGCTAGCGTCGCTGCCTAAGCATGCGCGTGAACGCATGGCTCGATCATTCATCGGAGGAACAGCCAGTTATGCCGCAGCAGGTTCGTGGAGTCATCGCCCGTAAGCCGGGGGCACCGGTCGAGTTGACCGACATCATCATCCCCGACCCCGGGCCGGGCGAGGTCGTCGTCGCCGTCGCCGCGTGCGGCGTGTGCCATACCGACCTCACCTATCGGGAGGGCGGTATCAACGACGAATTTCCCTTCCTGCTCGGCCACGAAGCGTCGGGCACGGTCGAAAGCGTCGGCGCGGGAGTCGATTCCGTCGAGGTCGGGGATTTCGTGATTCTGAATTGGCGGGCCGTGTGTGGCAGCTGCCGGGCCTGCCGGCGGGGCCGTCCGCAGTACTGTTTCGACACCTTCAACGCCACGCAGAAGATGACGCTGACCGACGGAACCGAACTCACCCCAGCGCTCGGTATCGGCGCGTTCACCGAGAAGACCCTCGTCCATGCCGGCCAATGCACCAAGGTCGACCCTGCCGCCGATCCGGCGGTCGCCGGCTTGATCGGCTGCGGCGTCATGGCCGGCCTCGGCGCCGCGGTCAATACCGGGAATGTCGGCCGTGGGGATTCGGTGGCGGTGATCGGCTGTGGCGGAGTCGGGGATGCCGCCATCGTCGGTGCACGGCTGGCTGGAGCGTCCACGATCATCGCCGTGGATCGCGACGAGCGGAAATTGGCGTGGGCTGCCGACCTCGGCGCCACCCACACCGTCAATGCCGCCACCACCGACACGGTAGCCGCCGTCCAAGAGCTCACCGGCGGGTTCGGTGCCGACGTGGTCATCGATGCCGTGGGCCGCCCCGAAACCTGGCGGCAGGCGTTCTATGCCCGCGATCTGGCCGGCACCGTGGTGCTGGTAGGCGTACCAACCCCTGAAATGCGGCTGGAGATGCCGCTGATCGACTTCTTCTCCCGCGGCGGCGCGCTGAAATCTTCGTGGTACGGCGACTGTCTGCCGGACCGGGATTTCCCGATGCTGATCGACCTGTACCAGCAGGGACGCCTGCCCTTGGACAAGTTCGTCACCGAACGCATCACCCTCGACGAGGTGGAGCAGGCATTCCACACCATGCACCAGGGCAAGGTGCTGCGGTCGGTGGTCGTGCTGTGAGTGGCCGGCTCCGCATCGAGCGGGTGGTGACTTCCGGAGTCTTCGAACTCGATGGCGGTTCCTGGGAGGTCGACAACAATGTCTGGGTGGTCGGTGACGACGACGAGGTCATTGTCGTGGACGCGGCCCATGACGCCAAACCCATCTTGGAGGCCATCGGCGACCGCAATGTCATCGCCGTCGTATGCACCCATGGGCACAACGATCACGTCACCTTTGCCCCGCAACTCGCCGCAGACGTCTACGCACCGGTCCTGGTACACCCGGGAGACGACGCACTCTGGCAGCTGACACACCCGAGTGAGTCGTACTGGCCGCTCACCGACGAACAGCGCATTGCCATAGCCGGGACGGAAATGCACGTCATCCACGCGCCGGGCCATTCGCCGGGTTCGGTGTGCCTGTATCTCCCCGAAGCCGACACGCTCTTCTCGGGCGACACCCTGTTCGCGGGCGGACCGGGAGCCACCGGACGGTCGTTCTCGGACTTCCCCACCATTATCGGTTCGATCCGCGATCGCCTGCTCACGCTCCCGGAGCACACCCGTGTCTACACCGGCCACGGTGACGGCACGACCATCGGCGCCGAAGCACCCCACCTGGCGGAGTGGATCGCCCGCGGGTTCTGATCTGCCCAGCGCCCCTTCGCATTTCGAAAGAGAGAGTGAATTCCCGCCATGAACCGCAACGCGCCGACACGGGACTTCGACGAGTCCGAGCTCTCCGTCACCGCCCCGAAAACCCAGGCGGCGGGCGTGACAGCGGTGACGGTGGCCTTGGACCGTGCCGTCGCGGAGATGGGTGTGCTCCGCACGGCGCGCACCCTGACCCGCGTCAACCAGCGACACGGCTTCGACTGCCCGGGCTGCGCATGGCCGGAGCCTGCCGGGCACCGCCGCCCGGCCGAGTTCTGCGAGAACGGAGCGAAGGCCGTCGCGGAAGAGGCGACGCTGCGCACCGTCGGACCGGAATTCTTCGCCCGGCATTCGGTGCGGGAGCTTGCGGAGAAGACCGGGTACTGGCTCGGCCAGCAGGGACGCCTGACCCATCCAATGGCCTTGCGGCCCGGCGACACTCACTACTCCCCCATCGACTGGGCCGACGCCTACCGATTGATCGCGGCCGAGTTGCGCGACCTCGCCACTCCTGACGAGGCGTTGTTCTACACCTCCGGCCGCACCGCCAACGAGACCGCGTTCCTCTATCAACTGCTCGTGCGTAGCTTCGGCACCAACAACCTGCCGGACTGCTCGAACATGTGCCACGAATCCTCCGGCACCGCGTTGACCGGCTCCATCGGTATCGGCAAGGGCTCGGTGTCGATCGACGACTTCGAGAAGGCCGATCTGATCGTGGTGGCTGGACAGAATCCCGGCACCAACCATCCACGCATGCTGTCGGCGTTGCAGAAGGCCAAGGCGGCGGGGGCGAAGATCATCGCGATCAATCCGCTGCCCGAGACCGGGCTGATCGGCTTCCGTGATCCACAGACGGTCAAGGGCCTCACCACCGGCGTCACCATCGCCGATGAATTCCTGCAAATCCGCCTCGGCGGCGATATGGCACTGTTCCAAGGGCTGGGCAGATTGCTGTTCGAGGCCGAGGACCGCGCGCCTGGCACCGTGGTCGACCGGGAGTTCGTCGACACTCGGACCGCCGGCTTCGCCTCATACGAAAAGCACATGCGCGCAGTCGATCTCGCCCTCGTCGAGGAAGCGACCGGCTTGACACGCGAACAGCTGGAACAGGCTGCCGCACTGTTGGCCGGGTCGAAGGCGACCATTCTGTGCTGGGCCATGGGCCTCACCCAACAGCGCCACGGGGTAGCCACCATCGAGGAGGGCACGAACCTGCTGCTGCTACGCGGAATGATCGGCAAACCGGGTGCGGGCGTGTGTCCGGTCCGCGGGCACTCGAACGTACAGGGCGATCGCACCATGGGCATCTGGGAGAAGATGCCCGAAACCTTCCTCTCCGCACTGGATTCCGAATTCGGCATCACCAGCCCGCGCCGCCACGGCTATGACGCTGTCGACGCCATTCGCGCCATGCGGGACGGGCGCGCCACGGTGTTCTTCGGAATGGGCGGCAATTTCGTGTCCGCCGCTCCCGATACGAACGCCACCGAGTCCGCGCTGCGGAATTGTGCGCTGACCGTCCACGTCTCGACGAAACTCAACCGCAGCCACGTCGTGCACGGCAGCACAGCGCTCATCCTGCCCACTCTCGGCCGCAGCGACCTCGACCTCTCCGCCACCGGAGTCGAACAGCAAGTGTCGGTGGAGGATTCGATGTCGATGGTGCATCTGTCCACCGGACGGCTGCGACCGGTCGGCGATCATATGCGCAGCGAGGTCGCCATCGTGTGCGAACTGGCCGAGGAACTCCTCGGCTCCGACCACCCCGTCCCCTGGGCGGAATTCCAGCACGACTACGACGCCATCCGCGACGCCATCGCCCGCGTGGTGCCCGGCTGCGCCGACTACAATAAGAAAGTGCGTCACCGCGACGGCTTCCAGCTTCCGCACCCACCCCGCGACAACCGCGAGTTCCACACCGCCACCGGCAAGGCCAATTTCGCGGTCAACGACCTGCACTGGCTGCCAGTCCCCGAGGGCCGTCTCATCCTGCAGACCTTGCGCAGCCACGACCAGTACAACACCACCATCTACGGACTCGACGACCGCTATCGCGGAATCCACAACGGGCGCAAGGTCGTTCTGGTGCATCCGGACGATATCGCCGCCCTTGGTTTCGCCGAGGACGACCTCGTGGACTTGGTGTCGGAGTGGACCGACGGCATCGAACGCCGAATCACCGATTTTCGGCTGGTCCCCTATTCCACCCCGCGCGGCAATGCCGCCGCCTACTACCCCGAAACCAATCCGCTGGTCCCGCTGGACCACGTCGCCGAACGGTCCAATACACCGGTCTCCAAAGCCGTCACGATCCGGCTGGAAGCCAGCGGTCAGGTGCGAGCATGAGTCGAATCACGACCCGTCGCAAGGTGATTCGGATAACCCGCGCCGGGGAAGTCCGCCGCCCCGACACCCTCGCCGTCGAAGAACCCCTCGAACTGCGCATCGCCGGCGAACCATTGACCGTCACCATGCGCACCCCGGGCAGCGATATCGACCTGGCGTACGGATTCCTGTTCAGCGAGAACATCATCGACTCGGTCGATGACATCGCCTCCGCCCGTTACTGCGCCGGAACCGACGCCGACGGCCACAACACGTACAACGTTCTCGATATCCGGTTGCGCACTCCCACACCGCTGCCGAGCCGACGGTTCATCACCAACAGCGCGTGCGGCCTCTGCGGCAAGACCTCGCTCGACGAGGTCCGAACCCGCACCCGATTCCGGCCGCGCTACGGCGATTTCACGATCGATTCGACGGTCCTGTACGCCCTGCCCGATGAGCTCCGGTCACAGCAGGCGGCCTTCGCCGTCACCGGTGGACTGCACGCGGCGGGTTTGTTCACGCGGGACGGCACCGCCCTCGTGGTCCGCGAGGATGTCGGGCGGCACAATGCGGTCGACAAGGTGATCGGCTGGGCTGTGCGCAAAAACCGGATCCCCGCAGCGGATCTCGCCCTCATCGTGAGTAGCCGCGCCTCGTTCGAGCTGGTGCAGAAGGCGGTGCTGGCGGGCATTCCCGTGCTGGGCGCGGTCTCGGCCCCCAGCTCACTGGCGGTGGACTTGGCCGCTGACGCCGGGATCACTCTTGTGGGCTTCCTGCGCGGCGAGACCATGAACATCTACACCGATGCGCAGCGCATCGACATCGACAAGGGCGTCGTGGCGCTGTGACATCCGGTCAGCGGGCCGGGGCAGGGCCGGTGCGCAGCAGTTCACGAGCCAGGTCCGCGAAAGCCCGTGCCCGTCGAGTCATCCGCGCGGTGGAGTTCATGACGAGCAGGACCTCGACCGGCGCTCCCATCCCCTCGAGATCGATCGAGGCGACCTCGCTGCCGTCGTAACTGCGCTCGGTCCCCGGGCGGTGCAGCAGCACAGCCCATCCCATGCCGCGGCCTACGAACGTGCGCACCGTCTCGACGCTTCTGGTCCGGAAGCGGATATCTGGGGTATAGCCCGCCTCGGTTATTCGGCCGGTGAAGAACTCCAAGCTGGGCGGCATATCGATCATCACCATCGGCTCGTCGATCAGTTCGGACAGCGCCACAGTGCGTCGCGTGGCGAATCGATGCCCGGCGGGCAGCACCGCGTAGGGCGGGCAGGAGTACAGCGGCAGCGTCGTGACATCGCTGCCCAAGCCGATGTCGTACATGATCGCCAGATCGCACAGTCCGTCGGCGAGCCGCCCCTGCAGGCCCTCGACGGTGTCCTCGACGAGATCGATCTCCAGTTCCGGATAGCGGATCGGCACCTCCTCGAGAATCCTGCCCATGACGAACGGGGTGATCGTCGGGAAGCAGCCGATGGCAAGCTGTCCCGAAATGTCCTGTCCGATGGTGCGCACGGCGCTTTCGAGCTCACCCGCATGGCCCAGCACCTGCCGGGCATCGACGAGCAACTGCCGTCCCGCGGCCGTGAGCGCAGGCGCTTTGGCAGGTCGGCGGACCAGCACCTGAACGCCGAGCGCTTTCTCGAGCTGACTGATGGCCAATGACACCGCGGTCTGCGAAACGTGGAACTCCGCAGCCGCCGCGCTCAATGTTCCGCGTTCAACGGTGGCCACGAAGAATTCGAGCTGGCGCAAGGTGACGTCGAGCGACTTCATAAGAATAACTTAGGTCAAATGCCCGATATATGTGCTTTTCATACGAGATGGCGCGGATCACACTCATGAGGGTGCAACACCCTCGATGAGGAGGAATTCGGTGCCGACACCGCAAATCGATCTCGACCTCGACGCCATGATGGTCGACCCCTTTCCCACCTTCGCCACCCTGCGCGAGGCCGAACGCTGGACCTGGTCCGAAACCATGAAAATGTGGCTGGTCAGCCGTTTCGATGACGTCGTCTTCGTGGACTCGCATCCGGAGATCTTCTCGACCGAGATTCCGGGCGCGCTGCTCACTCGCACCCTCGGGCAGACCATGATCCGCAGTGAAGGAGACCTCCACCGACGCCTCCGTGGCTCCGGTGACGAGCCGCTCAAGCGCCGCTCGATCCAACGCGCCTGGCCCGAGGTCATCGACGACCTCGCCCGGCAGTACCTCGAGCCACTTCGCGGTCGTGACCAGGCCGAGCTGGCGGCCGATTTCGCCAATGGCTTCACCGGGGCCTGCCTGCGGGAGGTGCTCGGTCTCCTCGACGCCACACCCGAGGACATCCACCGCTGGTCCGACGCCTACATCGGCGGATTCATCAACAACACCGACGACCCCGATGTGTGGAAGGTCGTCGAGAACGCGCGCGCCGAGAACACCGAAGCGGTCCGGCTGGCCATCGAACGTGTTCGCCGCGAGCCCGACGCTACGGTGGTCTCGGCCATGGTCCACGCTAGCCCGGACGAGCCGCTGTCGCTCGAGGAGATCGCGGCTAATATCCAGCTCATGATCGCCGGCGGTTTCAATGACGCCCGTGACGCGATCGCTACCCTGCCGTGGCTGCTGATGACCCACCCCGAGACCCGCCAGCGGGTTCGCGAGGACAGTGCGGCATTCGAACGCGCCATTGACGAATCCGTGCGGTGGCTGACACCGGTCGGCAGTTACCCGCGCCTTCTGATTCAGGACTTCTCCGGCCCCGCAGCGGATTTGAAGGCCGGCGACACCGTTCTGGTGCTGGCCATGTCCGCTGACTACGACGAGCGGAAGTTCGCCGATCCGGAGAAGTTCGACATCGACCGCCCGGCACTCGAGGATCACCTCGGCTTCTCCGTAGGCGCGCACTTCTGCCTCGGCAGCCACCTGGTGCGCGCGATGATGCGCGCCGCCGTCCCCTTGATCCTCGACCTGCCCGGTATTCGGCCGGCCGCCGAACCACGGTTCATCGGCTGGCAGTTCCGGGGTCCGGCATCCGTGCCGGTGTTGTTCGACCAGATGGAGAAGTAATGAGCGACACCATGATTCGAATCAAACTGTGCGACCGCGCGGACGTCCCCGCGAACGGCATCATCCGCGTCACCGATGTGCCGGGCATCGACACCCCGCTGGCCGTGGCCGAGTCCGATGGCGAGATCTTCTGTATCGCCGACACCTGTAGCCATCAGACGGCCGCACTGTCCGACGGCTGGGTCGAGGACGGATGCGTCGAGTGCCCGCTGCACGAATCGCGCTTCGATCTGGCGACAGGGGCACCCGATGTCCCCCCGGCCCGTGAGCCGATCGCCACCTTCCCGGTGGTGGTCGAGAATGGCGAAGTCTTCCTCCTCGAGGAGCGATCGTGACTCATATCGCCGTGGTGGGCGCGTCGCTGGCCGGCCTTCGCGCCGCCGAAACCCTGCGTGCGGAGGGGTACGACGGCGAAATGACGATCATCGGCGACGAATCCCATCCACCCTACGATCGACCGCCCCTGTCCAAGGACTTCCTTCTCGGCAAGATCGAGACCGTCGATATCGCGTTGGCGGACAGCGCTGCCCGCGAGTCCCTTGCGGCACGATGGGTGCTCGGCTGGGCGGCGACGAGCCTGCGGCCGGGGCAGGTGACCATCGGCGACGGCGAAACCCTGGCCGTCGACGGTATCGTCATCGCCACCGGCGCGCGGGCCCGGCGAATTCCGAAGGGCGACAAGCTGACCGGAATTCACGTCCTGCGCACCCTCGACGACGCCGTCTCGCTCAGGGGGGCGATGGAGTCCGCGCAGCAGGTTGTCATCGTGGGCGCTGGCTTCATCGGTGCCGAAGTCGCCTCCACAGCAGGCGCTCTGGGTAAACGGGTGACCGTAGTCGAAGCCGCGGAACAGCCCTTCCACGCCCATCTGGGTCGAGTGGCCTCCGATCTGCTTCGCCGGACCATGAGCGATCACACCGTCGAGATGATCACCGGTCACACCGTCGCCGAATTCGATGGCGCACAGCGGGTCTCGGCAGTCGTACTGGACGACGGTACACGGCTGCCCGCCGACCTGGTCCTGGTCGGAATCGGTGCGATCCCCAATACCGAGTGGCTCGAGGGCTCCGGTGTGCTCTGCGACAACGGCGTGCTGACCGATCCCTGGGGCAGAACCAATATCGCGGGCGTCGTGGCCGCTGGCGACGTGGCGCGTTTCCAGCGCGGCGACCGCCAGATCCGAATCGAGCACTGGACGACAGCTTCGGGCATGGCGGCCACCGCGGCGCGGACATTGCTCGCTGACCTCACGGGCGGATCGCCTTGTGCCCCGCATCTCGACGCACCCTACTTCTGGTCCGACCAGTTCGGCCATCGGATTCAAATGGTCGGCCGAATCGAGGCGGATCTTCCGGTCGACATCGTCGAGGGGGCTGTCGACGATGCCCGGTTCGTGGCGGTCCAGCGCCGTGACGATGCCGTCACCGCGGTGCTGGGTTGGAGCATGCCCCGCGAATTCACGCAGTGGCGGCGCCGGAACAACGATTCCCTCCGGGCGGCGGCCCACTGACGGTGTGCAGAAATTGCCCAACGTGAACCTGATCTCCGCCGAGCCGGTAGTGAACTAGACGTATCGTTCAGAATAAGGACCATGCGTCATCCGGTGACTCAGAAAGGTAGATCCTTATGACTGTCCGACTGCACCAGTCGGTGTTCGTCCACCCGCCGCTGTATGTCGTGGCCGACCAACTCGGCTTCCTTACGGAAGCCGGGGTCGAGGTCGACACCACGCTCACCCGATCCTCGGACCAACAGCGCGCCCAGCTCGTCGGCGGCGACTGCGACCTGGCCGTGACCGCCATCGACAATCTGATCGTCTGGAATGCGACCGGAGCCGAGGTCCGGCTGCTCGCACAGTTGGAGCGGACCACACCGCTGCAGTTGGTGGGGCGCAAGGGATTCGGCACGATCGATTCGCTACGGGGGGCTGAATTGGGCGTGGACGCCGTCGACAACGGGTTCGCCGTCGTACTGCGGCACGTCCTGCGGTCGCACGGGCTCAACTTCGACGATTATCTCCTGATCCCGGTGGGCGGGGTGCGCGAACGTTACGACGCCCTGCTCGCCGGCGACATCGCGGCAACCCTGCTCGGCCCGCCCCTGGACGAACTGGCCCGAGCCGAGGGCTTGCCGGTTCTGCTGGCGGTTGGCGACGAAGTGCCCGACTATCCGGGGCAGGGTCTGGTGGCCGGCACCGCCGGGCTGGCATCCACCGAAGCGATCAGCAAATACCTGTCCTGCCTGGACCGTGCCCGGCGCTGGCTCGCCACGGCCGAGGCCGGGCAAGCGATCGATGTTCTCGTCCGGGGCGGATACACCGAACCCTCGGCACGCGCGAGCCTCCACGCCACCCCGGAGTCGCTCACCCCGGCACCCTCCGGGCTGCGCCGCCTCTACTCGATCCGCGCTGAGCTGGAGATGATGCCACCCGGCGAACCCGGAGCCGGCGAACTTTTCGAGCCCGCTCCGCTGGCCGCCGTGGTGTCCGTGTGAACGCCGCCATCGACGACATCGACAACGGCCGCGTGGTCGACACGGTGCGCGCACTGCTGGATGCCGATCAGGTCTCGAGAATGCTCGGCATCGAGATCCTGTCCGCCGATCGGGGCAGCGCGCTGGCACGCATGCCGGTCCGCCCGGACATGGTCAATGGACACCGGATCCTGCACGGCGGCCTGGTATTCACACTGGCCGACACGGTATTCGCGTGTGCGGCGAATAGTTTCGGACCCGCGGTGACGGCGGCCGCCGACATCCAGTACCTGCGCCCGGCATACCTCGGTGACGTCCTGACCGCCGAGGCGGCCGTTCGCTCTCGCTCCGGGCGGACGCTGGTCTGTGACGTAACCATCCGACGTAGCGACGAGGTGATCGCCGAATTCCGGGCGCGCGGCAGCCTGCTCGGTGAGCGGAGTGCGGGGCAATAGTCCCAGCGGCCTGCACGAATTCGAATCGACACCAAGGGATTGTGATCCGCGCCGCACCGACGTACAGTTGTGATTCGATACGATACGTTTAGTACACAAGGGAGTGATGGTGTCGTACCACTACGAAGTTGCTGTCGTCGGTTGCGGACCGGTAGGGGCAATCGCTCTCGCCATGCTGGGACGTGCGGGCATCTCCGCGATCGGAATCGAGCGCGAAGCCACAACCTGGCCGCATGCCCGGGCCGTGCATTTCGACGGCGAAACGCTGCGGACACTGCAGGCATTGGGTATCGGTGAGCTGGCCTGCGCGCTCTGCGAGCCGATGACCGAATTCCGCATGGAGAACGAGGCGGGTGAGCTCCTGTTCGAGCTGCCCACCGGTCAGTTCGGCCCCCAGGCATGGCATGACGATCTCATGTTCCATCAGCCCGATATGGAAACACTTGTGCGCGGCGAACTCGAGCGATACCCGAACGTGCGGCTGTGTTCGGGTGTCACGCTCCTCGACTTCACACAGGACATCGACGGCGTGCGATGCCGAGTCGAGAATGCCAATGGCACAACAGAGTTCATCAGCGTCCGTTGGGTGATCGCGTGCGACGGCGCCAACTCCCAGGTTCGGCGCCAGCTCGGTATCGAGACCGAGAAACTGGGTTCCGACGACCCGTGGCTGGTCGTCGACGGACTGCTGCGCGACAGCCCGGGCCTGCCCGGCACGATGGCTTTCCTCGGACACCATTCCCGGCCGGGACTGTGGGTTCGACTGCCCGGCGAACGCGTCCGGATGGAATTCAAGGTCATGCCGGACGACGACCTCGAGGAGATCGTGACTCGTCCGGCGATCGAGCGCATCAGCCGCGGTGTGCTGCCGGTCGCCGATTTCGAGCCGGACCGGATCGCCGTCTACACCTTCCGCGCTCGAGTCGCCGAACAGTGGCGCGTCGGAAACGTCTTCCTCGCGGGCGACGCCGCCCACCAGGCGCCGCCACTGTTCGGCCAAGGTCTCTGTGCCGGTATGCGTGATGTCACCAACCTGGTCTGGAAGCTGAAGGCGGTGGCACGCGGCACCGCTGCGCCGGAACTACTCGACACCTACCAGAGCGAACGGCTACCCCATGCGCGCTACTGGGTGGAGAAGGCCGCCACCATGGCGCATCTGGTCCAGACAACCGATCCGGCGACAGCGGCCGGTCGCGATGCGCATATCCGCAGCCATCCCCAGGACGTCTATCCGCCGCTTCCGGCACTCGGCCCGGGACTGCACACCGGTCCCGGCGACCCGAATGCGGGACACCTCTCGCAGCAACCCATGCTGGCCGACGGGACTCGCCTCGACGACATCGTGGGCGTGCGCTTTCTGCTCGCGACCACTGCCGAGATATTCGCCGGACTCCCCGAGAATACGCGGATCGAAGTCGAGACCAATCCCGAGATCGTCGTTCTGACCGGCACGGAACAGGTCGCAGAGCTCCTCGCCTCAGTCGACTCGAAGGCCATTGTCGTGCGGCCGGACCGCTACGTGCTCGGCACCGCCGATACGGCAGCGCGACTGGCGGAACTGCTCACCATAATCCCCGCCCTTACCGCCGCGCCCCGGGTGGCCGCCGCACCCGTTGTGGCCTCGTAGCCGGCGGACCGAATTTCGAAGGAGAAATGAATGTCGTTCAGTCCGATCACCCATCTGCGTCACGTCGACATCGCCGTGCCCGACTACGACAAACAAGTCGAGTTCTATGCGAAACACTGGGGTTTGGCCAGCACAGGTGGCGAGCGTGACGTGAGCTACTTCGCCGCCGAAGGCTCACCCGAGCAGTACATCGTGCGGGTCCGGAAGGCTGCGGAGAAACGCCTCGACCTGATCTCGCTCGGCGCGGCCGACCGCGCGACCGTCGATGGACTCGCCGCCCGTCTCGGCAGGGAGGGCGTGCAGCTGATCAATGAGCCGGATATCCTCCAAACCCCCGGTGGCGGTTACGGTTTCCGGTTCTTCGACCTCGAGGGCCGCACCATCGAGGTGTCGTCGGATGTGGAGACCCGCAAGCATCGCAAGATCGAGGAGAAGGAAGACATTCCGGTGCGCCTGTCGCACGTGGTGTTCAATTCGCCCGAGCCGGAGAAGATGACGGCGTGGTACGAGAAGCATCTGAACTTCCGGCTGTCCGACACGAATACCCATCCCCGGATGGGCGGGCTGTTCTGGTTCCTGCGCTGCAGCGACCAGCACCACAGCATCGCGGTCTCCCGCGGTCCGCATACCGCGCTGAACCATGTCTCGTTCGAACTGCGCGGCCTGGACGAATACCTCTATGGCAGCGGGCGTCTCATGCGCGCCGGAGTCCCCAAGATCTGGGGCCCCGGCCGGCATCGCGCCGGTGACAACACCTTCACGTACTTCCACGACCCCAACGGCAACACTATGGAGTACACCACCGAGCTCGCCACCATCGACGAGGACACCTGGCACCCCAGCATCTACGACGTCTCCGATCCGGCAACCTCCGATATGTGGGGGATCGCGGAGACCGCGGACG
Organism: Nocardia sp. NPDC049737; assembly: GCF_040674755.1. Taxonomy (NCBI): domain Bacteria; kingdom Bacillati; phylum Actinomycetota; class Actinomycetes; order Mycobacteriales; family Nocardiaceae; genus Nocardia; species Nocardia sp. NPDC049737. The sequence continues at coordinate 40,651 of NZ_JBFANH010000024.1, read as the reverse complement.
AGTGGATCAGCAAGCAGATGTTCAACGACCCCGACAAGGGCCAGTTCGTCGCACCGCCTATGTGAGATATCGGGCTCGGTCAGCGGGCGGGAGGCAGCGAATTTCCCGCTGCCCCCGCCCTTTTCGGATCCCGGGGCGTTACGACAAGTTTCATGATCACCTCGAGCAGCCCGAGGGTTTCCCGAGACGGATCGAGCAGGGATTGGATGCGCAGGCCGTCCATCATCGCGAGCACCCGGGTAGCCTTCTCGTCCGCCGATAGGTACGCGCTGTCCATCGAGGGGGTAGCGCACTGCTGCTGAAGCGCGTGCGGATGCGCTAGCGCCGATGAAGAACTCGACGCGCGGGATGTGGGGTCTGTGGCCGCTCGGTATTCCCGACGACATCGCCCGCGTCGTCCTCTGCTGCGCATCGGATCTGTCGGCCTTCATGACGGGCAGCACGCTGCTCGGCGACGGCGGCAGCACCGTCTGACCAAACCTTCTTCGGTTGCCGCATTGGAAGATTCGGTGCCGCCGGGGGCCGAGCACTGGATGCCCCGGCGGCATCGACCGAGGGCCCGACCGCGGTGGTACTGCGGTCGGGCCCTCGGTGCGCTCGCCCCCGATCAGCCCTGGGTGGAGGCCGATCGACAGACGGTGCGCTGCTTTCCGAGGCCGGTGATCTCGGCCTCCATCACGTCCCCCGCGCGCAGGAACCGCCCATGGTGTGAGCCGTTGCCCGCAGGCGAACCGGTGATGACCATGTCGCCCGGCTCGAGCGTGGTGTAGCGGGAGATATAGGAGATCAGCTGCGCGGGGCCGAACAGCATGTCGCTCGTCGATCCCTTCTGCATCAGGTCGCCGTTGAGGTGCAGGGTGATCTCCAGATCGAGCGGGTCCGACACGAATTTCGCCGGGGTGAGATACGGCCCGGTCGGATAGAAGGTGGGCGCGTTCTTCGCCCGCATCCAATCGGTGCCCATCATCGGAATATCGCTGCGGGGCACCAGGCTCCGCGTGGTCAGGTCGTTGCAGATGGTGTATCCGGCGACCGAGTCGATGGCCTCGGCCACGCCGACATCGCGAGTCCGGCGTCCGATGATCACGCCGAGTTCCAGTTCCCAGTCGTGGTTTTCGCCCACGGACGGCAGGATCACGTCGTCATAGGCACCGCTGATGGCTGTCGGCACGCCGACCCAGACATAGGGGTCGCCATGGGCGGCCCGCTCGTCGGTCTCCCGGGCTGCCTGCTCACGCAGTTCCGCCTCGGACGCGCCGGGGGTTCCGATGCGGTGGGCGACCGTGATCTGGATGATGTGCTCGCGGTAGTTGGCGCCCGCCGCGAAGATCTGCCCCGGCTGCTGCACCGGCGCGAGCACGCGCAATTCCTCCACCGGGCGGCCGTCGCCGGTCACCGTATTCGTGAAGTCCTGCAAGGACCGTAGGACGGGCTCCCAGTCGCGAAGCATCGCCGCCGTCGACGTATGTGGCAGGACTGTGCGCGTGTCGTACACGCGCCCGGCCACGACGATTCCCGGATACGGCGGCTGGTCTCCGTCTGCGAAGGTGCCGATGTGAAAGCTGACGTCGTTGCTCATACTGTCTCCAGAGTGTGTCGTCGGTGTGCGAAGTCCTCGTATTCCCGCAGCAGGCCGCTGTCGTCCACCGCGCCCAGGTCCACCACATCCGTCAGGGCCGCGCCCTGGAGCATGCGCTTGACGGGGACCTCCAGCTTCTTCCCGGTCCGCGTATGCGGGATGGCGCGCATGAACACAATGTCGTCGGGTACATGCCGCGGCGACAGCAAGGTACGCAGCGCTTCCGCGATCCGGGGCCGCAGCGCGTCGTGATCCACACCGTCGATCGCCGCCACGAACAACACCATGTCGTAGTCGTCGGCGCCGAGTTCGGCTCCCACGACCAGGGATTCCCGCACTTCGGGGAAATCCTCGACGACACGGTAGATCTCCGCCGATCCGATCCGGATGCCCTGGCGGTTCAATGTGGAATCCGAACGCCCATGGATCACCGAACTGCCGTCAGCGTCGAATTCGATGAAATCGCCGTGGCGCCAGATGCCGGGGAACATCTCGAAGTAGCTGGCCAGGTAACGCCTGTTGTCCGGGTCGTTCCAGAATCGCAGCGGCATAGACGGCATCGGCTTGGTGATGACCAGTTCGCCCTGCTCCCCCGCCACCGGATTACCGTCAGCGTCCCATGCGGCGACCGCGACACCGAGCGCCGGTGCCTGTAGTCGCGGCTTGCGAACCGGCAGTTCCGGGACGCCGCCGACGAAGATGGAACAGATGTCGGTGCCACCGCTCATCGATGACAGCCACATATCGTCGAAATGCTCGTAGACCCAATCGAATCCGGCTTCCGACAGGGGTGATCCGGTCACCTGGAGCGTGCGCAACCGGCTTCGGGGCGGCTGCACGCCGGCCTTCAGGCAGGCGTGGATATAGCCAGCGCTGAGTCCCATGATGTCGACGTCGTGTTCGGCCGCGACCTGCCAGACGCGGCCCAGTTCGGGCCGGACCGGGCTACCGTCGAGCAGCACCACCGTCGCGCCGACGCCAAGGCCGGAGATCAGCATGTTCCAGACCACCCAGGCCGTGCTGGCGACATTCATATAGTGATCGCCCGCCCGCACATCGCTGTGGATGCGCAGCATCTTCAGATGCTCCAACAGCACACCGCCGTGGCCGTGCACGATGCCCTTGGGGATTCCCGTTGTGCCGGAAGAGAACAGCACCCACAGCGGATGCTCGAATGGCAGATCGGTGCATTGAAGTTCGATGTCTGCGTCGGTGACGGCAGCCCAGGTTCGCACCGGAACATCGAAGGCGGGCCGTTGCCCCGGACGCAGATCATCCACCCAGATCACGTGCTCGAGATCCGGCAATTCGGCTGCCACCTCGGTCATTTCGGCGGCTCGCTCGTGCTCGCGCCCACCGTGCCGGTAGCCGTCCGCGGCGATGAGTACCCGCGGGCTCAGTTGAGCGAAGCGGGAGACGATTGCACTGGTGCCGAATTCCGGCGAACACACCGACCAGATGGCACCGACCGCCGCACACGCGAGCAGCGCGACGACGGCCTCGGATCGGTTGGGCAGTACCGCGGCCACCCGGTCACCGGGCAGCACGCCCATCGACCGCAGCGCCGCGGCCAGGGCCGCGACCTGCCGGTGCAGCTCGGCGCGCGACACGGCATGCGACCGGTTGTCGTCGTCCACAATGATCAGCGCAGTCTCGGGGGCCTTGCGCAGCATGTGCTCGGCGTAGTTGACGGTGCGGCCCGGAAACCAAGCGCCACCGATCATTTCGTCCGGAGCGACCGGACCGGTCGGTGCGCCGCCCAGCCGGACATCCTCGAAGTCGGCGATGGCCAGCCAGAACCGGTCCGGATGTTCGGTCGACCAGCGCCACAGATCCAGGTATTCGGCATCCCGGAGTTCGGGGGGCAAACCCGCCCGGAAGCGGGTCACCTCCGCGGCGGCCACACGCTCCGAGCTGGGCCGCCACACCACATCACTGGTCACGGCCGCGCCTCGTCGAACAGCGGCAGCGAACCGAGCAGGATGAACGCCATCCGGCACGGCTTGTCGCTGCGGTTGGACCACGAATGGCTGGTGCCACGCTGGACGACGACGTCGCCGGGTTTCATCAAGCACTCACCCTCGTCGGTCATCAGCCAGATCTCACCGTCGAGCACGATGCCGTAGTCGAGGGAGTCGGTGCGGTGGAACCAGAAGTGCCGGGAATCCTCCTGCGCCGCAGCGCGCGCGTGCTCGCCACCGAATTCGCTGAACATCGTCTTCGCCGCGCGGTCGCTGTATGCGGCATCCGGCGGGAAGGTGGCTATCCGGAAGATGCTGCCGCCCACCTTGGGGTACATGGGCACCTGCGTGTCGGCGGTGGCCGTGTCCTCGTTGCCGGCATTGGAGATATCGCCGGGTTCGGTGAGCCAGGCGACACTCGCACCGAATCCCGGAATATCCTCGGATACAAAGATATTCGGGCAATCGCCGACGCTGACGATGATCGATCGGCCGTTCTCGTCGTGGCCCGTCACGATCCGGCGAACGGGCGCGATCACGGTGTTTTCGGTCATTGGGCGTTTCCTCTCAGACTGTGGCCGTGCCGAAGGGGTACGGACGGGGCTCCGGCCACCACGGCGCGGTCGCGGGTTCGGCACTCAGCCGGTTGCGCAACACGCCGACGCCACTGATCTCGAGTTCGACGACATCGCCCGGCCGCAGCTTCTTGTCGATTTCGAGGCCGGAGCCGTTGGGTAGCGTGCCCGAGCCGATGAGGTCACCCGGCTGCAGGTTGTCGCCGATGGAGACGTAGGCCAGCAGTTCGGCGGGGGTGTAGATCATGCCGTCGGCCTTGGTGCTGGTCCACTCCTCGCCATTGACATGGACGGAGCCGGTGATGGCGTCGAAGTCCTGGAACTCGTCCATGGTCGTGATCCACGGGCCGATACCGTAGGCGAAGTCCTTGCACTTCTGCGGGCCCATACCCATCCCCATTTCGGAGCCCTGCACATCGCGGGCGCTGAAGTCGTTGAAGATGGTGAGACCGAACAACTTGGACTGCGCCTCGTCGGGCGTGAGGTTGCTGCCGTAGCCTCCGACGATCAATCCGATTTCGAGTTCGTAATCGACGAATTCGGAGTAGCCCGGGTAGGGCACCTCCTGGTCGTGCCCGTAGACCACACCCGTGGACCCCTTGAAGTAGCCGGGAGTCTTGAATAGCTGCGGGTTCGGCAGACCGCCGCCGACCTTCTCGTGGAACTGCTTCATATGCAGCGGGAAGGTCAGGCCGTCGCGGATCACCGGCGGATCGACAGCGGGCTGCCAGTCGACCTCGCCGATCGGCAGCGACGCATCGTCACCCGCCTGATCCACCGCCCAATGCGCGGCCTCGAGGAATACCGGACCGGCCGCGATCGCGGCGGCCATGCTCGACGGGAAGTACGCGGCCGCGAGCCGCCGTGCGGCCGCGTCGGACGCCGACCCGCGCTGACGGCCGATGCGGTACGCCTGGGCCAGATCCACCACTCGGTCTCGGTCCGGTTCGACCGCTACGAGCCTGGTTTGGTCGCCGTCCGGCGTCGAACGGGAGATTCGGCTGAGCTTCATTGCTAACCACCCTTTATGTCATCCGAAACGTTTCGTATCGTATATGGATATAGAACCATGCCAATACCGTGTTTGACAATGGATTCGGGATAACATCCACTTGTGGCTGTACGAAGCGAATCGAGTCGACAGGCGATCCTGGACGCAACCATGGACCTACTGGTCCGGGATCGGAGACGGGCGACAACCGTCCAGAAGCTGACCATCGAGATGATCGCCAAGCGGGCGAAGGTCAGCAAGGCGACCATCTATCGGTGGTGGCCCAACAAGGCCGCCGTGGTCATAGACGCCTTCATGGAGGGGCATCTGCCACAGGTCCGCATCCCGGAGGATCTTCCGGTCCGCAAGGCCCTCGAAACCCATGTGAAGTCACTGGTCGCGCGGTACGCCGGACCGCAAGGGCGGCTGATCGCCCAGATCATTGCCGAGGGACAGTACGACCCGGCGACCCTCGCCGATTTCAAGACCCGGTTCTGGAACGACCGATACGCCGCGGTGGACAAGCTGATTCGCCGAGGGGTCGACGAGGGCGTGTTCCGTTCCGACATCGAACCGGGCGATGCGGCCGAGATGATCTACGCGCCGATCTACTTTCACTTGCTCTTCGGTACCGGCCCGCTAGACGATTCGCTTGCGGAGCGGCTCGTCGACCAGGCTATCCGTGGACTCGCGGCATCAGCGGCGGGTACTCCGGACTGACTCGCGGTACTGGCCGTCGCACAGAACAATGCGTCAGGAACCCGCCGCTTCCGGCGGTTGAATGCGGGCGGTGACCTCGCCGAGGCTGATCAGCGCACCGGAAGGACCGGGGGCGGATCCGCTCAGCGTCACGATATCGCCATCTTCCAGGAAGGTGCGGGTGCCGCCATCGGGCAGGTGCACCGGCTCGGTTCCGTTCCAGGTGAGTTCGATCAGCGAACCGCGCTGATCCACAGCCGGTCCGGACACCGTGCCCGAAGCGAACAGATCACCCGTACGCAGGCTCGCACCGTTGATCGTCATGTGCGCGAGCATCTGCGCCGGAGACCAATACATCTGCGCGTACGGCGGCCGAGACACCGTGTGCCCGTTCAGCGCGAATTCCAGCCGCAGATTCAGTCCCCATGGCTCCGACTCCGCGAGATACGGCAACGGTTTCGGATCCTGTGGCGGCGTCGGTACCCGCGCGGCGGCCAGTGCTTCCAACGGAACGATCCATGGCGAGATCGAGGTGGCGAACGACTTGCCGAGGAACGGCCCGAGCGGTACGTATTCCCAGGCTTGGATATCGCGGGCCGACCAGTCGTTGACCAGGCACACCCCGAAAACATGGTCGGCGAAATCCTCGGTGGACACCGGCTTTCCCAGTTTGCTCGGTGCGCCGACCACATAGCCCACCTCGACTTCGATATCGAGGCGCGCTGACGGCCCGAACATCGGCACCGGATCCGACGGAGCCTTGCGCTGCCCCCGGGGACGAATCACCGAAACGCCGGAGGCGATGACCGTGCCCGCCCGGCCGTGGTAGCCGACCGGTAGATGCTTCCAATTCGGCAGCAGCGCAGCCGAATCCGGGCGAAACATGGTGCCCAGGTTGGTGGCATGGTGCTCGCTGGCATAGAAGTCGACGTAATCGGCTACCTCTATCGGTAGGTGCAGTCCGACCTGGTCCACCGGATGTAATATCTCGGCCGCGCGGGCTCGTTGCATCGGGTCGGTGAGCAAGTCGATGATCCGACGGCGGGTTGCTGTCCAGAATTCCCGCCCACAAGCCATGAAGTCGTTCAACGAAGCACTTTCGAACACCTGGTCGCCCAGAGCGGCCCGTAGATCGAGCACGTGATCGCCGATCCGGACGCCGACGCGGGCAACTTCGCCCGATGGCGAGAAGACTCCGTAGGGCAGGTTGTCGATTCCGAAGCCGGAGCCCTCGGGTACCGGCGCCCAAGTGGTGGTCATTGTGAAACCCTTTCCGTGTCAATAAGTCCGAAGGCCTGGGCCTCGGCCACCGGGATGGTCGTGCTGCACGATCCGTAGCTGGTGAGCAGGCTGCGTGTGGCCATGATGGCCGCGCCATCCAGGGTGGTGGCGGTGCGCACCAACCGCAGGGAGTCGTCGGTCAGCAAGGTGGCCTCGATCGCTTCCGCGTCCGTGCCCCCCGCAGCGGCCGCGGCGGCGAGCACCAGATTCAGGAATCCGTGGTGGGTGAATCCGGTCCGCTCATCGGTGTAACGAACCGCGTGATGCAAACCAGCGGTGGCTTTCACGGGAACGCCCGCTCCAGCAGCGGCGACCAGTGCCTGCGCCAGTGCGGGCGCCGAGGGGAACAATTCCGACCGAATGCCGCCGCAACGGAGCTTCAGGCCGACGCCGAGCCGTGCCAGTTCGGGGGCGAGGTCGGCGATGTCGGAGTAGGCCGCGGGCTCGACGAAAATCGGCACGCGGTCCGGCAGCTGGGCGACCGCCTCCGCCACCGGCGCGTTCGCCGCGGCGAGTGGGAACTCGATCAGCACCAAATCGAGAGCCGGATCGGCTGCTATGTCCGACAGCACGGTGGCCAGTCCGGACACGCCTTTGTCCGCGATCAGGCCGACGCGAATGCGGTCGTCGATTTCGAGTTGGGCGCGAAGTTCGCCGATACGGCTCGCCGGGCACAGGAATCGGTGCGTCAGTACCGGATTGGTCGCAAGGCTGTCGGCCCGGTGCCGCGCGACCGCTTCGGGCATGCTCAATGCGGTCGGCGGGAACAGTCCGGCATCGTCGACCAGGCCGTCCAGCAGTCCGGTCATGAGTTCGCCCGCGACCAGCTGCCGACGTAGACGCCGTCATCGCAGGCCATTGCGCCCTCGCCGAGCTGCAGCGGCCGGAAGGTGTCGACCATGACGGCGAGTTCGTCGAAGAATTCCTTACCCAGGCTGCGCTCGACCGCTCCGGGCTGTGGGCCGTGCGCGTGCCCGCCCGGGTGTAGCGATATTGATCCCTGCCCGATTCCGGTGCCCTTGCGCGCCTCGTAGTCGCCGCCGCAATAGAACATCACTTCGTCGGAGTCGACATTCGAGTGGTAGTACGGCACCGGCACCGATAGCGGGTGGTAGTCCACCTTGCGCGGCACAAAGTTACAGATGACGAATTTGTCCCCCTCGAACACCTGATGCACCGGCGGCGGCTGGTGCACCCGGCCGGTGATCGGCTCGAAGTCGGAGATATTGAAGGTATACGGGTAGAGGCAGCCGTCCCAGCCGACAACGTCGAATGGGTGGTGCGGAACCAGATAGCGCGTACCGGTGATCCCGTTGGGTCCCCGGTGTTTGACGAGGACTTCGACGTCGGTCTTCTCCGACAGCAGCGGCTCAGCGGGGCCGTGCAGATCGCGTTCACAGTACGGGGCGTGTTCGAGTAGCTGGCCGAAGCGCGACAGGTAGCGCTTGGGCGGCGCGATATGACTGTTCGCCTCGATAACATAGGCGCGCAACGGTTTTCCTGATTCCGGCAGCCATCGGTGCGTGGTCGCCCGGGGCAGGACGACGTAGTCGCCCTCCCGCACCGGCAGCGCTCCGAACACGGTCTCCACGAGGCCCGCGCCCGACTCGACGTACACACACTCGTCGCCGATGGCGTTGCGGTACAACGGTGATTCCGCACCGGCGACGACATAGGAGATACGGACGTCGTCGTTGCCGAGTGCCAGTCGACGACCCGTCACCACGTCGATCGACTTCCACTCCTCACCTGCAAACAGCGCGGGCAACAGCAAATGCCGCGGGATGAGCGGATGGTTGGGAGTCAGCGAAAGGTCTCCGGGCTCCCATGTCGCCGCTTCCCGGATCGCCGAGGGGATATGCCGGTGGTACAGCAGCGACGAGTCACTGGAGAAGCCCTCCTCCCCTATCAATTCCTCGTAGTACAGCGCACCGCCGCCGGTGCGGAACTGGGTGTGTCGTTTGGGTGGGATCTGTCCCACCTGGCGGTAGTACGCCATGTCAATCTCCTCGGTTATAGTCAAAGCATTGACCGTTTAGGTGGTCGGCCATGCTGAAACGAAGCCCTCGAAGGTCGCGCTGTCAGGCCACCACGGCGACCTCGGCCGGCGCACCGCCGGCCCGCCGGATCGCACCGGTCAGTTCCTCGACAGTCGGTTCGACCAGTGCCGCGGCAATGTAGGCGTCGGGCCGCACCAGCCAGACTTCACCGGGTTCGGATCGCAGTGCGGCAGTAAGGGTCCCGTCGCGGTCGATCGCCGCGATCTCCAGCACCCGGATCGGCGCGAGCGTGGCGGTGGTCGCGCACCGCGCCAGGGTCTGCACATCCACACCCGGTCCGGCCAGCAGCAGCAAGCCGTCGCGAGCGAACTCCCGTAGCCGCCCGTGCCCGCCATCGGGCAGGGTGACCGGCGCGTCGGGCACGATGATGCCCGGGGCAGTGGGAGCAACGGTGCCACGGGGCGGCCGACCATGGAAGGGACGGCCGGGATCCGGGGTGGTCAGCGGCGAATCGACATACCAGAACGGCTCTGACAGCCGACCCGAGTCGACCGCCGCACTGGTAGCGGGATCCACCGCCGCGCGTTCGAGGGTGTCGCGGCGCACCCGGCGCTGCTGGTCATCGCGCGGCACCAGGAAGTTCATGGTGTCGGTGGTGACCTCGATATTCTCCAGAGCGGCCGCGTGCCTCTCGACGTGGTAGCTCTCCAGCAGTTCCGCCGGCGCCCAGCCGTTGAGCACGAAAGCCAGCTTCCACGCGGCGTTCTCGGCGTCCGCGACGCCGGAGTTCAATCCACGCGCGCCGAATGGCGACACCAGGTGGGCGCAGTCGCCGGCCAGCAGTACCCGGCCTACGCGCATGCGGTCGACGACGCGAGAGTGGAAGCGGTACACCGAGTTCCACACGATCTCGTAGTCCGCGTCGCCGATGATCCGGCGAATCCGCGCGTCCAGCGCGCCGCTGGCTCGCTCCGCGTCGAGGTCGTAGTCGCCGGGCACCTGCCAGTCGATGCGGAACGTCGAGTCCGGGCAGGGATGAATGAGCACCTGCCGCCCGGGATTCCACTCCGGGTCGAAGTAGAAGCGGCGTTCGGTGGCCCAGTCCGGCAGATCGACCCGGATATCGCAGATCAGGAACCGATCATCGAAGGATTCACCGCCGAAGTCGACGCCGAGCTCACCGCGCAGGTCATCGCTGCGCGGGCCGCCGCACGCGACAGCGTACGCAGCCGTGACGGTCGCCTCCCCCGCCGGAGTGGCGCAGTGCAGGCGGACACCGGTGTCGTCTTGCGCGATTCCGGTGACGGTATGGTCCCAGCGCACGTCGATCAGTTCGGACGCCGCGATGGCTTCGTCGAGGATCTGCTCAGTGCGGGTCTGCGAAATATTGACGAACGCCGGGAACGCCGACTTGCCGTAATCCGGCAGGTCATAGGAGAACAGTTCGCGATTACGGTAGAAGGTGCGGGCCGTGGTCCAGGTGACACCTTCCTTCGCGATCCGGCGTCCAGCACCGATGGATTCCCACACATCGAGCACGTCACGCTGCTGACAGATGGCCTTGGAGCCGATCTCGTCGCGCTGCGGCCGGGCGTCCAGCACGATCACGGGGATACCCCAGCGGGCCAGCAGCAGCGCGGTGGTCTGACCGACCGGCCCATTGCCGACGACGGCGACCGTCTTATCGGTTGTCATGTCGAATTCCTCAGTCCTGCAGCCGGTTCCAGACTTCACGGTCACGATCGGCGGTCCAGATGACGGGCCGCTCGATACCGGACAATTCGTCCCACACGCGGGAGACATCGAACGGCAGGCAGTGTTCGAAAATCGGCCAGCGCCCGTAGCGGTCGAACAGCGCCACATGCGTGGCCTCGAACGCCTCCTTCAGGGTTCCGCCACGCTGGTGCACCGTGCCCACCTCGGTCAGCATGACCCGCAGGAAGTGCCGGGTCTGCTCGATCGCGGCCTCGCACGCATCGCGCCCCCGGGCCACCGCGCCGCGGCCACCGATGAGCTGTTCGGCGCCCAGTGCTTTGACGGCGTCGAGGGTGCCGGTGGCCCATTCTCGATGGAAGGCGTCGCCGGTGTACAGGGCGGCCTCGGCCTCGACCAGGTCCCCGGCGAACAGGATCTTGTGCTGGGGCAGCCAGGCCACGATGTCGCCCTCGGTGTGTCCGCGGCCCAGGAACTTCAGCTGTAGGTCGCCGCGGCTGCCACCGAGGTCGATGGTGACCGAGTCGGAGAAGGTCTGAGTGGGCCAGGCCAGTCCGGGAATGGTGTCGGGCTCTTTGAAAAGCCGCGGCATGCGCCCATACTCGGAATCCCAATCCTGTTGTCCGCGTTCGGCGATGAGTTTGCGCGTGTTGTCGTGCGCGATGACCACTTCCGCGTCGTAGGCGCTGGCGCCGAGTGTGCGCACCGCGTGGTAGTGCGACAGGATCAGGTATTTGACCGGCTTGTCGGTGTGCTCGCGCAGCTTCGCCAGCCACTGCCGCGCCGCGACCGGCGTGGCCAGTGCCTCGAAGCAGACGACGAAATCCTCACCCTCGATCGCGCCGATATTCGGATCCCCCTCGGCGGTCAGCGCGTACACGCCGTCGGCGAGCACCTCGAGCGTCTGCACCTTCTCTCCGAGATCCGCCGAAGAGGCGAAAGCCTTCGTGGTCATCAGCCCTCCATTAGTAAATGGTTTGATTAATTCAGCCGAGTGTAGCTTGAACCACACCATTGGCAAGACCCGTTCCCCGTCACTCCCGCCGGCTGCGCGGACGTCATTACGCTGTGCTCATGACCACGGCTCCGGAGTCACCCCGCAACCTCGACTACCTGACCTTCGTCGACTACGCGGTGAACAAGGCCAATCGCGAACTCCCCCAAGTCGATCCCACGGCCATGCGGATGGTGCTGACCCTGCACCGGGTCACCAGCGCACTCGTCTACGACCTCGAAGCGTCGGTCCACCGCCCCCATGGTTGGAGCTGGCCCGGTTTCCGCATCCTCTTCGTCCTGTGGCTGGCCGGGCCGCTGGAGGCCAAGCGAATCGCCGAACTGTCCGGCAATAGCCGAGCCACGGTGTCAGCCCTGGTCAACACCCTGGAACGCGACGGCCTGGTCACGAGGGAACGCGCCGAGCGCGACCGTCGCGCGGTGCGGATCGCCTTGACGGAAGGGGGTCATGACGCCATCGCGGACGCTTTCCGTCAGCACAACGAGCGCGAGCAGGCGTGGGCCAACGCCCTCACTAAACCAGAACAGACGATCTTCATCGGCCTGCTCGAGAAACTCATGTACGGCATGGCCGACGTCGCTGAGAAACGCCGCAGCTGAGTCCGACCCGCGGGCCCTCTGCTCGACAGCGATGTCACATCGAGCAGCCGACCTATCGTCGTCTCACCTTCTACGCGGGCAACCGTGCGCCGACGCAGGCGTGGATACCGCGTAGCCCCGCAGCGTCGAACGGCGAAGTGTGTGTGTTCGAAACGGTTCGTGTCATATCGGAGCGTCGTGGCACCTGTTGATTGCTCGTTCCGAACAGAATTGGCGATACCATCCTGATGTGGCTGTACGAACCGAATCGAGTCGCCAAGCGATCTTGGATGCGACTCATGGTCGACCAGGCCATCCGCGGGCTTGCGGCACGCCCGGCGAAACCGACAGTGACCGCGAAGTAGGCACAAAACCGTGACTGCCGATCGGGACGTCGAACCTCGCCGCAAACGGGCGGATGCGGTTCGCAACCGTCAGCGCATCCTGACCGCCGCGGAACAGTTGCTGGCCGAGCGCGGGATGGAAATTACGCTCGACGCCGTTGCCGGCGCGGCAGGTATCGGCGTTGGCACCGTCTACCGCCAGTTCTCGAACAAGCGGGAGCTGATCAACGAGTTGTTCGAGGGATACCTTCGGCAGATCATCGACTCGGCCCAAGCGGCAACTCGCGACCCCGACCCCTGGCGAGGGCTCACGCGATTTCTGGAAGCCACCTGCGAAATCATCGCGGGCAATCGCGGATTCGCCACCGCGATGAGCGAGTTGCAAAATGACGCAGGCCTTTTCGAAATCCATCGCGGCGAGCTCATGCTCCCGATCGCGGTGCTACTCGACCGCGCGAAAAAGGCCGGCGTGGTCGTACAAGGCATGGAACCGGTCGATGTTCTCGCAATCATCGGCATGATCCACTTCGTCGCGGCAATCACCGAACCGGTCGATCCGGAGAACTGGCGGCGGTATCTTGCCGTGCAGCTCAACGGCTTCCGAACCGACGCTGCCCCAGAGTTGCCACTGCGCCCCGCCGCATTGTCATCGGATCAGCTGAACCGCGCCCGCTCGGCGGCGGCCGCGCGCCGCAAGCAGCCCTGAGCCGCCGACGCACCGGACACAGGGTGTACGCGGGGTCCCCGACCTCAACCGAATCACCTTCGAAACCTACGGCGGCCCATCCCGGGGCATGACCCGAAGTCGGGGCGGCACATTACTCGATGATCACCTGTCTCCGCTGGCGGAAGACTGTGCGAAGTGGTCGACCCCCTCCGGACACAGCGGACGGATCCGCGCCATCTTCTCGGAGTACATCCACTCGGCTCGGTTGTCCATCGGCGCATCGCCGACCAGGAGCGCGGTACCCAGGTGCTGCCACGCCACCGCTAGCGGGCGGGCTGCCGCAATCCCCAAGCAGCGTCGCGAACGGGCGATCCCTCAGGAACCTCACGCTGACGGGTTCGGATTACGTTGCGGCACGACGTGATTCATTGAGGCTCTCGCGATCGATACAGCAGCACTACCGTTCAGATCGGTGTCGGGAACTCTGTTGTTCGGTTTCGTTCACGATCCACGCCGCGATTTGTGTGCGTGAGGTGAATCCGAGTTTGGCCAGGATGTGTTCGACGTGGCCTTGTGCGGTGCGTTGCGAGATCACCAGTTTGGCGGCGATCTGCTTGTTGCTGAGTCCTTGGGCGACAAGCTCGGCGACCTGCCGCTCCCGCTTGGTCAATCTCGCGGACCCATCGGACGCGGGCACCTTGTCGGTGGACTGTTCCCCGAGCGCGTACGCGACAGCAGCGCCCAAGCTCATCCCCCGGCCCTGCCGCAAGGCCGCATCGAATCCGCGAGCGCCGAGGGCACGACGCGTCAATTGCACACATTCCTCGTGAAAGCGCGACATACTCCGCAAGACGGCCCGCACGCTGCTGCCCACCAGCCAGTTGCCCTGCGCGGCTCCCATCAGAACGGCCGCGCGCTCGACGTCGCCGTGATCGGCGACAGTCCAAGCCAGCGCCTCGAGACTGAACGCGGCGATTACCGGGCTGCTCGGCCGCCGGTTGACGCGCAAAGCCTCCTCGAGCAACTGCCGGGCACGGTCGGGCTCGCCGTGTCGCCAGGCGGCAACGCCCAAGCCGCGCAGCGCAGTCGAACGATAGAGCAGTTCGCCTTGCGCTTCGGTGATGGAAAATACCCGGCTGTAAAGCTCGCTCGCCCGGGTCATGTCGCCGCGCAGTTCGTATGACCAAGCCAGGATGGCTAGCGCGCTGACGTAGAGCTCTCCCACCTGGTTCGAGCTGAGCATTTCGACCGCGCGTTCGAGACAGGTGGATGCTTCGTCGGCTTTACCGCTCGCGAGTGCGACAATGCCGGCGGCGTAGGCGAGCTGTCCCTGAATCGTGGGGGTTGAGGTTTGTGCGGCAAGCACGCGTCCCTCCGCCAGAAAGGCGGCGGCAGACTGGAAATCTCCCTGTGGCGCGGCAACCTCACAAGCGGCGCGTAGCGCAGCGATACGGTCGGGTGTCGATTGCGCGCCGGGATGGGCGAGAACCCGGTCGAGCCATAGTCGGCCTTCCCCGTACAGACCGCGAAAGCTCCAGAACTCGTGCATCGCCGCGGCTATGCGTAACCCTGCTTCAGCCGCCGCCGGAGTGTTCTCGGATAGATAAGACTCGAGCGCTTCACGCAGATTGGGTTGCTCACGTTCGAGCCGGACGATCCAATCCAGCTGCCGGGGGCTGATCCATTCGGCCTCGGCGTCCAGCGCCAATTGTTGATACCAGGCGCGGTGTCGTCGGCGCAGCTCGGCGTCTTCACCGGACGCACGCAGCTTTTCCCGACCGTAGTCGCGGACCGTCTCGAGCATCCAGAAACGCACGACGGCATGCGATTCATTCCGAACCACGATCGACTTGTCGACCAGGGCGGACAGCACATCGAGCGGACTGTGCCCGGCAGCGTCGAGTTCCGAGCCGAGGTCGGTGCCGCATATTTGTTCGACGGCGTCGAGTTCGAAGCTGCTTGCGAACACCGACAGCCGGGCCCACAACCGCTGTTCGACCGGGGTGCACAACCCGTAGCTCCAGTCGATACACCACCGCAGCGTCTGTTGCCGTGTCGGGGCTGTACGACTGCCACGGGTGAGCAGCGCGTACCGATCGGTGAGCCGCGCCAGGATCTGCTCCGGTGACATCGCGCGCATCCGAGCCGCGGCCAACTCGATCGCCAATGGCAAACCATCCAGCCGGGCACAAATCCGGGACACGGCGACCTTGTTGTCCTCGTCGAGTTCGAAGCCCGGCACCGCCGCTGCCGCGCGGTCGGCAAACAATGTCACCGCGTCGAAACCGGGCAGCCCACCGAGCGTCGGCTCCCGGTCGGGATCCGGGACCGTCAGCGGCGACACGCGCAGCACCGCTTCCCCTGCGATATCCAACGGTTCACGACTGGTACACAGCACCCGCACCCCGGGGCAGGTCCGCAGCAGCGTCTCGACCAGCTTTGCCACGGCCGCCACCACTTGCTCACAATTGTCGAGCACGAGCAGTGTTTCCCGCGAGCTCAGAAATCGGGCAAGAATCGACGAACTCGCCGCCGCGTCCCGCATGCCGAGGGTGGCCGCCACCACATCGACCAGCAAGGCTGGGTCGGACACATCGGCCAGCTCGACCAACCACACCCCGTCGGGGAAATCGCGGCGCACCTGCGATGCCGCCCGCAGCGCCAGCCGCGTCTTCCCAACACCTCCGATCCCGGTCAACGTCACCAGCCGCGACGCCACCAGCGAATTCTTCAGTTCGGACATCTCGGTGCGCCGACCAACAAAGCTGGTCAGCTCGAGCGGCAGATTACCTTCACCATCAGCACCGCTCACCGCTGGCGAGTGCGGTTTCCGCGCTGGTGGCTGCTGGTCTGGGCCGTCGTGAATCGGTTCGCCCCACAACGCCATCTCGCCCACCGGGAATCCGAGGCGGCGCTGCACCTGCCGAAGCCTCTCCCCCAGAGCCACGGCCGAGGGCCGCTCATGGCGATCGCGGCTCATCGCGGCTTCCACCACTACCGACACCTCGTCCGCGACGCCGCTGTCCCGCAGGTCCGGAACCGGCTCGGTGGTAATCCGCAAAAACTGCGTCACCACGTCCTCCCCGCTGCGACGTTCGAAAGCGGCATGCCCGGTGAGCGCACAGAACAGCGTGGCTCCGAGCCCGTACACATCCACGGCCGACGTCGGAGTGTCTCCTTCGAGTACCTCCGGTGCGGTGAACGTCGGCGACCTGGTCAACGTGCCCGCAGCGGTCTGGAACCCGCTGGCCATGTGCGCGATACCGAAATCGGTCAACACCGGTTCGCCGTACTCGGTGAGCAGGATGTTTCCTGGGTTCATGTCCCGATGCACGATATCGAGACGATGCGCGCTGGCGAGCGCGCCGGCGACCTTCACCCCGATCGACAACACCTGCTCCACCGGAAGTGGGCCATGCCGGCGGATCCGCGCATCCAGGGAATCCAGGGGGTAATACGGCATCACCAGGTAGCGGCGGCCACTTTCGGTGGCGCTGGTTTCCAGCACGGTGACAATGTTCGGGTGCCCGGTCAGCCGCCCCATCGCCCGCTGCTCGCGAACGAATCGCGCTTGATTGTCGGTGTCCAACTGCACTGTCAACACCTTCACCGCCACTGTCCGGTGCAACGACACCTGACAGCAGCGATACACCACCCCGAAACCGCCGCGTCCGATCTCCACGGCATCCTCGAAGCCAGCAGCGGCCAGCTCCGCCGTGACCGGCGTAATCACCTCACGACGGGTGCGCGGCGAATCATTATCGGTCATCGGTAGGGGCAATCCGAAGAGACATTCTCCGGCAACCAGGCAACATGCGCTCACCTTTCGCCAACCCCAGCGTATGCCGAAAACAGCAAAGGAAGGGATGCTGAGCTGGGAAGGCATACAGTGCGAAACCGACGGTCCAAAACCCCGATGGCTGGCAGCACATTTGCGAGATCGGCGTATACGGAGCTATCCCTCGTCGGAGACCGAACGCAGAAGTCGCCGCAACAGATAGAAACCGTCGCGCGGCGAACCGGCCTCGACGATCGGCACGTCGCCCAGCGTGCAGATGCGGACCGCGTCCGCCCCGGCCAGCCGGACGCGCAGGCCGGGTTTGCCGGAACGCGGGATATATCCTGACGCTCCGGGTGGCGCCGTTGAGCCGGGGCAACAGCACGGCTGCGAACCGGTCGGCCTCTTCGCCACCTTCCACGTACTGGAATCTGCTTGCCGCGCAAGCCTATTGGTTCATCAGCGTGATGTTGCGCGCGGTCGCTTCCGAAAACGAATCCTGCTGAGCGACTGAACGATCCAACGCGAGAGAATCATCGAATCCCTCGTGAAAGCGGAGAAAAGTATGCCCGATGCTGTCGAGCAGAGCCGGCAACGAACCCAGCAAGCACACGAAATTCTCGCGAGACTCCGGCTCCTGGAGCACTGGCGGGCATTCGGAACACCAGTCCTGGTAGGAGCCTTGGCCTACGAACTGGCCATGGCACCCGATATCGATATCGAAATCTACTGCGACGAACCGCGCATCGAAGACGGCTTCGCCGTGCTGCGCGAGTGCGCGCTGCACCCTGATGTCCGCAACGCGCGGTTCGGCAACCATCTCACCGACGCCGACGAGGGCCTGTACTGGCGGCTCGGCTATCACGCCGACGACGGCACCGAATGGAAAATCGACATGTGGTCGCTACGCCGTGATCATCCCGGTCCCCGCTCCGCCGACTTGATCGACCCCATTCGAGCAGCACTGACACCCGAGGCCAGGCGCACGATCCTGGAACTGAAAGCACTGATCCAAGCCGGTTCGATTCCACAACGCCCTTCCATCGACATCTACCGCGCCGTCATCGACGGCGGAATCCGTTCCAGCACGGAACTTTCCCCCTGGCTCGAAGCCCACCACCGTGACGGCTTGGTCTTCTGGAAGCCAGCACCGGCCCCGACCGATCACTGATCGCGCAAAGGGTGCTAGATCCGTTGTTCAGGTGCTGTCGAAATGTCGAAACGAGCCCCTCGTTGGGCCTGAGCATCCGGGACCGGTCCGTATTCGGTTGTGGCAATGGCGTTTCCGCTGCGCTTTCGTCCACCCGCGGAGTACGGTGAGCTGCTGTGAGGAGAAGGCGGATGGCGTGGTGGCTGCTCACCGCATCTACGGCGGCGACCGTCACCGGTTGTGGCTCCGAACAGTCGGCCCCGCCTGGGACGACCAGCCCCAGCGCGGACTCGGCGCTGCATGCGGTTTCGCCGCCGTCGACCGCGCCGCCACCGGCCGCGCGTACTTCGGATGCCGTTGCCACGCAATGTCGGACGTCGGATCTCGCGGCCGGTCTCGGACCGGAAACCGCGGCCGCCGGAACCGTCGCCTTCCCGATCGTGTTCACCAACAACGGGTCCGGTCCGTGCGTACTCGACGGATTCCCGGGTGTCTCCTACGTTATCGGCCCGGACAGCGCACCCGTAGGCGCGCCCGCCACGCGTGACGGTGCCTCGTCCGGCCCAGTCCAGTTGGCGCCCGGTGGGCAGGCGTCGGCGCTGGTGTTCGCAATCAACGTGCACAACGTTCCGCCCGAGCAATGTCAACCGGTGTCGGTGCCGGGGCTGCGAATCTACCCGCCCGACAACACCGTATCGCTCTACCTCGAACGCGCCGGGACAGCATGCAGTCTCGCGCAGGCGACCACGACCCAACTGAGGATCCACACCGTCGTAGCGGGCACCAGCGGCCGCTGACCCGGAGGCGGCGACCAGGCTTCGTTGCGGCATCGCCGATTACGACGCGGTCACAGTAGTTCACTACTGCTGACGTCGCGGCCGCGGGGCCGGAAAATCGGTAGCTACCACTCGATTCCGGTCCCACGGGTCCGGTCGACCTTCTCGGAGGGTAGTCATGGTTGATTCCCTTTTCGCCGACGTGTCCGAGTTCCAAGTACCGGTCGACGACTCTTACCCGTACCAAATCTTTTCGTTCAGATCCAACGATGGCACGTACCGGGACCACAACTTTTTCACGAACTATGCGTGGGCCGCCGACGCAGCCGACGCCGGACGAATTTCCTGCTTCATCGTCTACTTCTACTGGCGACCGAACTGGCTCGACACCGCCGACACCCACAGGAGCATGGTCGGCCAGGCGGGCGGTCCGCACCCGAGGATGATCTCCATGATCGATGTGGAATCGGGCGGCAATCCCGGCGGCGACCAGTCCGACGGCATCAATCGCGCCTATTGGCGGCTGGCCGACTGGCTCGGCTCGACGCGCCGGATCATCGGCTACGCCAACCGGTCCGACTTCAACAGCATGTGGCCGGTGCGCCCGGACGGGCTCAACATGATTGGCGCCGGCTACGGCAGCAACCCGAACCTGCCCGGCCAGATCGCCCACCAGTACACCGACGGCCAAGGCTACGGCGGCGGCCTCCCCGAGGGCGCCTCGCCTTTCGGCAACTGCGATATGAACTCCGCCGACGGATTCTCGCCGGAGGACTTCGCCAACCAGTGTGGCGTCGGGGTGGTCGCGCCGGATCCGGTCACCGACATGTGGATTCAGTTCATGGGCATCGGTGGCAACGGCTGGCCCCAACTTGCCGGCCGCACCCTCGTCGACGGCGTTGCGACTGTCGGCCAAGCCCTCGGTCTCCCCGGGTTTGCGCCACCCTCGGGGCCCACTCAGGTGCCGCTGCCCCGCGATACCGACGGCCGCATCCGCGACGAGTGGATCCAGATGCGCGGTGACCAAGGCAACGGCTGGCCGCAACTCGGCGGCCGGTCCCTCGTCGACGCCGTCGCGGCAATCGGGCAGAAACTCGACATCGCCGGCTTCCAGCCGCCCGCCCAATAGTCGTGATCGGAGTACTCGCATGCCCACAATCCCCAGCGCGAACGGCCGCTTCTTCGTGATCACCGACTGTGTGCCACAGGTCCAGGCGGCCGCGACCGCCGCCGCCGCCGGCGGCGGCACCCTGGCCGGCCTGACCTCCACCAACCTCGCCGAGCTCAGCTTTCCGAAGGGGGCGTTCACGGACGTACAAGCTTGCGACACATCACAAGCCGGGCCCACCGCATGGTTCGGCACCTTCAACGGCGGGGTCCCCGAGCGCAGCGTGTACGCCATCGATCTCACCACCGGGCAGGTCTTCAACGACAACTCCAGACGGGCAGCGGCATTTTCCCGATTCGTCCTCGCTGAAGCCAAATAGACCGGATCCATAGCGGCCGAAACCTGGTCAGCCGCAGTGGGTTCTGCGGCACCGGTTCCGTCCGACGCGCTGGCGGTGGACGTCGGCCGTCAGCCCGGTGACGATGATCGCTCGCCTAGGCACACCAGTAACGAATGAACGCATGAGCAGGGAGGACCTCGGCGATGTCGACACATTGGGGCACGGCCATCAACGGGTACAGCGGAAGTACCGCGCGGCAATTCGGGGTAGGTGGCGCCGATCTCGGTATCCCCTACGACCGCAGCCATTTCGGAGCAGGGCGATCCGGATTCGTGTTCGGCGATGCCTTCACCGGCGACAGCGAAGGTTCGGGCACCTGGCTCGGCTCGCCGATCGTGCTGTTCAGCCCCAACGTCCCGGACACCACCACCATTTTCACCGGCGCCGCCGGCGGGGCGCAGGCGAAACAGGTCCTCACCTACACCCATAACGCCGACAATGGCTACGGGATCGAGGTCACCCGCATCCCCAACGACGCCTTCGTCGACCCGAACGGGCGCACTTGGTTGACCTACACCAGCGTCCACGACTGGAACGCCTCCGTCGATCGGTACGGGGCGCTGTTCTGCGGGCTCGCCTACTCCGATAACGACGGCACCACCTGGACGGACTACGCGACGGTGTGGCGCAACGACGGCAGCGACGGCTACGGCGGCTGGAGCCCGTTCATGATGCAGTCCTTCGCGGGCATCGGCAACAACAACGGCGACGGCTACCTCTACATCGTGTCCAAGGAATGGGGGCGCGCACACAACCGAAACGGGCCGATTCTGATGCGCGTGCCGTGGCAGCAGATCGCCACCCGCGCCAGCTACCAGTACTGGGGCTACAACGGCTCGGCCTGGCAGTGGGGCAACCCGACCCCCACCCCGTTGTTCGCGGGGATGGGCCCGATCGGGGAGCTGAGTGTGAAAAACATTGCGGGTACTTGGGTTATGTCCTACTTCGATGTCGACGGCTACTGCATCTCCACCCGTACCGCAGCGGCGATCGACCAGGTGTGGACCAATCCGAGACAACAGATCCACGGCGCCGTACCGTGGTGGCAGTTCTGGGTCCGCTCCTTCCCGCAACTCTACGGCGGCTACATCCACCCCCGCTCCACCTCACCCACCGACGTGACTCTGTATGTCTCGCAATGGAACACCACCACGAACAACCCCTACTGGGTCATGCAATTCGACGGCATCACCCCGTAGTCGTGCCGACCGGTCGGCTGGCACTGCGGCGATTTGTTGTCGATGGTCGTAATGGATCTCGACATCGAGCGCTACGCGGATGCTTGGTTGGGGGCGGCGAACGTTCGCATCGCCGCGGCCGCTGCGTTGTATCCACTCATCCCGTGCGCTCCGGGCCCTGGTGGGGCGGCGGCCGAGCAGATGAACATCCGGTCCGCTATATGGTAGGGGCGCAGCGTGATACGTGATCCGCCGAAGAGTAGTTGGCGAATGTTCTTGTCGCCGGTGAGGATGTCTCCGCCCACATAGTTGGGGTTGTAGGCCTCCAAGGCGGTGGGGCCGACCACGGTGGTGGCGACGACGCGGTCCCGGAACCCGGGCGCGAAGCGCTCGACCGCGTCGAGCAGTACGTCGGTGGCGTCCTCTGAATAGCCTTGTGGCACATGAGCATACAGGTCGATGGGGTGTAGATTTCCGCGTGATCGTGTGGGGTCTGCGAGGTACTGCTGTCCGACCACGATGAAGGGCCGGTCGGGAAGCCGGCCTCGATGGATTGCGCGTTCGGCGTGAACCACGTCGGCGGCGCTGCCGCAGACGTGCAGGCTTCCCGCTTTGCGGGCGTGCGGGTTGGTCCACGGGATGCCGCCCTCGACGGCCAGGCTGACCTTGTAGGCGGCGGGCCCGTGTTGAAATCGCCGGTACTCGCGGGAGATCCGCGACGGCAGCCGGTCACCGGCGATATCGGCGATCGCGGCCGGGGCGAGATCGAACATCACAAGGTCGGCTGGCGGCAGTTGATCGAGCGATTCGACCCACAGGCCGGTCTCGATCTTTCCACCCAGATCTGTCAATGCGGCCGCCATGGCGTCCGCGATTGCGCGCGAGCCGCCCACCGCGACCGGCCACCCGTAGCGATGGCCGGCGGTGGTGATGCCGAGACCGATTGCCGCGGAGAGGATCCGGTGCTGTGGTTGCCAGCCGTGCGCCATGTTCCCGGCGAACAGTGCCCGTCCCCGCTCGGTCCGGAACAACCGGCCGAGCGCGGCGGCGGGGATCAGGGTCGGGATGCCGAATCGTGCCAACCGCAGCGGATGTGACGGTATCCGCAGCAGCGGTCGCATAAAATCGGCCGCCAACAGATCGTATCCAGCGGAGGGGCCGGCGAACAGGCGGTGCCAGATCGAGCCGTCGGCGCCGAGGCCCACGGCGGTGTCTTCGAGGGACCTGTACAGCACTCCCGCTGTTCCGTCGTCGAGTGGGTGCACGCAGTCGATTTCCGGCCACGCCCATTCCAATCCGTATCGGGCCGTATCGATTCCGGTCAAGAACGGCGACCCGACGGCCATGGGGTGGGCCATCGCGCAGTGGTCGTGCAGCAGCCCGGGCAGCGTGAGCTCGCCGGAGCGGGTGCCGCCGCCGATGGTGGCGGCACCCTCGAGCACGGTGACCTCGACGCCGTGACGGGCCAGTGTGACGGCGGCGGCCAGTCCGTTCGGGCCGGAGCCGACCACGATCGCCGTGGTCATCGCACACGCGCCGAGGGCAGAACCCGGTTGTCACGGCGGAGAGGATGAACCGGGAACGGATCGCCCGGCTCCGGCCACGGCTGGCGGGCCAGCATGTCCTCGACCAGCACGTAGCCCTCCTCGATGACTCCGGTCCTGGCGTCGACGATGCGATATGCCTGGCGTTGCCGGTGGATGGGCTGGGATTCGAGGACGACGATGCGCAGTTCGCCTTCCTCGAACTGGCAGCGACGCTGCAGCGCTGCCAGCAACTGTTCGTTGTGCAGATGCCCTTCACCGAAGTTCCAGCCCAGCAGCGGGCCGGCGACAATCTCTCCGTCGCGGATGGCGTAGTCGTCTTCGTTGTCGACGGCCCGTGGGATCAGACCGTTGAGCGCTCGGCCGTGGGTGTGCATCGATCGCCAGCCCATCCCGGTCTGGATCAGGATATCGGCGATCTCGGGGCCGTACAGCTTGGTCAACTGGATGACCGGCAGCGCGGCGCTCTTGGTCACATGCTGCTCGAGCTTCAGCTCGGCGTCCCCACGGAAACACCAGGTGCTGGTGGCCCAGTTGCCGGCGTAGTAGCGCATCGACGTCAGGAACGAAACCCATTGCGGCCGAACATGTCCGAGGATGACAACGAGTGTGGAGAACCCGATCAGCATGAACACCAGCGGAGATCGAAGCCCCGAGACATGGATGTAACCGTAGTGACCGAACAGGTAGAACAGGCTGAAGATGAAGAAGATGTTCCATTCCAGCGGAACGCCCATCGGCACGGTGGAGATGATGTGCAGGTGGAAGACCGCCATGAAGATGATCGCCGCCCAGGTCAGCGGGCCACCATGGCCGAGGAAGACCAAGTAGGCGGGAACCAGGTATTCCACGACGGTGCCGCCGTGGGCCAGCAGGACCGGGATCCGTGACGGGCGCAGGTCTTGCGGCGGGTTGCGGTACATCTTGCGCTCCAGCCATTTGATCCGCATGACCGGGCTGTTGCTCATCATGACCGCTACCACGTGCCCGAAGTGATGGTTGAGCTTGGACGTGGCCGCACCCCACCATAGTGCCAGCATGACCAGCTTGAATCCGATCATCATGTCGGAGAACGGGACGAAGAACATCAGCAGCATCAACAGGTAGTGCTCGGGGCGGGCGGCCAGGAACACCGTCTTGTCCCGCAACCCCAGCGCGCCGAGGGCGACGACCAGAGCCACGACGATCGTGGGATCGAGCAGGCCTACGTGAGTGCCGTCTACCGGTGCAGTGCCCTGACCGGGGGCGAGCAACGCCCAGATTCCGGATCCGAGGACGACCGCATACAGGACGACGTCGATGGTGCCGCGCTCGTCACCCCGGGTGAACGGCACCTTCGCCGGCCACGGCGGCAGGCGCAGCGTGCCGGGGCGCAGGAAGTACAGCAGCCCGCCGATCGGCGGCAGGAACCGCATGGTGAGCGGCCCGAACCCACACCCGAACCCGAGGATTTCGAACAGCAGGGTCCACACGACCAGTTTCTGGTAGACGATCGGCTCGGTCCACCACGACGTGATGTCGGCGAGCACTCCGAGACCAGGGGTCAGCGAGATTACCGCTGCCGCGCCGAGGACGTACAAGGCGCACTTGACGATGTAGAGCAGGTAGACGGCATAAGGGGTGCCGAAGCCGTGCTCGACCCAGTGTTCCGCGACGGTGCGGAGCCGTTCGCCGCGCGGGCGGGTCTTCCATTCGGCGTAGTCGATGTCCGGAAGGTCCGGTTTTGTGAATCCCATGGCAGATTTCTTTCGAGTGGAAGCTGAGGGGTGTCAGAGGTGCGCTTCGACCGGGCGGGCGCGCAGAGTCCGCTTGTCGATCTTCCCGACGGGGTTCTTCGGGATCTCGTCGACGGCCACGATCACTTCGGGAATCTTGTACTCGGCCAAGGACTTCCGAAGATGATCGAGCATCTGTTCCGGCTCGATCCCGGCCCCATCGCGATAGGACACAAAGGCGACGGGTACTTCGCCGTAAATGGGGTGCGGTCGCCCGATCACGGCGGCCTCTAGCACCCGAGGGTGGGTGTAGATCGCGGACTCGATCTCCTTGGGGTAGATGTTCTCGCCGCCGCGGATGATCATGTCCTTGATGCGGTCGACCAGGGTGAGGTAGCCCTCGGCGTCGATGCGGCCGACGTCTCCCGTGTGCAGCCAGCCATCGACGATCACCTTCGCCGTCTCATCGGGCCGACCCAAATATCCCCGCATTACGGTCGGGCCTTTGATCACGACCTCGCCCGCCGATCCGTCACCGAGGAAATTGCCCTCGCTGTCTACGACGGCGATCTCCTGACCTGGCAGGGCGATACCGACGGTGCCGGGTTTGCGGACACCGTCGAGCGGAGTGCCCGTGCTCGCGCACGTCCCCTCCGACAGGCCATAGCCTTCGTAGATCGGGACGCCGTAGCGCTCCTCGAACCGCGCGAGCAGTTCGACAGGCATCGGAGCCGCACCGCAGAGGGCGAACCGGACCGAGGAGGTGTCGGGCTGGATCTCCGCCGGCAGCGCCGACAGCATGGCGTAGATGGCGGGCACCGCGGAGAAAAAGGTCGGCCGCGCCGCCTCGACCCTGTCGAAAAAGGTCCGCGGCGAGAACCTGCCCGCGACAGTGGTCTGGCCGCCGGCGAGCAGCGGCGACAGCACGCTGACCACGATGCCGTTGACGTGGAACAGCGGCAGAATCAGCAGACTATGGTCGTCAGCGGTCAGCCGCATGCCCACGACCATCGTCTCGGCCATCGCCATGATGTTCGCGTGCGTCAGCTCGACGCCCTTGGGGCGTCCGGTGGTACCGCTGGTGTAGATGATCAACGCCAGCGCGTCGTTCGAGAACTCGGTCGCCTCCGCACCACCGACGCGGCCTTCGTGCCGATCCAGCTCTGGCACCGAAAGCGGCTGCGGTGCACGGACATTGCCGGACTCACCGTTATCGGCGCAGACCAGTACGCGAGCGCGGGAATCGGTCAGCTGATATTCCACCTCGTCCGGGGTCAGTGACGGGGCGATCGGCGTCGCCGCGGCACCCAGCCGCCAGGTCGCGAACAATGCCACGATCAATTCGAGCCGGTTGGGCAGCATTACGGCGACAACATCGCCGACACCGATCCCCGCCTTCGACAACCGATCGGCGTACTTCTGCACGAGGTCGAGGAACTCGGCGTTGGTGATCCGCCCCAGGTCGTCGTCGGTAAGACAGGGTTTGGTGGGGAAGATCCCGGCGCGTACATCCGGGAGGGCGGCGAAGTGCATGTCGATCTCCTTGCTAACGCAGCAGCTCGCTGGCGTGAATGCAACGTTAGGAAGGTGATGTGACGTGGACCATATCGCGAGCGCATGAAGATAGCCGGAGTGATCGTGCGCACCGCACGACGGATGACTCAGTCACCCACGGGCTGCAGCACTGTCGACCCCAACCATCGGCAGGCCAGCAGGGCGACCTCGACGTCCAGCCGTCCCTCCCGCAGTGAATGCCCCAGTACCGCCTCCGCCTTGCGGATCCGGTACTGGACAGTATTGCGGTGCAGTACCAGCCGCTCGGCGGTTGTCTGGAAGCTGCCGTTGGTTTCCAGGAAGACACGCGCGGTCTCGCGCAGCTGTGCCGTGGCATCGTCGTCACGCGCCAGCGACCCAAGGATTTCGTTGATCCACGCTCGCGTTGCGGCCAGATCCGAGCACATCAGCGCGATCGGCCCGACCTGTGCCGAACACGACACCGAGGCACGCTGCGGTGGCGGCGCGGACATCGCGACCACCTGCGCTTGTGTCGCCTGACGATGAGTCAGTCGGAAGCCCTCCAGCCCGCTGGCAGGTCTACCCACCGCCACCCATGTCGCCGTCGGAGTGCACATCGCGGCGGAATCCATTCCCAGTTCCGGTTGCGGGAGCCACGCCCACAGGGTCGATTCGTCGGCCGGGATCAGCAGGGGTTGTCCTCGGCAGGCCAACTGGTCGGCGATGGCTGTCGCCACTTGTTTGGCCGCACGCAGTTGATCGGCACCCGCGTCGGACCAGACAACCAGGCCCAAGTGGGTTCGGTCGAGCCGATATCCCAGCGCACGTTCGCTGTCACCCGGGTCGTAACGCTGTCCGGACAGGATCGAGCGGACCCGAGCGGTGCGGACAGCCATCTGGTTCTGCAGCCACCGTTCCCGCTCGTCCTGGTAGGCGGTCACGACTTGTTGGGAGACCCGATCGATATAGGCGAACGAGCGGTCGGTCATTTCGGCCACCGCCGCTGTGACCAGGTCGAGGTCGTTCGTCGCGGCGGTGACCTCGCCGAGCATGTGGTCGTTGAACAGCCGCTGCCCGATGCGGTAGGCCCGCAGCAGCGCGGTGATCGAGGTATCGCGCTGGGCCATGCGACGGGCGTACTCCAACGCCTCCGCCGGCGCATCGATCTCGTCGATGTCCAGCCCCAGTTCGTAGATATGCAACGCGATCACGACATTGCCGGTGACGCTGGCGCGCAGTAGTGACTCCACCCGGCTGTCGCCGCGCAGCTCCGGCTCGATCTGGAGCATCTGCTCCGTCAAACGTTCGGACAAGCCCAGCGCATGCCGGCTCAGTCCGCCCGCGATCCTCGCGAGCAATTCTGCGGCGTCGGTCTGCATGTGATCACCTTGTGATATTCACGATCGAGCGCGCCCGGGCGGGCTCGATTTCCGACCGCCCACAATCCGTAGGGCAAGCTCCGCGTAATAGTCGCCGATGTCCTCCGGTGACCAGGAGCCACCCTCGTGATACCAGCGCGCGATATCTATTCCCAGCGAAAGCAGGGCAGTGGCGGCCATGTGGGAATTCGAGTTCTCGAAAACCCCGGTGGCGACACCTCGCTGGATCAAGCTCCGGACCTCTCCTTCGATCGAGCGCCGGATTTCCTTGATCTCCTGTTGATGTTCTGCGCTCAGAGCGGCGAGCTCATAGTTGATGATCCGGGCCACGGTGTGGGCGCGTGCGTGATGGATCGTGAACTCCCGCATCAACGCGATCAGTTGGTCGGCGGGGTCTTGTGCCGAAGCGATGGCAGCGCGGATTCGCTCCAGGGTGTCCAGGTGACCGGTGCGCGAGATCTGGTAGAGCAACTCTTCCTTGGAGCGGTGGTACACGTAGATTGCACCCGTGCTCACCCCGGCAATCGATGTGATATCGCGGGTCGTCGAGCCGTGGAAGCCGCGTTCAGCGAAGGCAACCACCGCCGCGTCGAGCAGCCGAGCGCGGGTCTGGTCCGCACGCGAGAGGTCCTCTGTATCGGTCACCTGGACAGTATGGCTCTACACAGTGAGCACGAGTTTGCCGGTGTTGGCACCGGTGAACAGCATGTTCAAGGTTTCACCGAAGCAGGCGACACCGCCGTCCACAACATGCTCCCTGCTCTTGATCCTGCCTTCGGCCAGCCAACCGGAGATCTCCGCGACCGCCTCACCGTAACGGTCCGCATAGTCGAAAACGACGAAGCCCGTCATGGACGCCCGGTGAACCAACAGCGACATATACCGTGAAGGTCCCGGAGGTAGTTTCTCCGCGTTGTATGCCGAGATCGCACCACAGATGACGACGCGGGCACCGCGCCGAAGATTGGCAAGCGCGGCATCGAGGATGTCACCGCCGACATTGTCGAAATAGACGTCGATTCCGTCCGGAGCGACCTCCCGCAACCGCTGTAGGACGTTCTCGTTCCGATAGTCGATGGCCGTGTCGAAACCGAGTTCCTCGGTCAGCATCCGACATTTCTCTGGGCCGCCCGCGATCCCGATCACGTTCGCGCCCTTGATCTTCGCGATCTGACCGGCGATGCTGCCGACAGCACCCGCGGCCGCGGAAACCACCACCGTATCTCCGGCCTGCAGCCCACCGACCTCGAGCAAACCGAAATAGGCTGTCATCCCAGGCATTCCGAGCGTCCCCAACCAGGTCGGGCCGGCCGCCGTACTCATATCGACCTTCTGCACCCCCCGGCCATTATGGATCGCGTATTCGGTCACGCCGAAAATTCCGCTGACGGCATCGCCGACGGCGAAGTCCGGGTGCGTCGACTCGACAACCGTCGCGATATCCAGCGATCGCATGACCTCCCCGACACCGACCGGCGGCACATACGATCGCACGTCGTTCAACCAGCCGCGCATCGCCGGGTCGAGGGAGATGAAATCCACCTTGACCAGGATCTGCCCCGGGGAGAGCGCGGGTAGCTCCTCGGTCGTCAGGTTCCATGTGCCCGCGTCGGGTAGCCCCGACGGCCGTTTCGCGAGCCGCACCTGCTGGGTTGTTGTCACGTAAACTCCTCTTCTTCGCAGAACGCAGAACAGACCGGGTCAGACAGCGCCGAGTTCCGGGTCACCGGCCGGAAGCGGGTCGAAGACCGAGATCTCGGCCGGGCCGGTGAGTGCGTTGCCCAGCGCTTGCCCGATCTCGCGCATTGCGGTGCTTCGACCGTGCGCACGCAGGGCCTCTTTCGACGCCCATTTCTCGATCATGACGAAATGGCCCGTTGTCCCGGTCTTCCGGTGCAACGCATACATCAGGCAGCCCGGTTCGGCGTGCACTGCCGCAGCCGCGGTCGTCAAGGTCTGCTCGACGAGTTCCTCCTCCCCCGGCTTTGCAATCATGGTCGCCACCACCACATACGGATCGGCCACTGGTTACTCCTTTGTATTGGTCGTTCTCGGAATTGGGCAGATTCAGCCCTATTCCAACGGCAGCCCGACGAGGTCGGCCAGCACCCCCCGATGGTGGCCGGGACTTCCCAGCCCGATCTGGTCGGCCTTGGCGCGCTTGAGGTACAGATGCGCCGGGTGCTCCCAGGTCATGCCGATCCCACCATGCAGTTGGATGGCTTCCTCGGCGGCCCGCACCGCGATATCACTGCAATAGGACGCGGCGACGGCGGTGGCGATCCCACTGTCGGGGTCGCCCGCCGCGAATGTCCCCGCGGCATACCGCGCGGCGGCCGAAGCCGACTCGACCTCGACGTAGAGGTCGGCAAGGCGGTGCTTGAGCGCCTGGAATCCACCGACCACCCGACCGAACTGACGGCGCAGCTTCAGATACTCGACAGTTGTCTCCAGGCACCAGGCCGCGATCCCCGCTTGCTCGGACGCCAGGAGTGCGGCACCGATCGTCAAACCGGATTGCAGTGCTGCCCAACCGGATTCGGCAGCGACAACGACCCGGCCGGGCACAGAGTCGACAGTGACGTCGGCCAGCGGACGGGTCATATCCAGCGAGACCACCGGCTCGATCGCCACCGCGGTAGCCGCCAACGCATGCACCTGTGTACCGTTCGCCGTCTGCACGGCGGCCAGCAGTACATCGGCATCGAGCGCACCGGCGACACTGGTGACGCGGCCGGACACCCGGCCCTGCGCATCAGCCGTCAGCGTCGGGACCTGCGTCACCGACGCAGTGGAGAACGGCGTCAGCAGCGCTGCGCTGCATTCACCGCCGCCGAGCTGACCGACCAGCGCGGACTCGCCCGCGAGCAGGACGGTCGCGGCGATCACGCTGCTGGTCAGAAACGGTACCGGTGCGACGAACCGGCCGAACTCCTCGAGTACGACAGCGGCGTCACGGGCCGTACCGCCGGCCCCGCCGCGGTCCTCGGGGATGAGCAGACCAGCGATCCCGAGGTCGTCGGCAATCGATTTCCACAACATCCGGGTCAGTGTCCGATCGCCTTCGTAGGCCCCCACAATCGCGGACGGGTCACATCGGCTCGTGAGCAGGTCACGTACCGCGCTCCGCAGGGAGGTCTCGACATCGGTGTCGAGGAGCAGGATGTCGCTCATCGGCTCAGGTCCTTCCAGGCGATGTCCTTGTCCGCGCGGTGTTCGCTCGGCAGGCCGAGGACCCGTTCGGCGATGATGTTGCGCAGGATTTCCGAGGTTCCGCCCTCGATCGAATTGCCTTTGGCCCGCAGGAAGCGGTAGCCGGCGCCCCGACCGGCGAAATCGACTCGGTCCGGGCGCACCATTGTCCAATCGTCGTATCGCAGGCCGTGCTCACCGTGCAGTTCGACCTCCAGTCCGGCGACCTGCTGGTTGACGCGGGCGAACGACAGCTTGACGGCGGAGGTTTCGGGTCCGGGCTGGCCGCCGGCCACCTGCTGACGCAGTCGGGTTGCCGCCAGCCGGGAGACCTCGGCATCCACCCACAATCGCAACAACCGGTGGTGCAGTTCGGGGGTGCGCTTTTCCGGGTGTTCTCGCCAGAGGTCGGCGGCGACACCGAGTACTCCGCTCTCGCGGGGCAGTGCGCGCCCCCCGATCGAGACGCGCTCGTTGTTCAGCGTCGTGGTCGCGACTCGCCAGCCTTCCCCTTCCTTGCCCAGGCGGTGCGCATCGGGGATCCGCACGTCGGTGAGGAAGACTTCGTTGAATTCCGCTTCGCCGGTGATCTGCCGCAGCGGCCGGACCTCGACTCCGGGGGCGGTCATATCGCAGATGAAGTAGGTCAGCCCCGCGTGCTTGGGTTGGCTGGGATCGGTGCGCGCCACCAGGATTGCCAGCCGCGCTTTGTGCGCGACCGAGGTCCATACCTTCTGCCCGTTGACGACCCAGTCGTCGCCGTCGCGCACTGCCCGGGTGGCGATCGCGGCCAGGTCCGAGCCGGCGCCCGGTTCACTGAACAGCTGGCACCAGATCTCCTCCCCGCTCCACAGCGGACGCAGGAAGCGCTGCTGTTGTTCCGTGCTGCCGTGGGCGAGGATCGTCGGCGCGGCCATACCCAGGCCGATACCGTTGATCGCCGCATTGTTGTCCGGAGATCCGGCCTGCTCGAACAGGGCATCGACGAACGGTTGCGCTTCCCGGTCGACGGCCCGGCCACCGAGCCCGATCGGAAAGTGAACCCAGGCCAAACCCGCGTCGAACCTGGCTCGGTGAAAGGTCACAGCATCGGTGGTGGCCGGATCGTGCTCCGCGAGTACGGCTTCCACCCGGCGGCGCAGATCGTCACGAACCGCGTCGGGATTGGTCATCTGTCATCCTCCTGATCGGCAATCACGCGCGGCACCAGCACCGCGACCGTCTCGGCCAGCCATGCCGTCACCAGCCAGCCGCCGGGCGACGTCGGCGCCGATACCGCGAGCGGCACCGGTCACGACCGCGGTCCGCGGTATCGGATTGGTCATGAATGCTCGTCGAATGCGCGCCATGTCAGACCCCACCTGTGAGAGTGATGCCGCCGTCCACGACCAGCAACTGCCCGGTCAGCCAGCTCGCGTCGTCGGAGAGCAGAAACGCCACCACACTGCCGATGTCCTCGGGCACGCCGAGCCGCTTCAGCGGGTAGGCCGCAGCGACCTCGTCCTCCCTGCCCTCGTAGAGAGCGGTGGCGAACTTCGTCTTCACCACTGCCGGGGCGACGGCGTTGACCCGCAGGTTCGGGCCGAGCTCGACCGCGAGTTCCTGGGTGATGTGCGTGAGCATCGCCTTGCTGGAACCGTAGAAGCCGATACCCGGCGCGGGCTTGAGACCGGCCACCGACGACACATTCACGATCGCGCCACCGTAGTCCTTCATCCAGGCCCGATACGTCTGCTGAACCCATGACAGCGCGGCCAGACAGTTGACCTCGACGATCTTGCGGGCTACCTCCAGCGACAGATCGACCATCGGCCCGAAAGCCGGGTTGATGCCGGTGTTGTTGACGAGGAGATCGGCGCTACCGAACGTGTCGATCGCCCGCTCGACGGTCTCGATCTGGTGGTCGACGTCATCAGCGCGACCCGCGACGGCCAGCGCCCGGTCGGGGCCGCCCAGTACTTTCACCGCTTCATCGAGCGCGTCCTGTTTACGGGCGGTGATCACGACCCTGGCCCCCTCGTCGACCAGGCGCTGCGCGATGCCGAGCCCGATGCCTCGACTGGCACCGGTGACGATCGCAGTCTTGCCTTCGAATCTGTTCACAAATATGTCCTTTGAAGAATGTGTGCCCGTTATGACAGGCGCTCGAGCACCATTGCCATGCCTTGACCGCCACCGACGCACATGGTTTCCAAACCGATCTGCTTGTCGTGGAACTGCAGGGAGTTGATCAGCGTGCTGGTGATGCGGGCGCCGGTCATGCCGAATGGGTGACCGACCGCGATCGAGCCGCCGTTGATATTGAGCTTGTCGAAGTCGACACCCAACTCCCGCGCCGAGGGAATAACCTGTGCGGCGAAGGCTTCGTTGATTTCGACCAGGTCGATATCGTCGATGGTCATCCCGGCACGAGCCAGCGCCTGCTTGGACGCCTCCACCGGCCCCAGGCCCATGATTTCGGGGGACAGCGCGCTGACTCCGGTCGCAACGATCCGAGCCAGCGGCGTCAGGCCCAGCTCGGCGGCCTTGGTGTCGGACATGATCACGACCGCGGCGGCACCGTCGTTGAGCGGGCAGCAGTTGGCGGCCGTCACCGTGCCATCGGGCCGGAATACCGGCTTCAGTTCGGCGACCCTGTCCAGGGTGACTCCGGACCGCGGGCCATCGTCCTTCGAGACAACGCTGCCGTCGGGCAGCGTGATCGCAGTGATGTCACGCTCCCAGAACCCGTTGGCGATGGCGACCTCGGCGAGGTTCTGGCTGCGCACGCCGAAAGCGTCTTGTTCGGCACGGGTCACACCGCACAGCTGTGCCACGTTCTCGGCGGTCTGTCCCATCGCGATATAGATGTCGGGCAGCAGATCCTCCGTGCGCGGATCGGTCCAGAACTCACCTCCCGCAGCGAATTTCGCGGTCCGGCCCACCGCGTCGGCGAACATCGGGTTCTCGGTGTCGGGCAGGCCGTCGGCGTTGCCCTTGATGTAGCGGCTCACGGTCTCCACACCGGCGGAGATGAAGACGTCGCCTTCTCCGGCGCGAATCGCATGCATCGCCATCCGGGTTGTCTGCAAACTCGACGAGCAGTACCGGTTGACCGTTGTGCCCGGCACTCGATCCAGGCCCGCCAGAACCGCCACCACGCGCCCGAGATTGAAGCCCGACTCACCGGCGGGCTGGCCACAACCGAGCATCAGATCGTCGATGTCGTTCGGGCCGAGGGCCGGCACCTTCGCCAGCGCGGCCTGCACGATCTGCGTCGCCAAGTCGTCGGGCCGGAGGTCTCGCAACGCCCCCTTGCCAGCGCGACCGATCGGTGACCGGGCGACAGAGACGATGACGGCTTCGGGCATGAGTGTGAACCTTTCACGCAAGTTACTGAGCGCTTGTTAACCTCCCGCCACCATGCTGGACCGAGCGGCGATGGTCAATACGTCACAGCCGATTCGGACTGTGACGCCGGGCACATTGTCGGGGTGCGACTTCGTCGGAGAACAGGTCGGAAAACATATCTCTATCTGCGAGTTCGCAACTTCGTTCCGAACTCGCATTCACCTTTGGGAGTGGCCGCCACCGGCTCGCCGCGCATCCGGGATCGACGGCCACAAAGCGCTTTCCAGCAGCACGAGCGCGACGATCCCGATGCTCCAGCCGATCAGCCCATGCCGGATCGCGCAGACTTTTCAGATAGACGTTGCGCCGCGTGGTCTTCACTCCTGTCCGTAGTAGGTGAGGAAGACCTCTTCGAGATCCGGTTCATGGCTGACAATGTCAACCACGTCGTAGGGTGCGATGGCCTTGAGCAGTTCGGCGGTCGAACCGTCTACATCGATGTGCCCAGCGCGGGAGGCCCGCCGGCTGGGCCGCGGCCGAGTCCCGGGCCACACCTGTCGCCGCATTCGACTCGGAACATCCACCTAGGAGACTTCGGCCAGCCGAGCACAGACCGATCAGCCCACTCGTTCACGCGGCGGAGCCGAAACCGGGACCATCGGCTCACACAGGGGCAACCTTCGGCCCTTGGATGATGGCCGCGCGGGACACAGGCTGAGCGATAAGAACCCACCACCGCACCCGGTCAGCATTCAGGAGGCCAACCATGTCGCACCATGACGATCCCCTCGCGCCCGCCGTGCAGACTGCCCACGACTGGCTCCGCACTGTCGCCGACAGTCTCGATACCGACGATCGAGCTTTCGCCTACCGGGCGCTGCGCGCCTGGCTGCACACTGTGCGCGACCGCATCGGCGTCAGCAGCTCGGCGCATCTGGCGGCGCAATTGCCCGAGATACTGCGCGGTGCCTACTACGAGGGCTGGGTGCCCAGCCATGTGCCCGTCCGGCATGGCAGCACCGAATTCCTCAGGCAGTTCGCCAGGGAGTCGGGCGTCGACGAGGACGAAGTCGGCCCGGTCGCGGGCGCGGTCACGGCGGCATTGTCGGACCTGTTCTCTCCCGGACAGTTGGACCGGATGTTCGCGGTCCTGCCGATGCAGCTGTACGGCGTGCTGTGCGGTGCGCGAATGACCATCGACGAATCGCTGATCGAATGGCAGGCGGTCGCCGAGACGCAGACGGTCGATCCGCTTGCCAGTCTCCAAGACCGCGTCCAAGCCCTCGGCGACGCCGTTGCCATGCTGGCGCGCGGCATCGAACGGCTGCCCGTCGAGGAACCCGACCGCGACCGATCGACGCAGGCGGCCCAGCAAGCACACCGCATTCTGCTCGCCGAAGGTCTGGTCGGCGCCGAGACGCCCGAGCGCTGACATGCTGCGTGCAACGATCCCGCTGAGCCGGGTCTCGGGCATCCGAGTCGGCGCGCACTGGTCTACGGTGGTCCTGCGACCCGACTTCGACGTCATTACCGCGATCGACCCGCACGGCCGACTCATCGGAGTGGTCACCGCGACGGATCTCAGCCTCGCCGTCCAGCGCAGCGCGCTCGGCCTGCCCGCCCGCCGACCGGAATGATTTCGGGCACCGAATACGGCACTCTGACACGATAATTCGGCCCATTTGCGGTGATAGGAGGCTTTCGATGAGCCCTACGCAAGTCGAGCGAAAAACGCCGCGGCCGATCTTCCGGAATCGGCATGAAGCGGGCCGGGTGCTCGCCGGTCTACTCGAACATTATCGCGGCGATCCAGATGTCCTGGTGCTCGGACTGCCGCGCGGCGGTATTTCGGTCGCCTGGGAGGTCGCCGCCGCGCTGAGCGCACCGATGGACGCACTGGTCGTGCGCAAACTCGGCGCCCCGGGCCACCCCGAGTTCGCGATCGGCGCACTCTCCACCGGCGGCCGCATCGTCCTCAATGAGGATATGGTGCGCGCACTGCGGCTGACCGCCGATCAGGTGCGTGGCATCGCCCGCGACGAGGCCCAGGAGATGATCCGGCGCGAGGCCGCCTATCGCGCCGACCGAGGCCCGATCGAGGTGGCCGGGCGGACGGTGATCCTGGTGGACGACGGGTTGGCCACCGGCGCGAGCATGTTCGCGGCCATCGAAGTGATCCGGGCGGGCGAGCCGAAGCGGATTGTTGTCGCGCTCCCCGCCGCGCCGGAGTCGACCTGCCTGGAACTCGGTGCCTCGGTCGACGAAATGGTTTGCGCGACAATGCCATCGCCGTTCCGCGCGGTCGGTGAATGGTTCTGGGACTTCACCCAGGTCACCGACGCGCAGGTGCGTACTCTGCTCGGCATCTCGACCACCGGCGTCGCGGTCCCGCCCGTCGACACAGCGGCGACCATCCGCGCCGCCGCCATCGACGCACCCGAGGGCCTCCCAACCACTCAGGTGCTCGAGGAAATCATCGGCGATGCCCGGTTCGTGCTGATCGGCGAAAGTTCGCACGGCACACACGAGTTCTACCGGGCCCGCGCGGCGATCACGCGCTGGCTGATCGAGGAGAAGGGCTTCACCGCCGTCGCCGCCGAGGCGGACTGGCCCGACGCCTACCGGGTGAACCAGTACGTGCACGGGCGCGGCAGCGACAGCACCGCCGAACAGGCACTGCGCGGGTTCGATCGATTCCCGACCTGGATGTGGCGCAACACCGAGGTCCACGACTTCGTCATCTGGCTGCGCGTGCACAACGGCGAGCAACAACACGACGACCAGCCGCAGGCCGGCTTCTACGGACTCGACCTCTACAGCCTGCATCGCTCCATGCACAAGGTCGTGGACTACCTCGACCGGGGCGATCCGCAGGCTGCGCAGCGCGCCAAGATTCGCTACGGCTGTTTCGACTACGTCGCGGGCGACGACGGCCAGGCCTACGGATTCGCCGCCGCCTTCGGCGCGGGCAAATCCTGTGAGGCACAAGTGATCCGGCAACTGCTCGAACTACAGCGCGTCGAGATCGCCCGCGGCGAACTGGAAGCTTTCGGCGCCGACGAACTGTTCAACGCATTGCGCAATGCCTGGTCGGTGCGCGACGCCGAGGCCTACTACCGGGCCATGTTCGGTGACCGGATGTCCTTGTGGAATCTGCGCGAGCGGCATATGGCCGACACCCTCGACGCGCTCGTCGCTCATCTGGGTCGCGACGACGGTACACCAGCCCGAATCGTGGTGTGGGCGAACAACTCCCACGTCGGCGATGCCCGCGCCACCGAACTGGGCAGCGAAGGTGAACTCAGCCTCGGCCAGCTGATCCGTGAGCGCCACGGCGACGCCTGCCGCATTATCGGCTTCAGCACCTGCTCGGGCACGGTTACCGCCGCGCCGGAGTGGGGCGGGCCCGCCATCCGCGAAACCATCCGCCCCGCACTGTCATCCAGCATGGAAGAGCTGCTACACGACACCGGCAACCCGGAATTCCTGCTCCGCATGGACATTCCGGGCGAGGCTACCGACCTGCTGCGGCAACCGCGCCTACAGCGTGCCATCGGCGTGGTCTACCGCCCCGCCGCCGAACGCCGGAGCCACTACTTGCACACCAGACCCGCCGACCAATTCGACGCCCTCATCCACATCGACAGCACCACCGCGATCGAGCCTTTGGAACCGAAGGGACAGCGCGCTCATGACCCCGAACAACGATGATCCGCACCGACTGACCTCGGCCGAAGTAGTCGTCGGCGTCGACGGTTCAGCGGCATCCGACCTCGCCGTCCGCTGGGCGGCAGAAACGGCCTCGCAACGGCAACGCCGACTACGCATCGTGCACGGCCTCGATCTCTCCTCGATCGGTGCGGCGTTGCGAGCTTACGAGGTGATAGTGCCCCATATGCTCGAGAAGATCCGCCAACGCGGGCAAGACTACGTGCTGACGGCCCAGCGCCTGGCCCATCGGGTCGACTCAACACTCGCCGTGGAAACCGAAGTTTCCGAGGCAAACCCGGCCCAGTTGCTGATCCATCGATCCGAAACCGCGCATCTTGTCGCGATCGGTGCGGCGGGCACCGCCGGAACACTCGCCCACCTCGGCAGCACCCTGCTTGCGGTGACCAGCCACGGTCACGGCCCCATAGTGGTAGTCCGCGACACCGGCACCGATCAGCAGACTCGCAACGTCGGTCCCGTCGTCCTAGGCGTGGACGGGAGCCCGGTCAGCGAAGCCGCGATGGCGGTCGCGTTCGCCGAGGCGGACGCGCGTGAAACCCAACTCGTCGCGGTTCATGCCAGCAGCGAACGGTATCTCGACATCTTCACCCCATTCCCCTACATCCCCTCCGACCGCGACATCGAGATCGCAGGACACGCGCTCCTGGCCGGGCAGCTCGTGCAGTGGCAGGCGAAGTACCCGAACATCCAGATCATCCGAAAGGTGTACCTATCCGGGCCGCGCCGACCGCTGCTCGACTGGTCGAAGTCCGCTCAACTGCTCGTGGTGGGCAGCCGAGGACGCGGCGGATTCCGCGGACTGCTGCTCGGCTCCACGAGCAATGCGCTGGTTCAGCACGCGCAGTGTCCGGTCACGGTCGTGCACCCGCAGTAGGGCCCGCTTGTGCGGGAAGGTAGCGACATCCTATGTCCGCCAATGCCGTCAACTCTCCCCGTCGTCGGCAAATTTCTCCGAAACCGCCATGGAGGCCGCTCGCTGGGCTGCCGTCGACTCGAGCGATATCGCGGTGGTCGGCGCAACAAGACGACAGCACACGCTCACCGCCCCCCGCGCAGGCATGCCGAGCCGGGCGAGTTCGGCGTCGATGTCGACCTCGAACACAAATTCTCGGTGGATGTACGGCGCCGCTAGTCCGTGCGTTCGCTGTAGAACTCGGTAAACGCCGCGTAGGCGCGGGCGCCATAGACGGTTGCGGGGCCGCCGTTCATCAGGAAGCTGACGCCGATGGCCTCGGCCGCCTCCGCAGGGGTCGCGCCGCGTAGAACCGCGGCGTGCGCGTGCGCGGCGATGCAGCCGTCGCATTCCTTGCTCACCGCGATGGCAAGAGCGATCAGCTCTTTGGTTTTGGTATCCAACTCACCGGCGGCGAGCGCCGCATCATGCAACTGCTTGTAACCGGCGTACACCTGCGGGAGCGCGCGCCGCAGCTCGCGGGTGGGCGTACGCAGCTCGTCCCGGACCGTCGTGCCGTAGTTGCTCATATCGCTCCTTAATAATTATCTCCTGGGTCCACGATGCACGTGGCCGGCCGGGCGGCGATGCGGTCTTAGGTCCTGACCGCGGGCGGCTTTGGTCGCACAGCCCTGGATCGTCGGTCGATGTCGACACCGCCGTCGCCGACGTGCTGGCGCTCATGGAGCGATTCGATGGACAGGCAACGGATCGAGCATGGACCGGGCCCAGAGCTCAAAGTGCTGTTCGGTCCTTCGATTGGGGACCTTCGGCCCATCCCCGATCCGGCCCTCTTCAGCGATGCTTTGCTCGAGAAAGACTTCGATCTCGGCTGCTGGGAGTCCACGGCATGATCACCTCGACCGAAACCATCACCATCCGCCCGCTCGGCCCAGCCGATGCCGCGACCGTCGCGGATCTGCACGCTGGGATGCCCGATGCGGACGGTCTCTTCCGAAATCTCGTGCCACGTCCGACGGAGTTACCCAACGTCGCTCGCGCCCTCGCCCTGCGCGATGGGGCGCATTGTGTGCTCGGCGCTTTCGCCGGCGATCGGATCGTCGGCCTCGGTAGCTTCGTCGTGCTCGGCACGACCGAGACTGCCGAGGTCGCGATTGTCATCGACCACCATCAGGACAACCGGACCGGCGCATTCGGCCCCGAACTCCTGCACCGCCTGGTGCACCTCGCGCGTGAGCGCGGCATCGCACGATTCGTCGCAGAGTTGATTCCGGCGAATACCAGGATGATGCGGTTGGTCGCCGACACGGACTTCACCGTGACGGCCTACCGCCAGAACGGCATCGCGCGAGTCGGCATCCAGCTCTGACGGCCCCGAATGCGTACGATTGCGCGCCCCCGGGCGGGACGACACCTTCGGTCGCTGATCAGCGGACGAACTCCACCCGCGATCACGAACACCGCCCTAGGCTGAGTGAATGCTGCATAGAGACACAGCGAAATGACCAGGGTGTTTCTAGTGGACGACCACCATATCG